>CAYODS010000001.1:0-58075 GCA_964402765.1 uncultured Halobacteriales archaeon
TCTCGCCCCCGAGCGCCAGTACGAGATGGACGACGGTCGCACCGTGCGGCCCGGTGTGGTCCAGTTCGACCCCCAGGACGAGTACGCCCAGATGCACGACGACCCCGACCTGGACGACGAAGCGCGCCGGCGCTACGACCGCGAGGGGATCGCCTACGGGGGTCACGACGACACGAAGGCGTTCGTCCCGGAGATCGACGGCGCGACCTACAGCACCGACGACCACCGCGCCGAGCAGGTGCCGTTCTCGGTGCCGTTCTCGATGGTGCGGGGCAACCCCTGGCTGGTCGCCGGCGGCGGCCTGAACGACAACCAGTACGACGCCCTGAACTACCTCATCCGGGAGTTCTTCAAGACACACGGCAGCGACGGCACCTACGAGGAGTTCCGCTCGTACGTCGAGGACCCCGCCCTGCGGGAGGAACTCGACGAGTCCGGGCGCGTGCACGAGGCGACCTTCGACGCGGTGAAGCGCCGTGTTCTCGGCGGCTCCAGCGGCCGGGTGTTCGACGGTCCCGCGCCCTCGATCGAGGAGCGGGTCACGGAGTTCGTCCGTCCCGGCGGCCTGTCGGTGGTGCCGACGTACCACATCAACGACTCCCGGGCCACCGAGACGGTCGTCCTCGCGCTCGCCTCCCTGCTGGTCGACGAGAAACTGTCGAACGACCCCCACCACGAGCGGATAAAGCGCACGCCCCTGGTCGTCGGCATGGACGAGGCGCACAACTTCCTCACCGACGCCGACAGCGTCCAGGCCCGGAAGGTGATCGGCAAGTTCACCGAGGCCGCCAAGCAGGGCCGCAAGGAGCGACTCGGCCTCTTTCTCGTCACCCAGGACCCCCAGGACGTGGCCGACCCCGTGTTCAAGCAGGTGAACACCACCGTCGTCCTGAACCTCGGGGACGAGGACGCCATCCAGAGCGTGAACATCCCGTCCGACTTGGAGGGGAAGGTGCCGTACATGGAGCAGGGCGGGATGGTCGTCCACTCGCCGGACAACTCCGACTCCGTCGAACTGATGGGGCTGTCGAACTGTCTGGTCCGGCACGGCGACTGACTCCTGTCGGGGGCGCCCGATACAAGAGACGGGCGCCCCCAGGCGGCGTATGGACCTCTCCGAGACGACCTGGACCGACGCCGCCGACGCCGAGACGGGCCTCGCGCTCGTGCCCGTCGGCAGCACCGAGCAACACGGTCCCCACGCCCCGCTCGGGACCGACACCTACACCGCCGAGGCGGTCGCCGCTGCCGGTGCCGACCGCCACGAGCGCGAGACCGGCGAGCGACCGGTCGTCGCGCCGGCGATCCCCGTCGGCGTCGCGGAGGAGCACCGCGCCTTCGCCGGCACGCTGTGGGTGTCGCCGGACACCTTCCGGGCGTACGTCCGCGAGACCGCCGCCTCGCTCGCGAGTCACGGCTTCGACCGCGTCGTCCTCGTCAACGGCCACGGCGGCAACGTCGACGCCCTCCGCGAGGTCGCCGCCCGACTCACCCGCGACGGCGACGCCCACGCCGTCCCCTTCACCTGGTTCGAGCACGTCGAGGGAACGGGCGACGGTGAGGTCCCGCCGATGGGCCACGGCGGCGGGCGCGAGACGGCACTGCTGCGGGCGACGAGACCCGACCTGGTCCGGGAGGACCGCGTCGAGGCGGCTCGCGAGGGGGCCAGCGACCGGTGGGGCGAGTGGGTCGCCGGCGTCAACCTGGCACACGACACCGACGAGTTCTCCGAGAACGGCGTCGTCGGCGACCCCACCGAGGGCGACGCCGAGACGGGCGAGCGCCTGCTGTCGACCGCGGCGGCGGCGCTCGCCGAGGTGTGTGCCGCCGTTGACGAGCGTGCCGCCGACGGGTGATCCCTCCCACTCCCGCGCCCCCCGGTGTCCGGTACGACAGCGTTTTGCGCCCGACGGTCGACGGGCGGCTGTTCGACCGCTCGGACCGCGACATCGTCGAGATCGCCGCCGCCGCGGCCCACGCGACCGGTCTCGCCTGGATGGAGCGAGCCATCGACGGCGCGCCAGTCTCGCCGGTCGGCCCCGAAGACGGCGACGCGCTGGCCGAAGTCGAGGCCGACCTCGACCGCCGTCCCGCCCACTTCGCGCTGGCGGCCCGCGACCCGGACTACTGCCGGGAGTTGCTGAAACGGGAGCGAGTCTGCGTGCTGCAGGGCGAACTGGACCGCCGGACGGAGGAGTACGTCGTCCTCGCGACCGCCTGGACCGTCGGCGCGCCCCGCCTCGCGCGGGACCGGAGTGCCGTTCTGGCGGCGATGGGCGAGTCCGAGGCGGCGCTGTTCGAGGGGTTCCAGGCGGTCGAGATCTTCCAGGCCAACAACGTCTGGACGGCGGGGCTCGGACTGAAGCGGGGGCTGTGGGCCGACGCTGACGAGACGTGAGGAGCGGTCAGTCGTCGTCCAACTGCTCTTTCAGGCCGGGGACGGTGGCCGCGAGGTCGGTCACCTGGTCGTTCGCGTCCTCGATGTCGGTGACGAGTGCCTCGAGGTCCTCGATCTCCGCCTGGAGGTCGTCGGCGTCGTCGAAGGCGTCGGCGCGCTGGCCCATCGTGAACCACTTCTTCGCGTCCCGCAGGTGATCGACCGCCTCGCCGGCGTCCAGTCCGGTCTTCAGGCCGTTGAGCGCGCCGACGACGTTGTCGGCGTCGACCTCCCAGAACTCCTCGGGGTCCGGCAGGGCGTCGCGTGCCTCCTCGAGGGCGTCCTCGACGTCGGTGCGCATCTCGGTCGCGGCCTCGCCGAACAGTTCCTCGTCGTCCAGAGCAGACTGGCTCATGTGCCGTCCTTGCGCGTGGTCCCGCTTAAACCCCGCTGAATCGACCGCCCGCGCGTCGTCTGACGCCTCGCCGGCGACTCCGGCCCAGGGAATCAGGTGCCGCCGTCGTTCCCGTCCCCGTCGCCGCCGGACTTGGACACCGACTCGACCTGCATCAGCGGGTACCCCTCCTCCATCGCCATCCGGGCGAGCACGTCGACGCCGTCGCGCTCTATCTCGATCTCCACCTCGGCGAACTCGCCGGTGAACTCCGTGTAGCCGTGTGCCTCGGCGGCCGCCGCGAGCGCCTCCCGGCGCGGGTCGACTCGCACGGCGCGGCAGTGGGGCTGGTTCTCGATGGCGCTCTCGGCGGCACGGGCCAGGTCGTCAACGCTTCCCGGCGCGACCGGCGTCCCCGCGAACTGGTGGTACAGCGAGCCGAACTTCACGCCCGCCTCGAAACAGGCCACCTCGCGGTCGGTCGGCTCCTCGTCGGGTCGGTCGTCGGTCATGGCCGTTCCAGCGGGAGGCCGGACAAGACCGTTTCTCTCCGCGACTCTCGTGGACCCCCGGACGACCCCGAGAGCCACTGGCGGCTCGGGTCGCGCGGGTCGCCGCGGTCCTCAGATCGCTCTCCGTGATCTCTCGTCCATCCTTGGTCGGCCCCGAGAGCCCCCGGCGGCTCGACTCGGTGCGGTCGCTGCGCGCTTCGCTCGGTCGCCGTGCTCCCTCGTTGCAGTGCTTGCGTCCCGCGCCATCGTCGAGCCGCCGGCCCCTCTCCGTCCCACCCGCCGCGACCGCCGCCTCACGCCTCCCCAGCCTCCTCCCTCCCTCGCTGCGCTCGGTCAGTCGTCCCTCGCACGCGTCGAGTCACGCGCACCCCGAATCTGACCTCCGGGCCGCATCGCCTCTCGCTCCCGTCGCTGCCGGGTCCGACCGTGGCGGTTATGCCCGCGACCCGCCGATCGCCGTCGATGAGCGTGTACGAGCGGTCGGTGCGGGTCGCCGCGCCGCTGTCCGAGGTGTGGGAGTTTCACTCGACGCCGGCGGGGCTGACCGCGCTCACGCCCGGCTGGATGAACCTCCGCGTCGAGGCGGTTCGCCTGCCGAGCGCCGAGGGCGACGGCGGCACCGAGACCGTCGCCGCCGACGAGGAGCCGACGCTCGTCGCCGGGTCCGAACTCGACCTCTCGGTGCGGCCGCTGGGCGTCGGCCCGCGCCAGGGGTGGACCTCGCGGATCGTCGACCGCCGGATCGGCGACGGCGCCGCTCGCTTCGTCGACGACATGGTCGAGGGCCCGTTCGCCCACTGGGAGCACACCCACTCCTTCTACGCCGACGGCGACGAGACACTCCTGCGGGACCGCGTGGAGTACCGCCTGCCGGGCGGTCGGGCCGGCGGGGCACTGAGCCCGCTCGCGGTGGTCGGCTTCGAGCCGATGTTCCGGCACCGCCACCGCCGCACGCGGGCGCTGCTGGCACACGACTGACCGCCGACGGCGGGCGCCGGTCAGACCCCGACGGTCGTTGCCGCTGCGGGGGGAGTTATCCGGCTGGCCCTCGAAACAGGGTGACATGTCCGAGCACGACGTGGCGGTGGTCGGCGGCGGCCCCGCCGGCCTGAGTGCCGCCCTGTTCACCGCGAAGAACGGACTCTCGACGGTCGTCTTCGACACCGACGACACCTGGATGCACAGCGCGCACCTGTTCAACTACCTCGGGGTCGGCTCCGTCGACGGCGACGCCTTTCTGGAGACCGCCCGCCAGCAGGCCGCCGACTTCGGTGCCGAGCGCCACCACGCCGAGGTAACCGACGTCGAGGCCGACGGCGATGGGTTCACGCTCACCGTCGCGGACGAGGACGACGGCGAGGGCGACGCCGCCGGCGAGCACACGGCGTCGTACGTGGTCTTGGCGACCGGCGCCGACCGCTCGCTGGCGGAGGCGCTTGGCTGTGACTTCACCGACGAGGACACCGTCGAGGTGGACGTGACGATGGAGACCTCAGTGGCGGACGCCTACGCGACGGGGGCGATGGTCCGCGCCGAGGAGTGGCAGGCGGTCATCTCCGCCGGTGACGGTGCTGCCGCGGCCTTGAACGTGCTCACGAAGGAGCGCGGCGAGCACTTCCACGACTTCGACACCCCCGACACCGCGGACGAGGTGTTCGGCGGGATGGTCGACGCCGCCGACGACTGACCCGTCGGCACCGGCACGGGTGCCGCGGGCGGTACTGGTAAACCGGCGGCGTCCCGACCGGCGGGCGGTGGCCGACGCGACCCGAACCTCCGAGACGCCGAACGAGGCGAAGTCACCCGCCGGTGGCGTCCGACGCCGGGTCGCCCGTGCGCCGATGGCGGCACTCGCCGTCGCCGTCGCCGCCGTCTCCACGTCGGCGATCCTCGTCCGGTACAGCGCCGCCCCGGACGGCGTGAAGGCGCTGTACCGCGTGCTGTTCATGACCGCCCTCGTCGCGCCGGTCGCGCTGGGACGAGGGCGGGGACGGACGGCGCTGCGGTCGCTCTCCCGGCGGGACCTGGGTGTGGCGGCCGTCGCCGGGGCGGCGCTCGCGGTCCACTTCTTCGCGTGGTTCAGAAGCGTCGAGTTGACGACCGTCGCCGCGAGCGTCACGCTGGTCCAGACCCAGCCGGTGTTCGTCGCGATCGGTGCCTACCTCGTGTTGCGAGAGCCACCCGAGCGGGCCGCAGTCGCGGGGATCGGGGTCGCCGTGGTCGGCGCTGCGGTGATGGCCGTCGGCGAGTCGGGGTCACTCGCCGGCGACAGCGCCGTCGGCAACGCCCTCGCGGTGGTCGGCGCGGTGATGATGGCCGTCTACGTCCTCGTCGGGCGGGACCTCCGCCAGCGTGTCCCGCTGTTCCCGTACGTCACCGTGGTGTACGCGGCGGCGACCGCCGTCCTGCTCGTGCTGGTGGTCGTCCGCGGCCTGGAGTCGGGCGTCGTGGCGTACCTACTCGCGTACCCGCCCCGGGAGTACCTGCTGTTCGCGGCGATGGCGCTCGGGCCCGGTCTGCTGGGCCACACCGTCGTCAACTGGGCGCTGGAACACGTCGAGTCCGAGGTGGTGAGTGTCACGCTGCTTGGTGAACCCCTCGGGAGTGCCGTCCTCGCCGTGCTGTTGCTCTCGGAGGTGCCGCCGCCGTCGACGGTCGTCGGCGGCGCGGTGGTCCTCGCGGGGATCTACGTGACCGCCCGGACGAGGACGGAGCGCGACGACGCCGGGCGGTGAGTCCGTGCCGCCGATCACTCCACCGGCGCCTCGACCGTGGTCTCGGTCCCGGTCCCGTCGGTGACGGTCATCTCGACCCGCGCGGGTCGCTCGCTCCCCACGGCCACCCTGACGAGCGCCACCGGGTACGTGGGGGCGTTGTCCCCCTTCTCGGGGTCCGCACCCCTCGCCACCGCCGCGCCCGTGATCCGCTCGTCGGTCCGGGCCAGGTCCGTCACCTCCACCCCGGACGGGTTCGACTTCGGCCACCGGGAGACGACCGACACCAGGATCTCGGTGTCGTACGCCGTCGTCTCGACGAACCCCTCCGCGGTTCCGCTCTGTCCCTCGGTGAGTGCGCCGAACCGGCGACCCTCGTCTACGTCGTCGAGCGGGACCCCTTCCCGTGCCGCACTCGCGGTCGTGAACACGTCGATCGCTGCCGTCGCCCCGTTCAGCGGATTCCGCGACGCACGGAACGCTCCCATCTGGAACGTGTCGTACCCGACGCTGCCCGACGGCGTGTCGTCGGAGACACACCCGCCGAGGAGTGCCGAGAGTGCGGTCCCGGCACCTGCCAGGATCGTTCGCCGGTGTCGTGTCACGAGCACCCTTGCCCGTCGAGGGGTGTACCCTTTCCCCAGACTGAAAGGATCGTTTCAGGAACGGGCTCACGCGGACTCGTGCCCTCTCACAGGTTAGGGCCCCCGAGACGGTCAGTCGTCGGCGGTGGCGTCGGTGCCGAGGTCGCGGGTGGTGTGTGGGTGCTGGCCGGCGACGGCGATGAGCGCGTCGACGTCGATCAGCCCGATCCGCTCGGTGACCTCGTCGCCGTCACGGCGACGGGCGACGCCCTCGACGAGCGGGTGGTCGCCGTTGGGGGCGTCGTCGGGGTCGGCGCGGTCGATCTGGCTGACCGGGATCGGTTCGACGCCGACGATACGGTCGATCCGGACGCCCACCGGTTGTTGCCCGTCGTCGGTCTGGAAGGCGACGACGAACTGCCTGTCCCACTCGTTCGGCGCCGCGGGGAGGTCGAGCAGGTCCCACGGGTTGATGACGACGGTGATCGACCCCCGGATGTCGATGACGCCGTCGACGGCGTCGGCGGTGCGCGGGACCCGCGTGAGGGGGGTGGTCCTGATCACCTCCTCGACTTCGAGCACGGGGGCACCGTACAGGTGCCCGCCCAGGTCGAACACCGTGATGCGCTCCGTCTCCTCCTGGGGCTCGTCGACGTCGAGCACCGACTCCTCGTCCTCCTCAAGGAGGTCGGACTCCACGTCGACGTCCATCAGTTCCTCCGGCAACTCACCGGACATCGTACCCGCTACTGCTCCGCCGGGACACATAACGTTACTCCCCGTTCGACCCCGCCGTGGCGCCGTCCCCTCCCGTCCCGGGCTGGGTCGTCGCGTCGTTTCCCGTGGAGCGGCAACAGCATTTATGTCGTCCCCCCCGATACTGACCATCGGTGAAACCCGGATGGCGAAAGAGGTCCTCATCGTGGACGACTCCCAGTTCATGCGCAGTCTGCTGGAGCAGATCCTCGAGGACGACGATTACGTGATCGTGGAGGAGGCGGCCAACGGGGCGGAGGCGGTGAAACACTACCGGGAGCACGAGCCCGACATCGTGATGATGGACATCGTGATGCCGAAGTGCAACGGCATCAAGGCCACGGCGGCGATCAAGAAACTCGACCGGGACTCTCGCGTGATCATGTGCACCTCCGTCGGCCAGCGCGAGAAGATGAAACTCGCCGTCAAGGCCGGTGCCGACGGCTACGTGACGAAGCCGTTCGAGGAGCCAAGCGTCCGCAAGGCCATCCAGGACGTCGCAGCCGCCTGACGTTCCGATGACCGGCGTTCTCGTCGTCGACGACTCCCGGTTCGTTCGTGACGTCGTCGGTGACGCGCTGACCGATCACGGCTTCGAGGTCGCCATCGTCAGCGACGGCCACGATGCGGTCGAGTACACCGTCGCCCACGACCCGGACGTGGTGACGATGGACGTCGAGATGCCCGGTATGGACGGTATCGAGGCCACCGAGCGGATAATGGAGGAGAACCCCACGCCGGTCGTGATGCTGGCTGCCGACGACGACGCCGACGCCACCCTCAGCGCGATCGCCAGCGGTGCCGTCGACTTCGTCGGCAAGGGCGGCGACCGCGACGACGTCGACGTCGAGACGGTCGCGGACGAACTCGTCCGCACCGTCGAGGCCGTCGCCGGCACCCCGACGGACACGCTCACCAGGGGCACCCCCGGCGACGGCGACACGGACACGACCACGGCGGTGGACGCCACGGACGACACGACGGCGATCGACGACGCGACCGCGACCGTCGACGACGTGGTGACCGACCTGACGGCGACCCCCGACGGGACCGACGAGACGACCGAGGACCCGCCCGTCGACGGGTCGCGTGATGCCGTGGACACCGGACGGTCGGACGGAGGCGACGCCGACGACGTGGACGTGACCGACGGGGACACGGTGCGCGCCCGCCCCGCCCGTGCCGACGTGGACCCGGGCGAGATGGCGACCCGTGTCGCCCGGGCGGCAAGCGCCGTCGCGGACGAGGGGACGCCGACGACGGTCGTCGTCGGTGCCTCGACGGGCGGTCCCGGGATCGTCGAGGGGCTGTTGGCCGCGCTTCCGACCGGGATCGGCGCGCGGGTGGTCGTCGTCCAGCACATGCCCGAGGCGTTCACCGGCCGGCTGGCGCTCCGCCTGGACGGCGTCAGCGACTACGACGTGCAGGAGGTGACCGCGGAAACCCGCGTCTCGCCCGACGAGGCCGTTCTCGCGAGCGGTGACCGGCACCTGGAGGTCGTCGAGGACGACGGCACCGACCTGGTCGTGGCGCCGCTTGACGGTGACCCGGTGAACAACGTCCGGCCCTCGGTCGACGTGACGATGGTCTCCGCCGCCGCGGTCCACGACCCCCTCGACCCGCTGGTCGGCGTCGTGCTCACGGGGATGGGCAGCGACGGCGCCCGGGGGACCGAGGCCATCGCCGACGCGGGCGGGGCGACGATCGCACAGGACCGACAGAGCAGTCCCGTCTACGGGATGCCGGGGTCGGCGGTCGACACGGGTGCCGTCGACCGCGTCGCGTCGGTCGACGCCCTCCCGGCGGCGGTCCGGGACGCGGTTCGCGACCAGCAACGGGAACGGCAGCGAGAGGAGGCACACGCATGAGTGAGTACATAGGCGAATTCGTTCAGGAGAGCGAGGAGTCGATAACGGAGTTGAACAACGCACTCCTCGAACTGGAGCGCAACCCCGACGACGACGCCGCGATGGACGACGTGTTCCGCACCGCACACACCCTGAAGGGGAACTGTGGGGCGATGGGGTTCACCCGGGCGAGCGACCTGGCGCACGCGATCGAGGACCTGCTCGACGCCGTTCGCGTGGGGTCGCTGTCGATCACGCCGGAGCTGATGGACGAGGTGTTCGCCGCCGTCGACGACCTGGAGCGGATGATCGGGGAGATCGACCGCCACGGCGATATAAAGAGCGACCCCTCCAGCCGGATCGAGAGCCTGCGCTCGGAGATCGAGGACTCCACCGGGCTGGTGAAGCCCTCCGAGGAGGAGACCGAGCGACTGCTGGGCGGGGCCGACCGCCTGCCACGCAGCGACCACCGGGCCTTCCACGCGCGGTTCTCCCTGACCGCGCCCGGCAGCGCCGACGCCGCAATCACCGCGCTGTCGGACGCCTTCGACCTCCTGGCGACCGACCCTGCCTCTCCCGAGGATCTTGCCGAGGCCGAGACGGTCGACGCCGCCTTCGGCAGCGCGGTCGACGAGGCCGCCGTCGCGGCCGCGCTCGACCCCGTCGAGGCCGTCGAGGACGCCATCATCACCGAGGTCGACCCCGGGGTCGTGGACCGGGCGGTCGGGACCACGGCCGCGGACGCGGACGAGTCCGACGCCGACGCCGAGGTCGGCGACCCCGAGGAGATGGAGGTCGACGAACTGCTCGACCAGTTCGAGGAGTACGACGACCTCGACGAGGCGGTCGAGCGCGTCGACGACGTGGCCGGCCTGGAGAACATGGGTGACGCCGGTGCGTTCGACGACATCGTCGAGGAGGAGGTCGACCCAGCCTACGACGACGCCGAGACGGGGGCCGAGACCGGCGACGCCGCCGAGACCGACGCCGGCCCCGAACCGGCCGGCGCGGACGAGGAGGTCGAGGACGCGATGAGCGAGTTCCAGGACCTCCAGGAGGAGTACGACCGCGTCGGCCTCGATCAGATGGAGGAGGAACTGGAGGGCGTCGAGTTCGGCGAGTACGACCAGGAGGACGAGGTCGGCTTCGACGAACTGCTGGGTGACGACCTCCTCGACGAGGGCCCGGCGACCGCCGACGCCGAGGCGGACCCCGCCGAACCTGAGGCGGACCCCGCCGAGGCCGAAGCCGAAGCGGAGCCTGCCGAACCCGCAGAGGCGGAAGCGGACCCCGAACCCGCCGAGGCCGAAGCCGAAGCGGAGCCCGTCGAGGCAGAAGCGGACCCCGGACCCGCAGAGGCAGAAGCGGACCCCGAACCCGCCGACGCCGAGGCGGAGCCGACGGTGTCGGAGCCGGGGGAGGCGGCCGTCGAGGCGTTGGTCGAGTCGGCGCGGCCGCCGGCGACGCTGGATCGGGGGGTCCACCACGTCCGCATGGCGGTGCCGGCAGACGATCCCGACGCCGGCGAGGCGGTCGTCGAGGCGCTGCGGGACGCCTTCGACCTGCTCGGCACCGACCCCGCCGAGACGGAGGTCGTCGTCGGCGGGCACGACGGGGAGATCGACGCCCTGTTCGGCAGTGACCTCCCCGAGGACGAGGTCCGCGCCGCACTGCACGCCGTCGACGGCGTTCGGGCGGCCCACCTCACGGACGTGACCGACCGCGTCGCCCCCGAGGTCCAGTCCGGAACCGACGCGGCCCCCGACCCGGCCGACGCCGGGCCCGCCGAGGTCGGTGTCGACGCCGACGCCGACGCGGACGCCGCCGAGGAGGACCTCGACCCCGAGGTGATCCAGGCAGAGGGCGAGATCGAGGACGCGATGAGCGAGTTCAAGCAGATGCAGCAGGCCTACGACACCGTCGGCCTGGACGAGATCGAGGACGAACTCGAGGACGTCGAGTTCGGCGAGTACGACGAGGAGGACGAGGTCGGCTTCGACGAACTGCTCGGCGAGGAGGCCGAGGCTGACCCCGCGGAGACCGGCGCCGAGCCCGCTGAACCCGAGGCCGAGGCAGACCCCGCCGACGCCGAGGCAGAGCCGGAGCCTGCCGATCCCGCCGAAGCCGACGCCGACGCGGAGCCGGAGCCCGCTGCCCCCGCGGAGACAGCGCCGGAGCCGGAGTCCGCCGACCCCGCTGAAGCCGACGCCGACGCGGAGCCGGAGCCTGCCGACCTCGCTGAAGCCGACGCCGACGCGGAGCCGGAGTCCGCCGACTCCGCGGAGACAGCAGCGGACCCCGCAGAAGTCGACGCCCACGCAGAGCCCACCGAGGCGTCCGCCGACGCCGATGCGGAGCCCACCGAGGCGTCCGCCGACACCGACGCGGTCGACCCGGCGGCGCCCCCGACCGACGAGGCGGTCGCCGCGGCGGTCGAGGACGTCGAGACGACGCTCCCGGAGAGCCGGAAGGCGTACCACCTCGCCCTAGAGGTGCACACCGAACCGGACCGGAACAACGGCAGTCGCGTCGTCGAGGCGCTGCGTGACGCCTTCGACCTCCTCGACACCCGGCCGCCGGAGCCGACCGTCGCGGCGGAGGACCCCGCCCGCCTGGAGACGGTGATCGGCAGTCACGTTCCCGAGTCCGAGATCCGCTCCGCGCTGGACGACGTCGAGGAGGTCGGGGTCGTCCACCTCACCGACGTGACTGACCGGGTGACCGCGGCGCCCGCCGCGGAGGCCGACGCCGATGCGGAGACGACGGACGCCATGACGGAGTTCCGCTCGATGCAGGAGCGGTACGACACCGTCGACGTCGGAGAGATCGAGACGGAACTGGAGGAGGCCGACCTCCCCGGTATCGACACCAGCGAGGAGGTGGGCTTCGAGGACCTGCTCGAACCCGCCGAGATAGAGGACGAGCCCGTCGAGCCCGTGGCCGACGACGGCGTCGAGGCCGACGCCGGGCCGGCGACGGAGGGCGAGACGGACACGCCGTCCACGACGGCCGACGCCGAGGGTGGTGTCGACGCAGACACCGACACCGCCGAGGCCGACACCGGTGTCACGGCCGAGGACGACGTCGAGGTCACCGAGGTCGAGGTCGGAGAGATCGGCGACGTGGAGGGGATCGAGGACGTCGAGGACCCCGAGGAGATCGACCTCGAGGACATCGAGGTCGAGGGCGACCTGGACGACGTCGCGGTCAGTTCGGAGTTCGGCGTCGACGTCGACATCGACGCCTCCTCGGTCACCGGCGAGGACGGCGATGCCGAGTCGGCGTCCGAACCGGAGCCCGAGCCCGACCCGGAGCCGACGACCCCGGCGTCCGAACCAGAGCCGGAGCCGGAACCGGAGCCGACGACCCCGGAGCCCGAGCCCGAGCCGTCGGTGCCGGACGCGGCGACGGCCGACGTGCAGACGATAAAGGGGATCGGGTCGGCGTACGCCGAGCGCCTCGCGGAGGCGGACGTGGAGACCGTCGGCGACCTGGTCGTCGCGGACGCCAGGGCGCTGGCCGACGAGACCGACATCTCGGACAACCGCATCGAGGAGTGGGTCGAGCGCGCGCCGGTGTCACCCGACGCGGTCCAGTCGGACGAACCGGCGGACGACGCGGAGGCGGCCGACGCCACCAGGGAGACGGACGCGATCCAGTCGATCCGGGTCGACGTCGACCAGGTGGACGAGCTGCTGAACTTGGTCGAGGGGCTGGTGACGAGTCGGGCACGGATGCGGCGTGCGCTGCGTGAGGTCGACGTCGACGTCCAGCCGCTGGCCGAGGAGCTGGACGAACTCGACGTGATCGGCACCGAGATGCAGGACGTGGTGATGGACATGCGACTGGTGCCGGTGCGGACGGTCACCCAGCGGCTCCCCCGCGTCGTGCGCGACGTGGCCCGTGACCAGGGCAAGCGCGTGGCCTTCGACATCGAGGGCGAGGACGTCGAGGTCGACCGGTCGATCCTCTCGCGGATGAGCGACCCGCTGATCCACATGGTCCGCAACGCGGTCGATCACGGTATCGAGCCGCCCGAGGAGCGAGCCGCGGCCGGCAAGGACGAGGAGGGCCAGGTGACCCTGCGTGCCTACCGCGCCCGTGACACCGTCTACGTCGAGGTCGAGGACGACGGCCGGGGGCTGGATCCCGACGAACTCCGCGAGGCGGCCGTCGAGAAGGGGATGTACACCGAGGACGAGGCCGAGCGCGTCTCCGACGACGCGGCCCGCGAGCTGGTGTTCCACCCCGGCTTCTCGACCAACGAGGAGGTGACCGACGTCTCCGGGCGTGGCGTCGGGATGGACGTCGTCGCCACAACCGTCGAGGACCTCGACGGCGAGGTCGAGGTGGAGAGCGAGCCCGGCCAGGGGACGACGGTCCGCCTGGCGCTGCCGGTGTCGGTCGCCATCTCCGAGGTGCTGTTCATGGAGGTCGGCGACGAGGAGTACGGCGTCCCGATCCGCGTCGTCGACGAGATCGAGGGCATGGGCGCCGCCCAGCCGGTCACCGACGGCGGCGAGGTCGTCCGCACGCCAAGCGGCGACGAGCGCGAGCTGATCGACCTGGGAGAGGCGATGGACGCTCCCGGTCGCGACGGGGACCGCGACATGGGCGGCCCCCAGGAGCGCGGGATGCTCGTCACCCTGGAGGACGACGTGCGCCAGGCGGCGATCCGCTGTGACCGGGTGCGGGGCCAGCAGGAGGTCGTCGTCAAGCCGTTCGAGGGGTTCATGGCCGACATCCCCGGGCTGAGCGGCGCCGCCATCCTCGGCGAGGGCGACGTCGTCAACATCCTCGACGTCGAGACGCTGTGAGTCCGGCCGACGTTTATAAGTCCCTCACCCAAGTGCTTATGACCGTCGTGAGCAAACCGGACATCGTGACAGAGGGATCGTCGCCCGCCCCTCGCACGCGGCGGTCGGGGGTTCGACACGGGAGGACACAATGAGTTCGAGCACTGAGGGTCTCAAGGTCGACATCAGGAAGCTGAGTCTCATCAACGAGATGGCCAAGGTCGGTACCAACGGCGTCGCGGAGAACATGTCCAAGCTCACCGGCGAGGACGCCCGCATGCAGGTGACGAAGACCAACTTCGTCGACGTCGCCGACATCCCCAATCAGGTCGAGGGCGGCAAGCGGGTCGGCGTCCGCATCCGCCTGCAGGAGGCACCACACGGTCACCTCCTGATCCTGTTCCCGGAGGAGAGCGCCAAGAAGATCACCTACCTGATGCTGTCGGACATGGTCGACGACGTCTCCGACGTGTCGGGTGACATGGCCCGCTCGGCGGTCGAGGAACTCGGGATGATAATGGGCAACGGGTTCATCACCGGGTGGGCTGACGTGCTGGGCAAGACGATCGACACCGCCACCCCGCAGTTGGTGTACGCCCCGCTGGCGGAGGTCGTCGAGCGCACCGCCGACCTGGGGGGCCAGGACCTGGCGCTCGTGTTCGACTCCTCGCTGGACGTGCCCCGCTACGAGATCGAGGCCGAGCTGTACGCCTTCCCCGACCTGGAGGAGTTCGTCACGATGGTGAACAACATCGAGGCGACACCCGCCTGAGATGAGCGATGACACGGGCCCGGCGATGGAACTCGACGTGAACGCGCTGGGCACGTTCTACCGGATGGCGAGCGAGGGCGCCGGCCTCGCGGCGGGGCGACTCACCCACATGACCGGCGTGGACACCCGCGTCGGGGTGACACGTCTGAACTTCATCCGTGGCTCGAAGGTCCGCTCGGAGTTCGACGACGGCAGCCCGAAGGTCGGGGTACGCGTCGAGACGGAGGACGGTCTCGACGGGCACTCGATGGTCGTGTTCGACCGCGAGAACGCCCTGCGGATCGTGCGGGCACTCGTCCCCGACGAGATGAGTGCCGCCGACGAGTTCGACGAGATGAACACCTCGGCGGTGACCGAGGTCGGCCAGATAATGAACAGCGGGTTCATCGACGGCTGGGCCGACGTTCTGGAGACGAAGATTGACCTCTCGCCGCCGGAGTTCATCACCGGCGACACCGCCGAACCGTTCATCGAGGACCTCTCGACGGCACCGACGGACGACGAGTTCGTCGTCCTCTTTCGCTCGAACATCGAGGCCGTCGACACCGAGGTGGGGTTCAAGCACTACTTCTTCCCCGAGCAGGAGTCGATCTCCGCGCTCGTGAACCGCCGTCGCGACGAGGACGCGGCGACGATCGACTACGCGAAACTGGAGGGGTTCGACCGCATGGCAGAACAGGGTGCCCGGGAGGCGGCCGACAACATCACCACGCTGTCGGGCATCGAGACCGAGATCGAGATCCGGCGGCTCAACTTCGTCTCCCTGGAGGCGATCCCGGAGGAGGTCGGCGACCGCACGCTGGTCGGCTCTGCGTTCGAGTTCGAGGGCACCCCGTCGGGCTACCTCGTCTTCATGTTCGACGAGGACTCCGCAAAGGAGGTCGCCGAGGCGATGCTGCCGACGGCCGCGCCCGAGGGCGGCGGGATGAGCCAGATGGAACAGTCCGCGATAAAGGAGTTGGGCAACATCATGGCCTCGGGCCTGCTCGACGGGTGGGCGAACGTGCTCGACACGACGATCGATCACTCCACGCCACGGTACATCCACGACGTTGGCGCCGCCGCCGTCGACCCGATCGTCATCGAGCTGGGCCAGAACCAGGAGTACGCGTTCGTGTTCGACACCCGCATCGAGGCCGCCGACCGAGACATCGACTGTGAGATCTTCGCGATCCCCGACGAGGACGACCTGATGCGGGCACTGGACGACCTCGACGTCGACCGCGTGGACGAGGCCCCCACCACGGCGGAGTTCCCGGTCGACGAGGACCTGGACGACGACCTCGACGCCGACCCCGACGAGATAGAGCGCAGCGCCGAGTGACCCGCCCTGGCCGGGGGGGTTAAGACCCCCAGGCACGTACACGACACAGAGACTGATACCACGATG
Source organism: uncultured Halobacteriales archaeon (assembly GCA_964402765.1). Classification (GTDB taxonomy): domain Archaea; phylum Halobacteriota; class Halobacteria; order Halobacteriales; family SW-7-71-33; genus SW-7-71-33. The sequence continues at coordinate 16,143 of CAYODS010000001.1, forward strand.
AAAACGTACGGGAGCGAACCGGGCGTGCCGGAGACGGACCCCATCCGCGTCGGTATCTCGGAGTTCGCGATAAGCGACGCCGGCCAGCGGATGAAGTCCTACGGACTGGGGTCGTGCGTGGCGGTGGCACTGTGGGACCCGACGACCGAGGTGGGGGGCCTCGCACACGTCATGCTTCCACACGGCGACGACCGCGACGGTGACGACCGCAAACCCGCGAAGTTCGCCGACACGGCCGTGCGGACGATGCTGCGACAGATGGTCGAGAAGGGGGGTGACTACACCGCCGTCGAGGCGAAGATCGCCGGCGGGTCGGACATGTTCGAGTTCGACAGCTTCGACGAGGGGGTCGGCGAGCGCAACGTCGAGGCCGCACGCACCGAACTCGACCGGCTCGGCGTGCCGATCGTCGCCGAGGACGTCGGCGGCGAGGGTGGTCGCACGGTGGAGTTCGACACCACCGACGGCAGCCTCGCCGTCCACACGCCCGAGACCGACGACGACCCCATCGAACTGTAGCCGCTCGCGGTCCACTCACCGTGCCCGACAGCCCAGACGACTACCGCGTCGCGCCCGACCGCGCACTCAACAGCGACGGCGACCCCGACGAGGAGGGGTTTCGATCGCTGACCGGCTTCGTCGAGCGGGAACTGGAGTTCGCCACCAGTCACTACAACGACGACTACCTCAAGCGACGCTTCGCCTCGCGGATGCGGCGCCGCGGTGTCTCGACCTACGGTGAGTACCTTGAGGTCGTCACGGAGGAGCCCGACGAGCAGCGCGCGCTGCTCGACGCGCTGTCGATAAACGTCACCGGCTTCTTCCGTGACCCGGAGGTGTGGGAGGGCGTCCGGGAGATCCTGCGTGCGCTGACCGAACAGCGACTCCAGGTGACCGCCTGGAGCGCCGGCTGTGCGGACGGGCGCGAGCCGTACTCGCTGGCGATGCTGGCCGACGCCGACCCCGAGATCGAGGCGGCCAGTCTGGTGATAACGGCCACCGACATCAGCGAGGCGGCCATCGACAGCGCCCGGGAGGGCGTCTACCAGGGCTCACACACGACCGACATCCGGGGCGAACTGGACTTCCTCGAGAACCCCGGGCGGTACGTCGAGTCCGTCGACGGCGACCGCTACGCCGTCGTCGACCGGATCCGGCGGGCGGTCACCTTCCAGCAACACGACCTCATCAGGGACGACCCGAAGACGGATCTCGACCTGGTGCTGTGTCGCAACCTCACCATCTACATCGACAGCGAGTACAAGGAGCCGGTGATCGACACCGTCCGGCGCTCGCTGCGGCCGGGCGGGTACCTCGTCATCGGCAAGACCGAGACCATCCCGCGGTCGCTGCGGGACGACTTCACCGTCGTCGACGGCGAGCGCCGGATCTACCGCCGCACGGTGCCCGACGAGGACGGCGGTCGCTCGCGGATCACCGGGATCGGCACGGACCGCGACCGCTGATCAGTCGTCGTCTCCGGTCGCGTCCTCGTCGCCCTCCTCGCCCAGCGGCCCGCCGGGGATGTTGCTCTCGTCGGCCTCCTCGAGGTCCTCGTCGTCGAAGTCGATGTCCAGCTCCAGGCGCTCGGTCTCGGGTTCGACCGTCGGGTCGTCGGGGGTGTCGCCGTCGCCGTCCGCGGGGGCGGTGACGCCAGTCGCCGTGTCCTCGGTGTCGGCACCCGACGCACGGTCGTCCTCGTCGCCGGACGCGTCGGTGAACGGGTTCCCGCCCGTCGCCGGTTCGTCCTCGCCGGGGACCGTGATGCCGTCCACGCCGCCGTCGTCGCCGCCGTCCCCGGGGTCGTCCGAGCCGACGGTGCTGACGGCGTCGGTGTCGCCTCCGTCGTCAGCGTCGTCGCCGGGCACCTCGAACAGGGTCTGGTCCACCTCGCGGGTCTGGAACCGGCCCAAGGCGTCGCTCAGGCGGCTGGCCTGCTCCGAGAGACCGGAGGCGGAGTCGGTGACCTCGGTGACGGCGGCGGTCTGCTGCTCGGCGGCGGCGGCGACGTTCTCGGCCTCCCGGGAGGTGCGGTCGGAGATGCCAGCGACCTCGTCGATCATCCCGACGACCTCCTCGGTGGAGGCGGCCTGTTGCTGGGTGGCGGCGCTTATCTCCTGGACGCCGCCGTTGGTCTCCTCGGCGTACTCGGCGACCTCGTCCAGGGCCTCGACGGCGTTGCGGACGGAGTCGGTGTTGTCGGCGATGCGTTCACCCGTCTCTCGCACGGAGTCGACGGTCTCGTCGGTCGTGGCGTGGATGTGCTCGATGCGCTGCTCGATGTTCTTGGCGGCGCGTTTGGTCTCGCCGGCCAGTTCCTTTATCTCCTGGGCGACGACGTCGAAGCCGTCGCCCTCGCCCTCGGCCTCGTCGGCCCGGGAGGCCTCGATGTTCGCGTTCAGGGCGATCATGTTGGTCTGGTCCGCGAGTTCGGCGATCACCTCGACGAGTTCGTCGATCTGCTCCATCTCGGCCTCCAGGCGCTCTATCTCCTCGACGGCCTCCCTGCTGTCGGCCTCGATCTGGTTCATGCCGGCGATCGCCTCCCGGGCGGCCTCGCGGCCACGGCTGCCGGCCTGTGCGGTCTGCTCGGAGAGGTCGGCCACCTCGTTCGAGAGGGCGGCGATCTCCTGGACCGTCGTCGAGAGGTCGCTCATCTCGCCGACGACGGACTGCAGGGACTCGTTTTGCTGTTCGGCGCCGTCGCTGATCTCCTGGATCGACTCGGTGACCTGCTGGCTGGCGCTGCGGACGCCCTCGGCGGACTCGGTGACCTCCTCGGAGGAGCGGGCCACCTCGTCGGCGAACGCCTTCAGCTGGGCGACGGTGCGCTCTATCTCGCCGATCATGGCGTTGAACTCCTCGGCGATCTCCCGCATGGCCTGGCTGCGCTGTGAGGGCTCCATCCGCCGCCCCAGGTCGCCCGCGGCGACGGCCTGCATCACGTCGCGGTACTCGGTGGCCTTCGACTGGAGGTGCTGGCTGGTGCGTTCGGCCTCCTCGCGGGCGCTCTCGGCCTCCTCGCGAGCCGCGCGGGCCTCCATTATCTGGTTGCGCAGGGCGTCGCGCATGTTCGCCATGCTCTCGTACAGTTCACCGATGTCGTCGACGCGGTCGGTGCTGAAGTCCACGTCGAGGTTGCCACGGCGCATCTCCTCGCTTTTCAGCCGCAGGCGGTTGATCGCCGCCAGCGTGGTGTAGCCGATGAACACGCCGAAGAGGGCGATGACGACCACGCCGCCGATCGTCACCAGCAGTCCCATCCGCTCGACGGTCGTCACGAAGCCCATCGCCTGGGACTCGGGGGTGTGCACGAGCACCGTGTAGTCGGTGCCGGCGACGTTGGCGTACGACGGGATGAACGTCTCCTCCTCGCCGTCGACCGCCGAGGCCGACAGCGCAAGCGTCCCGCCGTCGGGGGTGACGTACTCGCCGACGTTTGGCACGATCAGCGAGTCGTTGTTCTGGGCACGCTCCTCCTGGGCCTTGAACAGCGCGTCGGCCTGGCCCTGGCCCCGCGGGTACTGCTCGAAGATGGCCTGGCCCGTGCTGTCGTACACCACCTGGAACCCGCCGCCGGCCCTGTTGTCGACGACGTAGACGAACGCCGAGGCGTTCTTGCCGCTGATGGCACTGTCGTAGTCCCGCACCCTGACGCCGTGGACGAGCACCTGGCTCCCGTCGCCGACGGGCGCGGCGTACATCAGCCGCGGCGGGTCACCGCTTGCGGTGCCGACCGCGCTGCCGGCGGTCCCGATCACCCGGGGACCGCCCTCGACCCGGTCCTCCGGGAGCGCCCCCGACCAGTCGACGTTCTCCAGGGCCGGCGGCCCGTCGGACTCGGTCGTCGCGGTCACCGTGTCACTCTCCAGGTCGACAACGTACACGTTCTCCACCCCGGAAAAGTCCCCGGCCCGGCTCCGCAGGAAGAAGCCGTTGACGGCGTTCTCCCCGTCCCCGAGACGGTCGTCGACGCTTGCCGCCAGCGACCCCGTCGCCTGCAGGTTCCGCTGGTGCCAGGTCCGGAACGTGCGTGACTCCTGGGCGGCGATGTCCGCGAGGTCGCTCTCCACCCCCGTCTCGACGGTCGCCTGGATCTGGTCGGTGGCGACGAACCCTATCATCCCGATCGTCAACCCGAGCACCAGAAGCGTCATCCCGAACTTCAGGACGTAGCTCCGGCGGACGAACTCGGGTACCAGCGACCGGAGCACCCCGCTCATACAACCTCCTCTGTGGGTGGGACCCATAAATCCTCACCGCCGCGACGAGGGGTGAAAGGTACAAGCCAACCCGGGTCGTAGGGCCGGGCGATGACCGACGGTGACCTGGACGCCTTCGTGCGACGGACGCGGGCCACCCTCGACGCCGAGGGCGACCTCTCCGCCGCCAACACCGACCTCCGGGTCGTCCTTCCGCTGCTGAAGACCCTTGGCTGGGACGTCCACGGCCCCGAGGTGGTCGCTGACTACGTCGTGAGCGAGGACGACGGTGTCACCGTCGACTTCGCGCTCACGCTGGACGGACGACCGACGGCGCTCGTCGTCACCGCCGGCACCGGCACCGACCTCGACCGGGACCACGGGCGCCGACTCGGCACCGCGATGACCGCCGCCGGCGTCGACCAGGGACTGGTCACCAACGGCCGGTCGTTCGTGTTCGTCGCCGTCGAGGACGACGAGTTACGGCAGGTGCAGTGCTCGCTCGCCGACCTGCCCGACCGGGAGTCACTGCTGTCGCTGTACACGAAGCGGGCCGCCAGGCAGCGCCGCCGCCAGCGCCGCGCACAGGACCGCCGGCGGGTCGCAGAGCGACTCCGTGACCGACGCGAGGCCACCGTCGAGCGCGTCGTCGACGCCCTCACCGACGACGTGGGCGACCCCGTCGCCGACGAACTCGCGGCCGCCGCCGCTGACTTCGTCGACGCGACGGTCGAGGCGCTTTCCGACGGTGACCACCCGCGGGACGGTGCCGCTCCCGCCCCCTCGACCGAGGCCGGGGCGGAGACGTCCGAAGAGGACGCCCCCCCGACGCCGGACGTCGCCGGTGACGCGGACCCGGACCCCGACGCCCGCGTCTCGGCGGACGCCGAGAGCGCGAACGGCACCGGCCAGGCGGCCAGCGACGGCGGCGCCACGCCCGCGCGGGACCCACGCGACGAGGCCGCACCGATGGCCCGCAACGACGGCGACGACGAGTACGTCGCCCGCTTTTTTGACGAGCACTCCTCGGTGGGCGCCGTCGGCACCACCTCTCCCGCCGGCGCGGTCGCACAGACCGTGCAGTACCTCGTCGAGCAACACGCACTGGACAACCGCCTAGACCTCCCGTGGACTCCAGAGGACGCCGACGCCCTCGACCCCTCGATCGCCGTCGTCAACCGGGCGCCGGTCCACCCCGGCGGCGACCGGATGACCAACCCGCGCCAGATCGCAAACGGCTATTACGTCGAGACGGCGATGGGCACCGACGCCGCCCGCGAAGTGGTCGGGTCACTCGCCGACCTCTCGGGACTGCGAGTGATGTTCCAGGGCGAGTGGTGATCAGACCCCGAGCATCGCGCCGGGGTTCATCCCCAGGTTGACGACGACGAACCCCAGCGCGGGGCCGAACACCAGCAGGACCCCGATGACGGTCTTCAGCGCGGCGCCCGCGTTCATATCCCATAATTGCACCCGTTACGGGGTATAATTTACGGAGTCGGGCGCTCGCTCGCCGGGACGCGATCAGGCCACGGTCAGCATGATCGCGACGGCCGGGACGATCAGGAGCCCGACCGCGATGAGCATCTTGGCCGCGCCGAGTGGGTTCATACTAACCTGTACGTGGTCTCACCCTTTATTGTTTGTGGCCATCCCGTGATATGTACTCGCCGGGTGGAAAAATAATCGTGGGTGCCGGCGGACGAGAACCGTCGCGACGGTCGTCACCGAGGCAGTCGCCGGGAGCGGTGCCCACTTACGCCTCGCCCGTCTATCGTCCACGAGAACTATGTCAGACATGCTAGTCGACGGCGAGTGGCGAACCGACGTCAGGGAGATGACCGACGAGGACGGCGCGTTCCAGCGGACGACGACCTCCTTTCGCGACGAGGTTCGGGACGACCCCGACGCCCGCTTCCGGCCCGAGGCGGGGCGGTACCACCTGTACGTCGCCCGGGCCTGTCCCTGGGCCCACGGCGCGGCGATGGTCCGCCGACTGATGGGCCTGGAGGACGCCATCATCATGGACGTCGTGGACCCGGTCCGGGAGGACGACGGCTGGGAGTTCGCCCCCGAGAAGGACGACTGCACGCCGGACTCGATCCTCGGGTCGGAGTACCTGCGGGAGGTGTACGTCGCCGCCGACCCCGACTACACCGGCCGCGTCACGGTCCCGGTGCTGTGGGACCGCGAGGAGGAGACCATCGTCAACAACGAGTCCATCGAGATCATGCGATTCCTCTCGCGGGCGTTCGGCGACGTGGGCAACGGCGTCGACCTCTACCCCGAGGGCCACCGTGACGAGATCGACCGCGTCGTCGAGGCGATCTACGACCCGATCAACAACGGCGTCTACCGCGCGGGCTTTGCCGACACCCAGGCGGCCTACGAGGACGCCGTCGACGACCTCTTCGAGGCCCTGGACCGGTGGAACGACCACCTCGCCGACCGGCGGTACCTCGTCGGCGACCGGCTCACCCTGGCGGACCTGCGGCTGTTCGCCACGCTGGTGCGTTTCGACTCGGTGTACCACACCCACTTCAAGTGCAACCGCGCCCGGATCGTGGACCACGAGCACCTCTGGGGGCACACCCGCGACGTGTACCAGACCCCCGGCGTCGCCGAGACGGTCAACCTCGACCATATAAAGACCCACTACTACGCCAGCCACACCTCGATCAACCCGAAGCGACTGGTCGCCGTCGGTCCCGATCTTGACTTCGAGGCGCCCCACGACCGCGACCGACTGCCAGGAGAGCGACTGGAGACGCTCACTCCGCGGACGGCAGACTGACTCTCAGCCCACGAGACTGATCTCGATCACGGTCTTGCGGACGATGACGTGACCGTCGGCGCCGACGGGGCACCCGGCCTCGTCGGGCCCTCCGAGACTGGTGTCCCAGTCGCTCGCCCCGTCGAAGTAGCTGTTCCAGGCGTCGGTGAACTCGCTGCCCGAGTAGTCGACGGTGACCTCGGTGGCGTCGGAACTGCTGTACAGCAGCCTGGAGGACTGCTCGCGGGCGACGATCTGGACGGTGCCGTCGCCACCTCTGGTGTTCGAGGAGGAGACGATCTCCACGATCGAGACGACGGCGTACTCCGAGCCGGAGGTGCTGCAGGCGAAGTTGGGTCGCCGGACGACGATCCCCTGGTCGGCGTTCTCGTCCCTGCGGATCACCGCCCCGGACTCCAGGACGATCCGCGCGTCGCTGTCCTGTGAGGTGTACTCCAGGTAGCCGACGTCGGTGGTGCCGGTGTACAGAGTGGTGCCGGTGCCGTCCTCTACCGTCACGCCGAGCGTCGAGGAGCCGCTGCCGTTTGCGACGCGGAGTCGCCCGTCGTTCAGCGTCACCTCGCCGGACCGCCCGGGGACGTGGCGCCGGTCGATGTCGTTTATGTTGTCGCCAAGCGCCTGGAACCCGCGCTGGGCGTTCAGCGACTGCTCGTCGCTCTGGATGTCCTCCAGCACCGAAAAGCCCACCGCCGAGACGACGCCGACGGAGGTGATGATGATCGAGAACGTGAACACGAAGGCGACGACGTCGCTGACCCCGCGATCGCGGCGGGTCGTCCCGGTCCGTCGCAGGCGTTGTCCTCGTGTCATGAGATCGACCGCGAGTCGAGTTACCCCACGACACACGGGAGTAAAAGCGCACCGGTCACACCCCCTCCAGCCGCGGAGTCGCCGCCGCCCGACAGTTCCACACCGCTTATGAAGGGGCAGAGAGTACGCTGCCACATGGCGAGAGAGCAGAAGGAGGTCCGTGACCTCCAGGAGGGCACGTACGTGATGATGGACGACGCCCCCTGCAAGATCACCTCCTACAGCACGGCCAAACCCGGCAAACACGGCAGCGCGAAGGCCCGCATCGAGGGCGAGGGCGTCTTCGACGGCAAGAAACGCTCGCTCTCACAGCCGGTCGACGCGAAGATCTGGGTGCCGATAATCGAGCGCAAGCAGGGCCAGGTCGTCAGCGTCGACGGCGACGTCGCCCAGGTGATGGACCTGAGCACCTACGAGACCATCTCGATGCGGATCCCCGACGACGAGAGTCTCGCGCCCGACGACGAGATCGAGTACCTCGAGATGGACGACCAGCGCAAGATCGTGTAGCGTGTTCCCCGGCGCGACCGCCGACCGCGCGGACGCCGACTACGTCCTCGTCGGCGCGCCGCTCGACGTCTCTACCTCCTTCCTACCGGGCGCGCGGTTCGGTCCAGAGCGGGTGCGCCGCTTCGCGCGCACCTTCGACGACTACGACCGCCGCACGGACAGCCGCTTCTCCGCGCTCTCCGTCCACGACCACGGGAACGTCCGCCCCTGGGACGACGCCGCCGAGTACCTGGAGTACCTGCGTGGCGTGGTGTGGGACGCCGTCGACGAGGACAGCGTGCCCCTCCTCGTGGGCGGCGAGCACACGGTAAGTGTCGCCGGGGTCCGTGCCGTCGAGCCCCGCACCGTCGTCTGTCTCGACGCCCACCTCGACCTGCGTGAGGAGTACGACGGGAACCCGCTGAGTCACGCCTGCGCGATGCGGCGCGCCCTGGAGACCGCCGACCACCTGGTCGTCCTCGGGGCCCGCACCGGCAGTCCCGAGGAGTACGACCGCGCCGCCGAGGGCGACGTGACACACGTCCCGCCCGAGGCGGTGTCCGACTGGACGCCCGACGACCTGGACCACGACCCCGGGGCGACGTACCTCTCGGTCGATATCGACGCAGCCGACCCCGGGTTCGCCCCCGGCACCGGCACGATGGAGCCGTTCGGCCTCCGTCCCCGCGAGATGCGCCGCGTCGTGCGGGCGGTCGCTCCCCACGCCGTCGGCTTCGACGTGGTCGAGGTGAACGACCGCGACCAGGGCCAGACCGCCGCCCTCGCGGGGAAACTGCTGCGAGCCTTCGTGTACGAGCACGCTAGCGACGACTGAAACGGCCGTTTGAACTTCCCGCTGGCACTTATAGCGGCGGCGTCTACGGCCGGGTATGAGACGACGCGACCTGCTCGCGGCGGTCGGCACCGCGGGCGCACTCTCGGTCGCCGGGTGTGTCGGCTACGAGACGACCGACGCTGGCGTCGACGGGCCGGACGACGGCGACGCGGACCAGCCGGACGATGAGCGCAGCGACGCCGCTGACGGTCAGGGTGACGGCGACGGCGAGCGCCTCGGGGGGTCAGCCCCCGTCGAGACCGTCGCGATCGGCGACCGCGAGGGCGTCCCGTTTCCGGACAACAACCGCCCACACGGCGTGCGCGTGGCGAACGACGCCGCCGGGGCCCGCGAACTGCGGGTCGTGGTGGCCCGCGACGGCGACCAGGTGCTCGACCGCGTCTTCGACGTGCCTGGCGGCGACACGGTGGCGCTGACGCTGAACCAGCCGGCCGGACACGAGGTCGCGGTCGGCGCCGGCGGCCGACTGCTCGACACGGTGACGGTCCCGCGGTCGCGGTTCGACTGCAACGGCTCCACCACCGAGGTGACCGTCGACGGCGACGGAGAGGTAACGTCGACGACGATCTCGACGCTCGTGGCGTGCCCGGGGCCCGAGGTCACCGACACCCGGTTCGAGCAGGGCGAGGGGACGTGTGGTGCCGGCGGCCGGGCCGCGGTCACGACCGCCGGCGAGCGCGTGCGGGTCTCGGGGACGGTCCGGACGCCGGTGCCGTGTTACGACCTCGCGCTGTCCGACGTCGAGCTGGTCGAGGCCGACGAGTTCGGCGGCCGGAGCGGTACTCTCGTGGTCACGGTGTCGACCGCCGGCCGCCAGGACGGCGCCTGCGTCGAGTGCGTCGGCGGCGTCTCCTACGAGGCGACGGTCGACCTCGACCGGTCGTTCCCCGAGACGGTGCGGGTGGTCCACGCCGGCCTCGGCGGCGAGCGGACCGTCACCGAGACGACGCTCGGCTGACCCGCGCCGGCGGGTTGTTTTCACCGCCGGAGGCCGTCGACCCGAGAGGTGTCTTTTAGAGACACGGTGCCGTGTCCCGGGTATGGACCGACTCTCGGCGTGTTACTTCTGCGGTGCGGCGACGGTCGGTGACCAGGGACGGATGCGCGTCGCCGGCGAGGCGTCGGCGACCGTGACGCTGTGTGGGGACTGCACGGACAAACTCGACCGCCTGGCGAGCGCCGCCGGGGTGGCGCTGTCGGTCGGCGAGGCTGACACCCGCCAGTCGGCGACGGAGACGGGTGCCGCCGGATCGACACCCCGGGCGAACGACGAGGCGGACGAGGAGCGAGCGCCGGACCCGGACGCCGGCGGGGAACCGGCGCCGGACCCGCCCACCGCCGACCCCGCCCCGGTGGCCGACGTCGAGGACGACGAGCGCGCCGGGGCGGACGACGACACACCGGGTATCCCCGACGACGCCGAGATCTTCACCGACGACGAGGACCCGCTTGCCGGCGAGGAGGACCCCCTCGCGGACAGCCGCGAACCGGCGTCCGAGTCGGTGGACCGCCCGGACGCCTCGGCGGACGACGTCCCGGGCGACGCGACCGATGGCGAGACCGACGATCGCCCGCTCATCCCCTCCGAGCGAGACGACGCCGGGACGGACCGGTCGTTCAAGACCAGCCAGGCCGCCGGCGGGCGCCGCGAGACGAGTCACGACCCGCGCCGACGGGCCACCGGGGAGTCGGCCTCGCCGTCCGACACCGCCCAGTCGGGGCCGGCCGCGACGACGGACGAGCCAGCCGACGCCGCCGACACGGACGCCGCCGACGACACGGACGGCGACGGCGGCACTCGTGACGACGGCGACGGGAAAGAGACGACCCCCCCCGACGTGAACGTGGCGACGGTGCCACGCGAGACGTACAACAAGGTGGTCCGCCTGCTGCAGAACCGAACCTTCCCGGTCGAGCGGGACACGGTCGTCTCGGTCGCGACGAGCGCGTACGGACTGAGCCGGCGCAACTGCGACGCCACGATCGACGCCCTCGTCGAGCACGGCGTCCTCGAGGAGAGCGAGGACGGCGAGCGACTGTTCCGGACCTGATACGTCGGAGAGCGGGACACACTTACCCCCGGCACACCGCCCCCGGGTATGCACCTCTCGACGCTGTGTGACCGACTGGACGAGGAGCTACACACCGGGGCCTACGCCGGCGTCGACGCCAGCGCCAACGGCCTCCAGGTCGGGCGGCCCGGTCCGGGCGCGGCGCCCGACGCCGGCGGCGAGGTCGAACACGTCGCGCTCGCGGTCGACGCCGCCGTCGCCACCGCCGAGCGCGCCGCCGCGGTCGGTGCCGACCTGCTGGTCACCCACCACGGTCTGGTGTGGGGTGGGCTGGACCGGGTCACGGGCCGCCAGCACCGCCGGATCGCGGCGTTTCTCGACGGCGACCTCCCGCTGTACGTCTCGCACCTCCCGCTTGATGGCCACCCCGAGCTGGGCAACGCCGCCGGGGTCGCGGACCTGCTCGACGTGGTCGACCGCGAGCCGTTCGTCGAGGAGCCGACGCCGGTCGGCCTGCGGGGGCGACTCGCGGAGCCGCGGTCGGCGGCGGCACTGCGGAGTGACCTGGCCGACGACCTCGACACCGGCGACGGGCGGGTGCGGGCCCTGGAGTTCGGTCCCGGCCGCGTCACCGAGGTGGCGGTCGTCACCGGCAGCGGGGCGGACTTCCTCGACGACGCGGTCGCCGCCGGGGTGGACGCCCTCGTCACGGGCGAGGGGAAGGGGAAACTGTACCACGAGGCGCGTGAGGCCGGCGTCGACGTGGTGCTCGGGGGGCACTACGCGACGGAGACCTTCGGCGTGGCCCGTCTCGCCGACCGCCTCGCCGAGTGGGGGCTGGAGACGACGGTGATCGACCACTCGACCGGTCTCTGACCTTCTAGATTCCCGAGACGGGGAACAGGTATTTATCTCGACCGCGCTTCTGTCAGTGACGTATGCACTCCAGACGGTCGTTTCTCGAGCGGATCGCCGCGACCGCGGGCGTCCTCGGTGTCGGTGCGACGGCTGGCTGTCTCGGGTCGGTGCCCGGTCTGGGCGGTGGTGGCGGGGCGGGGAACGCCCCTAATTACGCCGGTCGGCTGTACGACCCGGACGAGGTGGCGGACCTCCCGACGCGGCTGTTCGCCTCGTACGACCTCGCGACGCTGTACGAGCGCCGTGACCTGTACCCGGAGTCGATCAGCCAGCAACTCGAGCAGGCGGACTCGGCGAGCGACGCGGTCACCGTCTCCGAGTTGGACCGCCTGACTGGGTTCGGGATCGCGGGCGAGAACCCCCAGGGCGTCCAGACCGGTCAGGGCCGGGGCGCCGGATCGGTGATGATGAGCGGGTCGTTCGAGTCGAGCGGTCTGGTCGAGCAACTGCGGGCACAGTCCGGACAGTCGACCTCACTGGAGTCCGCCGGCAGCGCGAACGGCCACGACCTGTACACAGCACAGGGGGCGACCGGCCAGGGCAGCAGCGCGCTGGCGGTCAGCGAGGAGTCGGTGTTCGTCGGCGGCGCCGCCGGTCTCGACGCCACCGGCGAGGACGCCGTCCGTGCGATGCTGTCCTCGTCGGACGCCGGCTACTACGCCGGCAGTGACGCCGGGAAGCGGCTGATCGACGCCCTCGGCGACCCCACGACGGTCGTCGGCGGGGAGTTCGACCCAGGGGAGTTCGCCCCCGAGGACTTCGAGGGCCAACCCGGCGGCGAGAGCCTGCAGGCGGTCGTCACCGGCCTGACGGCGGCGGGCACCGCGATGACGCTCGGCCAGGACACCGTCGAGCGCGAGGTCGTCGGCGTCTACGAGCAGGGGGAGGCTCCAACCGAGGACGACGCCCAGACGCTGCTGGACCTCGCCGCGGCCGCGGCGGCCCAGCAGTCGCCGGTCGGCACCGACGGCTCGGCGCTACAGGGACTCGTCCAGGACATGGAGCCGAGCGTCGACGGACGCACCCTCACGGTGAGCGTGAGCCGCGACACCGAGGGGCTGTTCCAGAGCGACTCGCCAGGGACGCCGGTGGCGCCCGAGGCGGCGGTGCTGGTCGCGCCCGGACTCGCGGTCGCCGGGACGTTCCTGCTGGGGTTCGGCGGCGGTGTCGGCGGCGGTGCGGGCGGTCCCGCCGGTCGCACCCCGCAGATCCAGTTCGACTTCTCGTACGACGCCGGCGCGGGCCAGGTGGAGATCCTCCACGCCGGCGGTGACGTCCTGAACCAGGAGAACACGACCCAGGCGCAGGTCACCGTCAACGGCCAGCCCCGGGCGAGGTTCCAACTGCCAGTCAGCGCCGGCGACACCGTCACGGTCGAGGCCGACAGCGGCGCCACGGTCGCCGTCGTCTGGGTCGCCCCGGACGGCACCACCAGACAGACGCTCGCGCTGTTCGAGGTGCCCTGACCGCCGCAGTCCCGGTGAACGCCGGGCGCGCCGACGGGGCGGCCTGGGCGGTCCACCACCTCTCAGACGTGAGAACCGCCCGCCGCCCGTTCTCACCGGTGATAATCGCCGGTACTCCCTTGAACAGTCAAGCTATCCCGTCGAGTATGGCGTCGTCCCCGGCGGCTGTCAGTGGCCGTGACCAGCGCACCGACGACCCGTCCGGCGGGATGCTCGAGTACCTGCCGGACGGGTCGACGATCCCAGAGGAGACGTGGCGGACCCGTCACAGGTGGTTCGTCCTCGTCGTGCTCGCGCACGTGCCGATACTGCTCGTTCTGGGACTGCTGGAGGGGACAGAGTCGACGGTCACCGGGATCACGCTGCCCCAGACGCCGCTGTGGCGACTGGGGCTGAACCTCGGGTTGACGACGGCCTTCGCCGGCGCGGCGGCCGTCGGGCGGTTCCCCCGGCGGCTCCGGACGGTGTTCGCCGTGACCGCGCTGGCGTTCACCTCGGGGTCGCTGGTGATGGTCACCGGCGGGTACATCGAGGCACACTTCCACTTCTTCGTCGCCACCGGGATGTTCGCGCTGTACGAGGACTGGCTCCCGTTCGGGATCGGCATCGTGTACGTGGTCCTCACCCACGGCGTGTTCGGGATGATGCGTCCCTCGCTCGTGTACAACCACACCGCGGCCCAGGTCCACCCGTGGGTGTGGGGACTGATCCACGGCGCCTTCGTCGCGATGCTCGCGACGGCGCTCACCGCTCACCTCATCGGCATCGAGAAGTCCCGGCGAGCGGCACAGAGACGCCTCGCGGAGGCCGAAAAGCGAGCGAACCGCATCGACGACCTCGAACAGCGCCAGGCCGAGATCGAGGAAGAAAAGGCCGAGGCAGAGCGGGCTCGCGAGGAGGCCGAGCGGCGACGGACCGAGGCACAGCGGCTGAAGGAGGAGGCCGAACAGAAGCGAGCCGACATCGAGGACCTCAACGCCCACCTCCGCGAGAAGGCCACCGCCTACGGCGACACGATGCACCGGGCGGCCGACGGCGACCTCACCGCCCGGGTCGACCCCGACAGCGAGAGCCAGCCGATGACCGACGTGGGCGAGGCGTTCAACGAGATGCTGGACCAGATCGAGGCCCTGGTCGCTGAGATCGCCGCCTTCAGCGAGGACGTCGACAGTCGCACTCGCCAGGTCGACGACGGTATGCAGGAGGTGGCGACCGCCAGCGAGGAGGCAAGCGAGGCCGTCCAGGAGATCGTCGACGGGACCGACGAGCAGCAGGCGATGCTCGAGGACGTGGCCCGGGAGATGTCCACCCTCTCGGCGGCCGTCGAGGAGGTGGCCGCCTCCGCACAGACCGTCGCCGCCACCTCCGACGAGACCGCCGCCATCGCCGCCGACGGCCAGGACCTCGCCGACGAGATGCGGGCCGACGCCGAACAGGTCCAGCGGGCGATCGAGGAGACCACCGACACCGTCGGCGACCTGGAGACACAGATGGCCGAGATCGGCGAGATCGTCGACCTGATCGGCGACGTCGCCGAGCAGACGAACATGCTGGCGCTGAACGCAAACATCGAGGCCGCCCGCGCCGGCGAGGGTGACGGAGACAGCGAGGGCTTCGCGGTCGTCGCCGACGAGGTGAAGAGCCTCGCCGAGGAGACCCAGGCCTCCGCCGCCGACATTCAGGACCGGATCGAGCGGGCCCAGCGACAGACCGCCGAGACCGTCTCCCAGGTCGAGCGGGCGCGTGACCTGATCGAGCGGGAGATCGAGGCCGTCGACGAGGTCGTCGAGGCGTTCGCCGACGTCGCCGAGAACGCGAAGGAGACCGACGACGGCATCCAGGAGATAAGCACCACCACCGACGACCAGGCCACCACGGGCGAGGAGGTCGTGACGATGCTCGACGACGTCGCGGCCATAAGCGAGCAGTCGGCCGCCAGGGCGCGAGCGGCCGCCGACGCGGCCGACCGACAGACCGAGCGGGTGGCGGAGGTGGACGAGGCCACCGCCGCCACCGCCGACCAGGTGGCCCGGCTCACCGACCGACTGGCGGCGTTCACCGTCGACGCCGCCGACGACCGCCCGACCGGGTCCTCGTCGGCGCCCGCGCTCGGCGACGGCGGGACCCCCGGCTGGGACGACTGACCCCGTCGGCCATCCGGGCGGAAGAACTATTCCGTGGGGGCGAGAGGAGTCCCGAATGGCGTTCGAGTGGCTGTTCTCGGAGACGTACCTGGGGAGCACGATCGCCCAGTACCTGCTCTTTTTCGCGGTCGTGGCGGTGGGGGCGGTCGCGGGGCGGTCGCTCGGGTTCCTGTACAAGAAGCGTATCGAGCGGAAGGTGGAGGCGACGAAGACCGAGGTCGACGACATCATCGCCCGCTCGCTCGGCGGCCCGGTCGCGCTGCTCGGCGTGGTGCTGGCCGCCCTGGCCGGCAAGCGGGTGCTCACGCCGACGGAGCCGCTGGCCTCAGTGTTGAACGCCTCGATCGAACTCCCCGTCATCGTCGCGGTCGCCTGGATGGCGGTGCGGCTGACCGACGGTCTCGTCAGCGCCTACGTGATGGAGTACGCCGAGACGACCGAGTCCAAACTCGACGACGAACTGGTGCCGATCGTCAGTCGCGTCACCAACATCGCCATCGTCTCGATCGCGGGGGTCGTGATCCTGGACTCCTTCGGCTACGACGTGACCGCCGTGATAGCGTCGCTGGGCATCGGCGGGATCGCGATCGCCTTCGCCTCCCGGAAGACGATGGCCGACATCTTCGGCGGGGCGCACATCCTCGCCACGAAACCGTTCGTCGTCGACGACGTGGTGGAGGTCGGCGACACCGCCGGCACCGTCGAGGAGATCGGCCTCCGCACCACCCGGATCAGGAACTTCGACGGCCGACTGGTGACGCTGCCGAACTCGGCGATCGCCGGCGAACGGGTGACAAACGTCACCAGCGAACCGAGCAGACGGATCAAGACCCGGATCGGGTTGAGCTACGACACCTCGGCGGACGAGATCGAGGCGGCGCTGGACCTGGCCGCGGAGACGACTGCCTCCGTCGACGGCGTCGACCCCGAGGAGACGGAGGCGCTGTTCTGGGACTACACCGACCACGGGATCGAGATCCGCCTGGACTACCACGTCACCGACCGGGGGCGGTGGCCCGCGGTCAAAGACGAGGTCAACCGCGCCGTCAGAGCCGCCTTCGAGGAGGCTGGCTTCGAGATGGCCGTGCCACAGAGCCAGGTCCGCGTGTCGGGTGACGACCTCAGGCCGGTCGGCGACCTCGGCGAGTAACGGTCTCAGCCGCCCCGGGGGGTCCACCCCGACGACAGTGCGTCAGCGGTAAGCCCACGGCCAGCGTATCGCCCCGTGGCCGATGACGAGGGCACTCCCCCGACCCGGGGTCGGCACCCGGGGACGACGACCCCTATGAGTGCCGAGGCCCGTCTTCTGTCCCTGGAGTTTCGCGTGAACTGATCGGAAGGCAACGACAGGTCGCTTCTCCCGTCGTCGGATCACCGGCGTCGCCCCCGACGACCACTCACTCACCCCGATCAGACGTCGAAGGTCACGGCCGCGTCCACGCCGGCAGTATACGACTCGGTGCTTCCCGGATCGCTTCCCGACAGGACGGCGATCTCCTCAAGACCATCGGTTTCGACGAACTCGAGGGTCGGGTCCGAGAGCGGGTCCAGTGCGATGACCGCGCCGTCGGTGTAGTTCTCCGCCCAGGTGTGTGAGAACCGATCCGACTCGTAGGCGTCGCCCGTCCTGCCGCTGTTGCCGACGGGACCGTCGGCCACGACGAGGTCCTCCTCGACCGAGATCGGTTCGTCGAGTGTGAGCACGGCTTCCCCACCTGAGTCGTCGGGCGTGTCGTAGGTGAGCACCAGTGCGTCGTCGGAGTCGCCGTCGCCCGTGACGTCGCGGTGGAGGAACAGCGTCGCAACGTTGGACTCGTCCAGGCCGTGCCGTGCGGTTTCACACTCGTCGTCGTCTCCCCCGCAGTACGCCGCTCGGTGGGTGGAGCCAGTCTCCACGGGGGTCAGCGACTGCCAGTCGGCGTCCGCCCCCATCCGGACCCGGTATCCCCCCGACCCGCCGGACAGACACCCGGTGACGCTGCCGAGAGTCGCCATCCCAGCGGTCGCCGTGAGGAGCCGGCGGCGTCCGATCCCGTCACTCATCGCGGCTCGACCCCCGACTGGCCGTCGCGACCTGCGGTGGTTCAAGAGAGCCTCGAGGCGTCTCAATCGTCTCGACCATGTCCGGGCTCATCGAGATGTACAGCCAAGAAAAATATTCTGGGCGAACGAGGGGTCGCTGCGGCAGAGAACGCCGGCGTGACGGCTCGACTGTGAGTCGTGAGTGCGCAGTCCCACTCACTCGGAGTCGGTCGACCGCGGCCCGGCGTCGGGGACCGGAGCCGACCCGCCGCCGGGCAGTTTGCGCTCCTCCAGTGAGGCCACGTCGTCAAGCAGCGTCGGTCGGGGCACCTCCCGCATCGACGGCGGCTCCTCGCCCCGTCGCTCGGCGGCGGCGACGGCCTGTTCCCACTCCGTGTGCCACAGGAACAGGTCGGCGACGAACATCTGCTCCAGGTAGATGCTGAGACTCCAGGCGGCCCCGCTGTAGCCGATGACGAGGTACCACTGCGTCGCCGTCAGCGACACCAGTCCCTCGTTGGCCAACTCCAGGAGGATCCCCACCGGGAGAAACAACACGCCGGCGATCAGGTAAGTGAGCGAGAACCCCGTCGCCACCGCGGCGACGTTGTTCCGGAACACCTCGTACCCGCGCCGCACCGCGCCGACGAACCCGCGGTCCTCCCAGGCGATCGCCGGCAGGACAAGAAACACCAGCATCCGGACGCCCTTCTTCAGCGCGTCGATACCCGCCCCGAGCAGCGACCCGTTCCCGCCGGCCAGCGCCCGCGCGGCGTTCTCCGCGGAGTACTCCTCTGACCCCTCCTCGTCCTCCGCGAGCGCGCCGATCACCGACAGCACGAACCAGACGACCGACCACACCAGGACGATCGGCAGCATCGACACCAGGTTCTCGGAGGCGGTGTCCAGCAGCGCCCCCGCGAGCGAGGGCTCGCCGCCGCGCTCGACCTGCTCGACCATCTCCAGCAGCACCGAACACGACAGCGCGAGCAACAGCGCCTGCAGGAACACCGCGCCGAAGGCAAGCACCACCAGCGCCCCGAGATCGAGGTCCGGCCTGAAGAACCGCAGCCACACCGTCAGCAGGGCGATACAGACCCACGTCACCAGCAGTGGCACCACGAGCCGCGGGTACCGCCTGAACACCCGCCCGGCGTCGACGACGAGCTCGACCCCCGTCTTCACGCCTCCGAGCACCATACATCCTTTCTGCCGTCGTCCACCGAGAAAAGAGTTCATCCCGTTCCCGGCGACCGTCGTCGGCCCCGGTCAGAACGAAGGTGGCCGCTCGCCGGTGATCTCCTCGACTGCCTCCCGGAACTTCCGGATGTTCTCCTCGGAGTCCGGCGCCGTCGACGCCTTCGTGCCGGGGAGCTGGGTCTCCTTCGCGAGTTCGACCTTGCCGTCGAGCCCGGCCTGTTCCTTTAGGTAGCCGTAGTACTGCATCAGTTTCTCGCCGATGGTCACACCTCCGCGAAGAACTCCTCCAGTGCGTCCAGGTACGGCGCTGCCTCCTCGCCCCACTCGTCGATCGGCTTGATGACCCACTCGCAGACGTCGTCGCCCCTGGCGACACAGCGGGACTCCAGTTCGAGCACCGGCTCGCCCATGAAGCCGCTGCATCACGCCGAGCCGTACCCCATCAGGCTCCAGCAGACGGGGTGGTCGCTCGGACCGTTGTGGATGATGTGCCGTTCGGCCTCGTAGGAGTTGTGCCACAGTCCCTGAAAGTGGAACTCGCCGGCCCCGCGGTCGTACTCCATCTCCAGTGGCTCGACGGCGACGATGCCCTCCTGGGTGTGCATCGCCGGCCCGACCTCTAAGAGGTCACCGTCGGTGTCGAAGTCGTAGCTCGTCTTCATCTGCAGGAAGTCCGCGTACCCGGACTGGAACCCGAACTGCAACAGCAGTTCCCGGGCGTCCTCGACGCCGACGGCGTCGATGAGTTGCTGTCGCAACTGCCCGATCGCGTCGGCGTTGAACGTGACCATCCGGTTGTTCTTGAACGCGTTGACGCCACGCTGTCGTCCGGACTCGAGGTCGGCCCCGAGTCTGAAATCCGGTGCCTGTATCCCGTCACCGGGTCGACAACCGCGTGACACAAACCGTCGTGATGGGTATCAGTTCTCGATCCGTGACGCCGCCGACCGCCCCACTCCCCCAACACGACCAGATAAGTCAGGACCGCCAGCCAGCCCGTTCCGACGGCGAGGTTCCACGGCGTGTGACCGGCCGGTCGCCCCCTGTTCCGCCTGCACGACCTCGCCCGGGGAAACGTTCTATTTCGTTGGTACCTTCGGGCTATGGGACGCAGCGAGGACGACACGGAGACGTGCGGTCGGTGTGCGATGAGTTCCGTCTCCGGCGTCATGGGGGCGGAACACGACCCTTTCAAGAGCGAGCGTATCAAGATCGAGGCCGAGGACCTCCGGCGGGTATCACCCGGTGTCGTCCTCGGTCGCGTCAAACACCGCATCGACAGTCTCGTCGCGCGGCTCACGTACGATCGCTGACCGCACCCCGGGTCGCCGGGTGGCCGGCGTCGACCGCTCGACGCCCTGGCCCCGGCGAGTCACAGCGGGAACGACCGCATCAGCGCCGGCAGTTTGTTCCGCAGGCGGACCGACAGCCCACCGGAGCGGTCGTGGACCGTCTGCATCTCCGCCTCGGTCAACTCGAAGTCGAACACGGCGGCGTTCTGTTCGACGTGGTCCGGCGACGAGGAGCGGGGGATCGCCGCGACGTTTGGCTGTTGGACGAGCCAGCGCAGCGCCACCTGGGCGGGTGTCTTGTCGTACCGCGCGCCGATCCGGGCGAGGGTGTCGTCGTCCAGCACCGACCCCCGGGCGAGCGGACTGTACGCTGTCAGGACCGTGTCGGTCTCGACGCAGTACTCAAGCAGGTCGCGCTGGTCGACGTACGGGTGGTACAGCACCTGGTCGGTGACGACCCGGCTGTCTGCGACCGACCGTGCCGTCGACAGCTGCGAGCGGGTGAAGTTGCTGACGCCGACGTGGCGTGTCAGTCCGCGCTCGACGAGGTCGTCCATCGCGGACATCGTCTCCTCGATCGGCACCCGCGGGTGGGGCCAGTGCACGAGCAACAGGTCGACGTAGTCGACGCCCAGGCGGTCCCGGCTGGCCTCGGCGGCGGCGATCAGCTCCTCGCGCTGGAGGTTCGACCGCCACACCTTCGTCGTCAGAAACACCGCTTCGCGGTCGACGGGCGACTCCCGTATCGCCTGTCCCACCGCCGTCTCGTTGTCGTACTGCTCGGCGGTGTCGACGTGGCGGTACCCGCAGTCGAGTGCTGCCTCGACGGCCTGCCGGCAGGTGTCGCCCGACAGCTGCCAGGTGCCCAGCCCAATAGCCGGCATCTCGATGCCGTCGACATCGACCTGCTCCATACGTACCGTGTGCGACCCACGTGAAAAAAGCGCGTGGCCCCGTCCGCTCGACCCGTTCTCCACTGCCGTCCAGAGTGCCGGTCGCGGACGTCGAATGGGGTCGCCCTGGGCGCTTCAGGTGTCCGTCGCGAGTCGTTCGAGGCCGGCGACGACGGCCCCGACGAGGACGACGAGAACGACGACCGCCACCAGAAGCGTCGAGACGACGCTGACGACGGGGTCCAGACTTCCCCGCAGCGAGTTCCAGGCCAGCACCGGCACCGTGCGGGTGTCCGGCCCGGAGACGAACAACGTCATCACGAACTCCTGGAGGCTGACGATGAAGGCGATCAGCCCGGCGGCGAACAGCCCCGAGCGTACGTTCGGGGCGATGACCTCGACGAAGGCCCGGGACGGCGTGGCCCCGAGGTCCAGCGCCGCCTCGCGGAGCCGTGGGTCGAACCGCGACAGCGAGGCTCGCATCACCGAGAACGCGAGTGGCATCGCCCACAGCGAGTGTGCGGCGATCACGGCGAGGTAGGTCTGCTGTAGGTCGAACTCCCCGAGAAAGACCAGCAGCGAGACGCCGAGCACCACGCCCGGCACCAGAAGCGGCACCACGGCCAGTCCGAGGACGGCCGCCTCACGGCGCCCACGTAGGTCGCTCACGCCGAGTGCCGCCGTCGTCCCGGCGACCGTCGCCAGAAGCGTCGTGCCGCCGGCCACGAGCAGGCTGTTCATCGCCGCCCGCCGCCACCGGAGACTGCCCACGAACGCCTCGTACCACCGCGTCGACAGCCCCGGCGGCGGGAACGACAGCGACCCCGTACTGGAGAAGGAAGTCACCACGACGACCGCGATCGGCGCCAGGAGAAAAGCGAACACCACGCCGACGCTCGCCCGGAACAGCCACCGTCCGGCGGCCACGCGGTCGATCCGCGGCCGTGTGGCACCACTCGACTGGCCACCGCCGACGGCTCCGACTCCCGCTCGCGTCCCGGGGTCGCCGCCGTCGGTCCGTCGGGCCGGGCGGTCACCCTCGTTCCCGCCGTCGGTGTCTCGTGCCGGGAGGTCGGGGCCCGGGTCAGACATCGTTCCGGCCTCCCTGGCGGCGCAGTCCGTACGCCCCGAGCGCGAGCACGACGAACACGACCGCCGTGAGCACGACTGCCAGCGCGGCGGCCGAGGGGTAGTCGAACTGTCGGAGCAGGCTGTCGACCTCGACGGCGACGGTACGTTCCCCGCTGGAGCCCAGCAGCAGTGGTGCCGCGTACGCCCCGGCGCTCCAGGCGAAGGCTATCACGCCGCCGACGGCCATTCCGGGGACAGCGTGTGGCAGCACGACCTCCCGGACCGCCCGCAGCGGGGTCGCGCCCAGGTCGCTGGCGGCCTCGACGAGGTGTTCGTCGAGCCCGGTCAGCACGGAGTACACCGACAGCACCACGTACGGTACGACGACGTACAACTGTCCCAGCACCACGCCGACCTCGTTGTTCACCAGCACCAGCGGCCCGTCCAGCAGTCCCGACGCGAGCACCACGTCGTTGACCACGCCCGCGGGCGAGAACACGACCAGCGCGGCGAACAGCTTCACGACGAGCGTCGTGAACATCGACACCACGACACCGGCGAGCAACAGCGTCCGGACGACCGACGACCCACGCCAGGCGGCGTAGGCGTACAGCGTCCCGACGGCGACCGCGAGAACCGTCGCGACCACCGCGAACCCCATCGTGAACCCGAACACACGGGCGGCGACCGAGGAGTCGAACAGGAACTCGTACCCCTCGACCGACCACGTGCCACGGACCAGCGCCTGCCCAGTCGACCGCTCCGCGAGACTCACCCGCAGCAGGTACCCCATCGGGACGACGAACACGAGCAGGTCGAACAGCACGAGCGGCGCCAACAACAGCCGTCGCCGGGTGACCGACCCGAGTCGCCCTGGGTCGAGCGCGCTCACCGCGGCTCCCAGTCCGGTTTCGCGACCGGACGCCCCGGCATCGCTCATGTCCGGACCCGGAGCCGGCTGTCGTCCGGCCCGAAGTAGTAGGCGTCGGTCACGTCCCATGACAGCCGCGCTCGGTCACCCGTCGATAGCGCCGGCGCACGTGTCGTCGGTCGCTCGACGAACACGTCGACGCCGTCGCCGACGGTGACGTACTGCCGCACCGTCGACCCGCGGTGGACCACCTCCGAAACCGTCCCCGGGAGCGTCACACGGCCCGTGACAGTCGCGTCGTCGGTCTCCGGGGCGGTCGACTCCGACGCCGTCCCGCCGTCCGGGCTGGCGGCTGCCGGCGTCAGCTCGACCGTCTCCGGGCGCAGCGAGACGGCCACGCTGTCGCCGCCCGAGGGTGTCGTCTCGAACGGCACCGTCACGTCGACGCCGAGCGACGGGAGCCCCACGTCGACGAGTGAGCGGTCCCCGTCGCGCTCGCTCCCGACGACCCGACCGTCGAGGAAGTTCGTACTCCCCAGAAACGACTCGACGAACCGATCGACAGGGTCGTTGTACACCGTCTCCGGGGCGCCGACCTGGACCAGTTCGCCGTCGTTCATGATACCGATCCGGTCCGCGAGGGTGAACGCCTCGTCCTGGTCGTGGGTGACGTACAGCATCGGTGTCGCCAGCCGTTCCTGGATCCGCTTGAGCTCCAACTGCATCGTCTCCCGGAGCCGCTTGTCGAGGTTCGACAGCGGCTCGTCCAGCAACAGCACGTCGGGGTCGACCGCCAGTCCTCGGGCCAGCGCGACACGCTGTTTCTGTCCGCCGGACAGTTCGGCGGGCCTGTCGTCGGCGTGCTCGGCCATCTCCACCGTCGCCAGGTGCTCGCGGGCCCGCTCCCGGCGCTTGTCGGCCGGCACGCCGGCCATCTTCGGCCCGAAGGCGACGTTCTCGAGGACGGTCTTGTTCGGGAACAGTGCCCAGTTCTGGAACACCGTCGCGCAGTCGCGGTCGTACGGTGCCACACCGGTCACGTCGTCCCCGTCGAGCGCGACGTCGCCGGCGTCCGGCGTCTCGAAGCCCGCGATCGTCCGCAGGGTCGTCGTCTTGCCACAGCCCGAGGGACCCAGCAGGCAGAACAGTTCGCCCGCCTGGACCGACAGTGACAGGTCCTCGATGGCCACGACACTGTCGTACGCGACGCGGACGCCGTCGAGGACGACGACACCGGTCACGACGGACCCCCCTGCGGTGTTCGCAGTGGACTCGTGGCGTCACCCGGTGTGTCCGGCCGTCGGCCCGTCGCCAGCGTGTGTCCTCGTGTCATGTCGTGTGGTGTCGGGTCCGTGTCCGGGGTCAGAACTGGCTCTGGAACTGCTTGTACCGCTGGTTGAGCTGGGGTGCGGCCTCGGCGATCCGGGCGTACTTCTTGAACACGACGTTCTCGTCGAGTTCGTCGTTCCCGAGTGGCACCTGCTCGCGGGTCGCCTCGGGGTAACTGGCGTTCTCGTTCGCCATCCCGAGGTTGAACGCGTTGGCGTACTCCGTCTGGACGTCCTCGCGCAGCAGGAAGTCGATGAACTCCTCGGCGCGCGTGCGGTTGCTCGTCCCGCGGGCGATCTGGTAGTGGTCGATGTACCCGACGGTCCGCTCGGGGACGTGGACGCCGACGTTCATCTCCGAGGTCTGGCGCTGCTTCGCGAGGCTGTAGGCGTAGAAGTACTGGCCCATCTCCGCCACGCCCTGGGAGATCGCCGTCCACATGTCCTGTGCGCCGCTGTAGAACTTCGAGACCGGCATCTCCCCGAGCGTCTCGAAGATGGCGTCGCGCTGGCGCTCGTCGTACAGTTCCTCTGCCATCGGCGCCTCGTCGGCGACGATGGCACCCATCAGGACCGCGTTGAGGAAGTAACTCCCTGGCAACGCGAGGTTCTCGGCCTCTTTCCTCGTCACGAGGTCGCTCCACGCCTCCGGCTGGAAGTCGACGGCGTCCTCGTCGTAGGCGTACCCCATGATGCCGTACGCCACCGGCACACCGTCGTCGCTCACGATGTTCTCCTCGAGGGCCGGCTTCACCGTCTCGGCGTTCGGGACGTTCTCGTACCGGATCGGCTCCCAGAGGCCGTCCTGGTTGCCGAGGTAGTGGTCGCGCGTGCTCCCGACTGTCAGGTCGAACGGCGGGTCGTCCGACGGCGACTGGCGTATCTTGCCGAGAATGTTCGACCAGTTGCCGACGACCCGGAGACTGTTGCCGGTCTCCTCCTCGTACATCGGCTTGATCGTCTCCTCGAAGACGGCCTGGTTCGTGCCGCTCCACGTCGACACCGTCAGCGGCCCGCCGCCGCCGCCCCCGGCACACCCGGCGACGGCGAGCGCGGCCGCCGTTCCGCCCGCGGCCAGTAAGGACCGGCGACTCGTCGTCCGCCCGGCCGTCCTGGGACCCGACGACGTCGCTCCGTCGCCACGGCTCGTCTCGGCGTCGCTCCGACTCGTCCCCGAATCGTCGCCCATACACGTGTGCGCACGCGCGCGCACTTAACCGACACGGTGACGGTGGAGAGACAACGGGGGTCGTGAGTGAGCGACGCGAGGCACACCGGCCTGCTCGTGGTGTCGGCCCCAACCTCCCTCGACTACCGTCGCGCCCGCAACTCGGGGAAGTACCGGCCGTGGAAGTCGAAGGGAGCGGCGTGGGGCAGGGTCACCCGGGCGCGCTCGTCCAGCGTCCGCCCGTCGAGGACGAGCAGCCGCGAGCGGTCGGCTTCATCGTCCAGCGTGACCGTCAACAGGACACCGTCGTCGCCGGACGGCGTCCGGCTGCCAGCGGCGCGTGGCGTCTCGCTGTTTTCCGACTCGCGCTCCTCTGTGGGCGCCGGGACGAAGATCGGCTCGCCGAAGTAGTCCCCGCCCGCCGTGTGCTCGGTCACCTCGCCCGTCCGGGTGTCGTACTTCATGACGCCGGTGGCCCACTCGGTGACCGGCTGGTCCATGCTCATCGCGTACACGTACCGGTGCTCGCGACACCACCGCGCCGGCGAGGCCGTCGGGAGGGCGGTACCCCCGTCGTACAGCCGCTCGCGCTCGACGGTCGCCCCGTCGGCGCCGTACCGGTCCCCCGCCAGATCGACGGTGAACCGGTCCAGGCGCCCGGCGATCGCGTCCAACTCGCCGGCCCGCAGCGAGTCCAGGTACAGCGAGTCGATCGACTCGGCGTCGGGCACCGTCTCCAGGTCGAACACCAGCCGCCGCCCGCCGTCACGCTCGAAGGCGTTGACGTGGTGGAAGCCGAACACGGCGTCCGTGACGGGGTCGGCGACCACCTCGCCGCTGGTGCGGTCAAGCACGACGACCCGCGTGCCCCGCTCCGGTTCCCACTCGAACTGCTCGATAAAGGGCGGCTGGCGACCGGGCCGGAACAGCCGCAGCGGGTTCAGCCGCAACGGGAACTCCGTGAGCACGACGTACCGCGGCGTGAGCGCGAAACTGTGCATGTACGCCGGCGCGTCGGTGTCGACGCTGCCGACGTGGCGGCGCTCGCCCGGCCCGGTGACGGCGTGGACGTGGTACCGGCTCGTGCGGCCGAACTCCGTCTCGACGTTCACCAGCGCGCCCGTCGTGGGGTCTCGCTTCATGTGTGCCATCGCCAACTGTCCGGCGGGCTGGTCGCCGTCGTAGGTCACGTCACCCCGCGCCCGGAGCGTGTTCGGGTCGACGGCGACCTGCCGGGGGGACTCCGTGAGCGCGTGGTACTGGTCGCCGACGCGCTCGACGACGATGTTGGCGTTGTCGTAGGCGTCGGTGAGGAACCCGGCGAGTCGCGCTCGCAGCGTGGTCTCGCCGGTCGCGAACCCACCCTCGAACTCGCCGGCACGGGCCGCCGCCAGGGTGTCGGTGTCGAGAAACCGGTTGCGGTAGTGGACGGCGTCGTCGTCGCCGCGGGCCCGCCCGCCGGGGTCGAAGGTGAACCGGTACAGCATCGCGAGCCCGTCGAACCAGTGGTCCACCGACCCGCCGTCGGGAAAGGCGAACGCGCCCGGGCCGTTGCGGACGAGACTCCCGGTCAGCCACGCAGGCAGGTCACCCTCGACCGGCAGGGTCTCCGCGCACTCCTCGTGCAGCGAGTGAAAGCCAGGGTGTGTCGCCACGTGCCCGCTCCGTCCGCGACGGACTAAGCCCTGCCGGACTCCACACGTCCCGCCGCCGTTCGGAGACACCCCGCAGCGTTCAAGCCCGTCGCTCCCGTGGGGCGAGGCGATGCGGACCCGGCGTGACCTGCTGGCGGCGGTCGCGGGCGTCGGCGTCGGCACGGGGACCGCCGGGTGTCTCGGCTACGGTCCCGACTCGCGCCCGGAGCGCGGCCCGCTCGGGGCCACCGGCGACGCCCGCCTCGGGTTCGTCGGCGACGCGATGCTCGGCCGCAGCGTCACCGACCACTGGACCGACGCCGACGACCCGACCGGTGTCTGGGGGACCACGACGCCCCGACTCGAGGCGCTCGACGGACTCGTCCTCAACCTGGAGTGCTGCGTGTCGGCCCGTGGCGAGGCGCGGGACAAGACCTACCGCTTCCGTGCCGACCCGTCGTTCGCCGTGCCGGCGCTGTCCGCGCTCCCCACGCCGGTGGCCGCCCTCGCCAACAACCACGTCCTCGACTTCGGTCGGGTCGCGCTGCGGGACACCCTCGACCACCTCGACCGCGCGGGCGTGGCCCACGCCGGCGCCGGCCGCTCCCGATCGGCGGCGCTCGCGCCCGCCGTCGCCACGGTCGGCGACCTGACCGTCGCGACGCTGTCGCTGACCGACCGCTACCTCCCCTACGCCGCCGCCGGCGACCGCCCCGGCACCGCCTACGTCCCGACCGACCGCCGGCACCCGGAGACGCGGGCGACGGTCCGCGAGGCGCTCTCCCGGGTCCCCGACCGGGCCGATCTCGTGGTCGCCTCGCTGCACTGGGGACCGAACTGGGAGACCGCGCCCGACGACCGCCAGCGGGCGTTCGCCCGGTGGCTCGTCGACGAGGGCGTCGACGCCGTCCACGGCCACAGCGCCCACGTCCTCCAGGGCGTCGAGGTGTACCGGGGTCGACCGATCCTGTACGACTGCGGTGACTTTGTCGACGACTACCTCCACCGCGAGGACGTGGTGAACAAGCGCTCGGCGCTGTTCGAGCTCGTCGTCGCCGACGGTGACCTGCGGGCACTGTGCGCCCACCCGACGGTCATCGCGAACGAGACGGCCGAACTCGCGGTCGGCCCGACGGCGGCGTGGATCCGGGAGACGCTGCGGGAGCGCTCCGCGCCGTTCGGGACGACCGTCCAGCGGGCCGCGGACGGGCGCGGGGTCGTGGTCCCGCTCGGCGCGTAGCCCGCGTCTCGCCGCCCGACTGCGCGGGGTTTTTGCTCCCCGGAGCCGTCCTCGGTGTCGTGACCCGCTCCGAGGAGGTCCCGTGATGGACCTCGACCGCTTCGCCGAGGACACGCCCGACGACGACGCTCCCGGGGACGCCCGCGTCTGTCTCGTCGCCGCCCAGCCGGACACCTTCGAGCGGTGCCGGGCGGGACTGTACCCCGCGCCCCGGTCGTACGACCGCACCCGCGAGTCCTTCGAGTACATGGCCTTCTACCGCACGGCGCCGGTCTCGGCGGTCACGCACTACGCCCGGGTCACCGACCGGGTCGAGCAGGAGCGGGGCGCCCCCGGGCCGATGGACGAGGCGGACTGGCGGACGACGATCGACCCGTTCACCGACGAGCGCGTCGTCGTGGTGTTCTCGCTCGACGAACTGGTGCCGCTGGCGACCCCGGTCGAGAACGACGTCACGGGCGTCAGGGGGGCGTGGTACTGCACGGTCGCGGACCTGCGGGCGGCGACGACGCTTTCAGACCTCGCCGACCGCCGGGAGTGACGCCGGACTGCCGTCAGAGCCGTCGAGCGACACCCGGCGAAGCTCGCCCGTCACAGACCGTTACTTGTTTTTCACGCGAGGTCACAACCCCACGATTGTGCGCCGCTCACCCGGCTCGACGACCCGGGGCGGGCGCCGACGCGGCGTACTCACACGACACACCTGCTCACCGACACATGATCGAACACGCACTCGCAGACCCGGCGCTGGTACAGCTCGCTCAACCGCTCCAGGAGTCGGCCTACGACATCGTCCAGAACGACACGCTGCTCGCGTCCTCGCTGTGGGCCAACGTCGCCCTCGCGGGCCTGGCGATCCTGGCGTTCATCTACATGGGGCGTGACATCACCGGCCGCGCCCGGCTCATCTGGGTCGCGGTGCTGCTCGTGCCGTTGGTCTCGATCTCCTCGTACTCCTCGCTTCTGTCGGGGCTCACCGTCGACACCATCGTGATGCCCGAGGGCCACGCGCTGGCCGGCCAGGAGGTGTTCTCCTCCTGGGGCCGGTACCTCACGTGGACGCTGTCGACACCGGCGATCCTGGTCGGGCTGGGCCTGCTCGCCGGCACCGACTTCACGAAGCTGTTCACCGCGGTGACGATGGACATCGGCATGTGTGTCACCGGTCTCGCCGCCGCGCTGATAGTCGAGTCGCACCTGCTGCGGTGGGTGTTCTACGCGATCAGCTGTGCGTTCTTCCTCGCCGTCGTCTACGTCCTGCTCGCCGAGTGGCCCGCGGACGCCGCCGCCGCCGGCACCAGCGAGATATTCGGCACGCTGAAGCTCCTCACCGTCGTGCTGTGGTTCGGCTACCCGATCGTCTGGTTCGTCGGCGTCGAGGGCGTCGCCCTGGTCGAGGACCCGGCGATCGTCTCGTGGGCGTACTCCGCGCTCGACATCTTCGCGAAGTACGTGTTCGCGTTCCTGCTGTTGAACTGGGTGCGCAACAACCTCGACGTGGTCAACAGCAACCCCTCGCTGCTTGGCTCGTCCTGACGGACACGCGCTCCCCTCGCCACACCTCACCCCTCGGGCGTCGCCACCAGCACCGTCACCGGCCAGACGCCCGCCCGCCGGACCTGCCGCGTGGACTCGACGGCGAAGCCGGCCGCCCGCACGCACTCGACCGCCGGCACGGGCCGACACCCCACCAGCGGTGCCCACGGCAGGTGCCCGTAGGCCCACTCGTACGCCCGGAGGACCCGGGAGTCCGGCACCGCCGCCCGGTCCATCGTCACGACACAGAGCCGCCCCGCCGGGCGGAGCACCCGGCGACACTCCGCGAGGACCCGCCGCAGGTCCGCCCGGTCGAACAGGTCGAGCACGTCGAACGCACAGACGGCGTCGACCGCCGCCGCGGCGAACGGGAGCCGGCGGGCGTCGCCCAGCGCGACGGTCGCCCGCGTCGCCAGCCCCCGGCGCCGCAGGTGGGCCCGTGCCCGCCGGACCATCGCCGGCGCGGCGTCCAGCCCGATTGCCCGCCCGTCGGGGCCGACCCGTCCGGCCAGCGCCGCGAGCGCCCGCCCCGGCCCACACCCGACCTCCAGGGCGGTCGCCCCCGCGAGATCCACCGCCGCGAGCGCCCGTCGCTGCGAGGGCGCCTCCAGACGGGGCAGCGTCCGGGCGTACACCCCCGCCGCCCGGTCGTACGCCGCTCGCACCCGCTCGTTGGAGACGGGCACGGCAAGGGTGCCGTCGTCGTCGCGCACGCCCGAGCGTCCGGCGTGGGGCTGATAGCGGTTTCGCTCCCGCGGTTCCCTGCACCGGCGCACGACCGGGGAACGACTATATCGCGGTCGGTCGAACGCTCCCGGTCGTGTCAGGATCCGTCTCCACGACGGCGAGGTGGCCCCCCGACCGCCCGCCCGCCCCGGCGGGGTCGGACGCGGTCGCGTTCACCGTCTCGCCACACGTCTCGCACTTCCTGGACGACGGCGGCCCGGCGGCGCTGCGCTCGCTCGCGGCCGCCCTCTCCCCGGCGGACGCCCGGGTGCTGAAACTGACCGCCAGTCTCTGTCCCGACTGCCTCGCCGCCGGCGACCACGACCGCATGACCGCCCCGATGGTCGTCGTCGAGACCGACGGCGAGGTCCGCACGCGGACCCGCTGTGACCGCCACGGCACGCAGACCGACGTGCGCTGGCGCGACGCCGAGCTGTACCACCGCGCCCGCGAACTGGACGCCGCCAGCCGGACGCCCGCCCTCGACACGGACGAGGGAGACGGGGACGCCGGGGACGGCGGCGGGCCCGGCACCGCGACCGGCATCGGCAACGTCGTCGTCACGAACCGGTGTGATCGGTCGTGTCACTACTGCTTCTACTACGCGCAGTCCGGCGAGCCGCTGTACGAGCCCTCGAAGGCGGCGATCGAGTCCATGGTCGCCCGGCTCGGCGCCCGCGAGGGGATCGGCGCGGTCCAGTTGACCGGCGGCGAGCCGACCGTCCGCGAGGACATCGCCGAGATCGTCGGTATCGCCGCCGAGTACGCCGACGAGGTGTTGCTGAACAGCCACGGCGGGCGGTTCCTCCGCGAGCCCGACCTCGCCAGGCGGGTGAGCGAGGCGGGCGCCCGTGGGCTGTACACCAGTTTCGACGGCGTCGACCCCTCCTGTAACGCGAAGAACTACTGGGAGTTTCCCCACGCGCTGACGGCGTGTCACGACACGGGCATGTGCGCGATGCTGGTGCCGACCGTCGTCCGTGGGTGGAACGACCACCAACTCGGGGACGTGGTGCGCTTTGGCGCCGCCAACGCCGACACCGTCTGCGGGGTGAACTTCCAGCCCGTCTCCTTTGTCGGCCGGATGGACGGCGACGACCGCCGGCGCCGGCGCGTGACCGTCTCGGAGGTCATCGAGCGGATCGAGACCCAGACCGACGGCGCGGTGCCACGGGAGGCGTGGCTGCCCCTGCCCGTCTACCGGACGATCTCGGAGTTCAAGCGCCAGTGGACCGGCGAGCACCTGTACGGCGTCACCGGCAGTTTCTCCTCGTGGATGGTGACCGCGGTCGCCGTCGACGGTGACGAGATCTACCCGCTGACCGACCTGGTCGACGTCGAGCACCTGCTGCACGAGCTGGTCGCCCTCGCCGAGGAGGTCGGCGCCAGCCCCGGTCGCCTGGGGAAACTACGGGTGGCCCGGCGGCTGCTGGGGAACTTCGACGCCCTCCTCGGTGACGACCCCCGCGGACTGGCCGGCCGCCTGCGGAAGATCGCCGTCGAGTCAGCCCGGACCCGCAGTTTCGACGGCATCGACGACCTGTACGACAACCTCCTGCCCGTCGGGGTGCGCCACTTCCAGGACCCGTACACGTACGATCTGGACGCCGTCAGCGAGTGCGACGTCCAGTACGCCACCCTGGAGGGCGAGGTGGTGCCGTTCAACGTGTACAACGTCGTGCCGGACCTGTACCGCGACCGCCTGAAGGAGGCGTACGCGATCGACGTCGAGGAGTGGCTGGACCGCGATTACGCCACGACCGAGTCGGCCGACGCCCCGGCCCGCACGGAGCGCACCGCCGACGTGATCGACGCCGACGGCGACGCCGAGGGGGTGTTCGGCGCCGACCTCACCTACGCCCGCGAGTACGACGACGACCACCGCGAGACCGTCGAGGCGGCGTACCACGCCTCGATCGCCGACCTCGACCCGGTGTGGTCGGTGACCGGCGAGGTGGTCGACGCGCCGACCGGCGGCTGTGGGTCGGACTGCTGCTAGACCCGCCTCACGCTGTCGACCCGGGTCAGGGCGCCCGGGGGATGTCGCCCCGTTCGGCGAGCCACGCCTCCGCCGCGAGGCCGAGGTTGAACGCGACCGTGTCGACGTACGCCGCGCGGGTGTCGTAGGTCTCGCCCTCGGCCGCCCCGTCGTCGGCCGTCTCCGGGTCCCCGTCGGCGCTCCCGAGCGCCTGGATGACGGTGCCGACCCGTGGGGGAGCGGCCCCGGGCGGCCAGCCCTCGACGCCCGCCTCGTCCAGTGCCTCCTCCGTGACGGTCCGTGCGCCGACGGCGACCGCCCGCACACGGCGTCGCTCCCGGTCGTGTGTCGTGGTGGCCGCCTCGACGGCGACGGTCTCCCGGCCCCTGGCCTCGGCGACCTCCGCGAGGTCGTGTGGCGGTCCGGGGGAGTCCAGAAACGTCCGCGTCCGGGGGGCCAGTCGCGTCGGGTCCGGCGAGCCCTCGGCGGCCCGCAGGTCGGCGACCGCCTCGTCGAACGCGGCGACCGCCTCGACGACCGGGTCGCGTCGCTCCCGGACCGCCGTCGCGAACTCGTCGTCGCCGGCGTCCGCGGCGGCCCGTGCGACGTACCGCGCCGTCGTCAGCGCCGGGACCGCCTCGGGGTCGGGGTGGGGGAACTCGCAGGCGGCCGCCCGCCGATCGAGCGTCGCGAGGTAGGTCTCGGAGCCGACGTGGTCACTGGGTCGTATGGGCGTCGCTCCGTGCTGGGCGCCCAAGAGCCTTCTCCGCGAGGGCAAGACGTTTAGCCGACCGCGGCGGCCCTCGGTGTATGGAGGTCCCCGTCGACGGCCGGGTGGTGGTCGCGGCGGTGGTGGTCGTGGCCGCCGGTGCCGCCGGCGCGGTCGTCCTGTTCGACGACGAGAGCGCCCCGGGCCCGACGGACGCGGTGCCCGAGGTCGACGCCGTCGTCGTCGTCGACGGCGAGTTCGTCACCCACCCGACGACCGGTCGGATAGCCAACGAGACGCTGCGGCGTGCGGGGGCGCGGTACCGCTACGAGCAACTGCTCGACGCCGCCGAGACGCGGATCGGCCTGCAGCCCGAGCGGGTCCGGTGGGTCACCGTCTTCGCCCGCTACCCGGACCGGGCGCGGTTCGACCCCGACGTGGCCGACGGCTACGCCGGCGTCGTCGTCAGGGCGAACTGGCGCGAGAGCACTCTCGTCGACTCCGCGCGGGACAGCGACCTGGACCTGGAGGAGCGCACCTACGCCGGCCGGCCGGTGTACCGTCTGCGCCAGCCGCCGCCGGCGCCGGACGTGTACGTCGCCGTGCTGGCGCCGAACACCTACGCGCTGTCGACCGGCGAGCGGGTCGTCCGTGACGCGATCGACGCGAGCGAGGGCGGTCCCCGCGTCTCCGAGGGGTTGCGGGCCGCGCTGGAGGACCGCCGCGAGGAGTCGGTCGTCCGCGTCGCCGCCCGGGTGCCGGCCGACACGCTCGCCGGCGCCGACGACCGCCTCGCCCGGGCGCCGCCCGTCGAGCGGGTCGCGGTGGGGTACAACCTCTACAACGACACTCACCTGGGTGTCAGGGCCAGCGTGTACACCGAGAGCGGCGGGGGCGCCTCGGACCTCCGGGCGCTCCTGAGCGCCGCCATCACCTTCGCCAGTCCACAGGTCGAGGACCCGACGATAGCCGGGGCACTCGACAGGGTGCGGGTCAGCCGCAGCGAGGCACGGGTCGACATCGCCTACCGCGACGACGTCGACACGGTGGTCGCACTCGGGGAGGTGGTGGCCGACCGGCTTCGGGGCCTGATCGAGGAGCGGACGCCGGTCGACCCTCGCCTGCCGGCCGCCGACCGTCGCCACGGTTAACACCGGCGCCCGCGAGGGACCGACGTGCGCGACCTGCTGACGCACCTCCGCACGGAGGTGTACTGGGCGCGGCGCCGACTGCCGGCGCTGTTCCTGCTGGTGGTGGTGTTGCCGGCCACCTTCGCCGTCGGCACCGTCGCCTTCCAGGACGTGGTCCCGGAGGACACCCCCGTCGCGGTCGTGCCCGCCTCCGAGAGCGTCTCCGAGGAGGAGCTCCAGGCGGTGACCGACGTGCTGTCGGTGGCGACCGACCCCCGGCGCGTCGAGTCACGCGACCGCGCGGGGGCGCTGTTGCACCGCGAGCGGGTGTACGCAGTCGTGACCGTCCCGGCCAACGTCAGCGCCGACGCCACCGAGCCGGTCCGCATCGAGTACCGCGTGGCCGGCACCGTCGTCCCCTACCGCAAACCCAGCACCGCGATCGCGGCCGAACTCGAGGACGGCTTCAACGAGTTCGCCACCCGACCGATCGAGGTCGACCACGTCGAGCAGGCGCCGTCGATCGAGCTCCGCGAGTACCTCGCGCCCGGCGCCCTGCTGTTGCTGGCGCTGCTGGTCGGCCTGGGCTTCGTCCCCCGGCTCGTCTCCGAGGAGCGAGAGGCGCTGCCCCGGCTCCGCATGGAGTCGTCGCTGTCCTCTGTCCTCGCCGCGAAGCTGATCGCTGGCGTCGTGTTGATGCTGCTGCCGCTGCTGGTGGTGTCGCTGGCCGTCGCCGTGCTGTCGTACCGCGTGTCCCCCCTGAACCCGACCGCCGTCGTCGCCTACCTGCTGCTGGTGGTCCACGTCACCGCCCTCGGGATGACGCTCGCGCTCGTGTTCGACCGCCGGACGGCGACGGTACTGAACCTCGGGCTCGTCGTCGGCCTGTTGCTCGCCGGCAACCCGGTGTACCCCCGGGGCTTCTTCTCGGTGCTGCGGGGCCAGGTCGCCGACCTGGTGCCGCTGCACCACGCCGCCGTCGCCGTCCGGGCCGGCGCGCTGCGGAACTCCGGTATCGCCGCGATGTCCGCCGAACTCGGCGTCGTCGCGCTCGCGGCACTGGGCACCGTCCTCGCGCTGTTCGGTACCGCTCGTCTCCTCAGGGAGGTGTCCCGATGAGCGAGGACCCGCCCGACGACCGACCGCGGGCCGACCCCCGGGCCTCCGGTGCCGGTGACGTCCCCGACCCCGGGGACGGCGATAGAGTGGCCGAGGACGCCCCCTGGCCGGCCGTGTCGGCGGCGGGCCTGGCCGCCGACGGCGTCTGGAAGCGCTACGAGGGCGAGGGGTGGGCGCTGCGGGACGTGACGCTGTCGGTGCCCGACCGCGGCCTGCACGTGCTGGCGGGGCCAAACGGCAGCGGCAAGTCAACCCTGCTGTCGGTGCTGGCCGGCGTCACCCCGCCGGACCGCGGCCGGGTCGTCCGCGCGGGCAGCGTCGGGCTGGCATTCCAGCGACCCAGCGTCCACCCGACGCTGTCGGTCGCCGAGAACCTCTCCACGTTCGGCGCGCTCACGGACGGCGACCCCGAGACCGTCGCCGAGCACCTGCGGCTGGACCCGGTGATGGACCGCCGGGCGAACCGCCTCTCGGGTGGCTACCAGCGCCTGCTCGACCTCGCGCTCGCCGTGGGCAAACGCCCCGACTACCTCCTGCTCGACGAACCCCTCGCCAGCCTGGACGACGACTCCCGCCGGCGGGTCGTCTCGCTCGTGAGCGAGGCGGCCACCGAGCGGGCCGTGGTGCTGGTCGTCCACCAGTTGCGGGCGTTCACCGAGGTCGTGGACACCGTCGCCGTCCTCGTCGACGGCGAGGTCGTGACGCGGCGGGCGGCGGCGGCGATCGACGACCTGCAGTCGTGGTACGTCGAGCAGGCCGGGCTGTGAGGCGGGCGCCGTCGGCACCCGCGTGACGCGACGGCTACTGCACGTCGGCGCTGGTGGCCCGCGAGAGCAGGTAGACGGCGACCCCTCCGAGGACGGCCCCCAGGCCGGCCAGCACGGCCACCCCGGGGACGACGCCGTCCAGCGTGCCGCCGAACTGGTCCACCTCGATCACGGTCATCACGTCGCGGTCGAGCATCAGCGAGCGGGCGGCGTCGACGCCGTAGGTGACGGGGTTCAGTCGGGCGAACGTCTGTATCCAGTCCGGCAGCGCGGCGAGTGGCAGGAACGCCGAGGAGAGAAACAGCAGCGGGAACTGCAGCAGGTTGCCGCCGATGATCGTCGACTCCTGGTCGCGGGTGAGCACCGCAAGCGAGTTCGAGAACGCGACGAACCACAGCGAGAACAGCACTCCGACGGCGACGATACCGACGGCGCCGACGACCCCGGTCGCGATCTCGGCACCGAGCACGACGCCGAGGCCGAGGATGATGGCGATCTGGACGGCGATCCGGAACAGTTCGGCGGCGGTCTTGCCCAGGAAGACCGCCGTGCGGTTCATCGGCGAGACCAGCACCTTCTCGAACATCCCACTCTCGATGTCGTTCACCAGGCCCACCCCCGAGGTGACGGCGGCCGCCAGCGACACCTGCACCGCGATGGCGGGCACGAGGTAGGACTCGTAGCTGACGCCGGGCCCGAGGGACCCACGGACCGCGCCGCCGGCGACGTTGCCGAACACCTCCGTAAAGAGCACCAGGAAGATGATCGGCTGCACCAGCGACACCACCAGCACGAACGGGTTGCGCACCGCCTTCAGGTTCCACCGCTTGAAGTTCACCCACACGTCACCCGCGAAGCTGTTGCTCGACCGCCCGACGGCGCCCTCCGCCGGGGTCGCCCTGGTCTCGGACTCCTCGACGCCGGGCGTGCTCACGCCGCCACCTCCTCGCCGTCGTCCAGTCCCTCGCCGGTGATCGCAAGGAACACGTCGTCGAGCGTGGGCGCCCGCACGTCGAAGCCGGTGACGGTCAGTCCCGCGTCCCGCAGCGCCACCAGCAGGTCGGTGCCGTGCTCGCGGGCCGTCTTGGCGGTGACGCTCACCCCCGTGTCGGTCGTCGACACGGTGGCGTCGTCGAACGCCGAGAACTCGCGGGCGACCGTCGCCGCCCGCTCGCGCTGCGTCGTGTCGCCGTCGATCTCCACGTCGAGCACCTCGCCGCCGACCCGCCGTTTCAGTTCGGCCGGCGAGCCGTCGGCGACGATCGCCCCGTCGAGGATGACCGACAGGCGGTCACACAGCTGGTCGGCCTCCTCCAGGTACTGCGTCGTGAGGAAGATGGTCGTCCCGCGGTCGTTGATCCGCTCGAAGTACTCCCAGAGGCGGTTGCGGGCTTTCGGGTCGAGTCCGGTCGTCGGCTCGTCAAGGAACACGAGCGGCGGCCGGTGCACGAGGGCGGTCGCCGCGTCCAGGCGCTTTTTCATGCCGCCGGAGAACTCCTCGGAGCGCTTGTCCGCCACCCCCGCCAGGTCCACGAGTTCGAGCAACTCCGCGATGCGCTCGTCGCGCTCGCCGCGAGGGACGCCGTAGGACTCACACGCGAAGCGGACGTTCTCCCGGGCGGTCAGTTCCTCGTCGACGCTGGTCTCCTGGGGCATGTAGCCGATCGACGAGCGCACCTCCCGGGGCTCCGTGCGGACGTCGAACCCGTTGACCCGCACCTCGCCCGCCGTCGGTGACAGAAGCGTCGCGAGCACCTTGATCGTCGTCGTCTTGCCCGCGCCGTTGGGCCCGAGGAAGCCGAAGAACTCCCCGCCCGGCACTCGCATGTCCACCCCGTCAACCGCCCGGGTGCCGTCGCCGTACACCAACTCCAGCCCCGTCGCCTCGATCGCCGCCTCTCCCCCACCCTCGGGAGTGCTCGCTGCGTTCACGCTCTGACTTCGGTTTCGGTAGTCATAAACTCCTGACTTCGAAGCGGCGCCGTTACTACGGATATCGAAGTTACCCGCTGGAGAGGTCGTGCTCCATCGCCCAGTGGTGGAGGTGGGCGAACGCGGGGAACAGCGCCCGGGCGCGGTCGGTGGGGGTGTACTCAACCCGGGGCGGTATCTCGTCGTAGGCGGTCCGGTCGAGGAGGCCCGCCGCGGTGAGCTCGGAGAGCCGCGCCGAGAGGGTGTTCGGCGCGATCGCGAGTTCGGACTCCAGGTCGGAGAACCGCAGCGGTCCCTCGGCGAAGGCGAAGGCGCTGAGGATCTCCATCGCGTGCGCCCGTCCCAGCAGGTCCAGCAGGTCCGCGACCGTCGCCTCGACGCGCTCGCGCTCCGACGGGTCCAGCGAGTCACGCAGCGCGGCGGCCTCCTCGCGGGACAGTCCGGCGCTCAGCTCCGGCACCTCCGGTGGCTCGTCCATGCTGTCCCCTCGGTGTCGAGCGTGCTTACGCTTTCGTTTCCGTAGCGCCTGTTCGCGTCCGGCGAGGCGGCCAATACTTCGATGGTTCGAAGTCGCAAGTATATGACTACGAGGAGCGTAGTAGACGCATGCGGATAACGGTATTCGGCGCGACGGGACGGACCGGACGACCGCTGGTCGCCCAGGCTGTCGAGCGCGGCCACGAGGTGGTGGCGTTCGCGCGGTCGGCGGACGATGTCGAGCGGCGCGACGACGTGCGAGTCGTCGAGGGCGACGCCTACACCGGCGAGGGGCTGAGCGAGGCGGTCGCCGGCAGCGACGCGGTGGTCTCGGTGCTGGGCCAGTCCGGCGACGGCCCGGACGACCTGCTCACCGTCGCGGGCGACCACGTCACGGCGGCGATGGCGGAGCACGGCGTCGACCGGTTCGTCACGCTGGTCGGCGCCGGCGTCCGCGAGGCGGGCGAGTCCGTCTCGCTGTCCGGGCGGGTGATGGGGGCGCTGCTGAAGGTGCTCGCCCGCTCGGTCCTGGAGGACGCCGCCGAACACGTCGACCGCGTCCGGGCGACCGACCTCGACTGGACGGTCGTCCGCGCCCCCCGGCTGACCGACGGCGAGGGCACCGGCGACTACCGCGCCGGCGACATCTCGCTGGGCTTCGAGTCGATCGCCCGCGCCGACGTGGCGCGGTTCGTGCTCGACTGCGTCGAGGACGACTCCCACGTCCACGAGATGCCGAAGGTGGGGTCGGCGTGACCGGGACCTCCACCGCGCCCGAGGACGAGGGGCCCCGCCTGACGGTGTACGCCGACTACGTCTGTCCGTTCTGTCGGCTCGGGAACGCGACGCTGGGACGCTACCTCGACCGGCGGGTCGAGCGAGGACTCCCGCCCGCCACGGTGACGTGGCGCCCGTTCGACCTCCGGTCGGACGAGCGGGGACCTGACGGCACGGTACCGCCCGGCGCCGGCGAGCAGAAGCGGGCGTACGTGCAGTCGCGCTGGTCCGAGGTCCAGACGCTCGCAGACCGGTACGACGTGGCGATGCGGATAGACGTCGACCGCTACCTGCAGGTGGACTCGCGCAACGCCCAACTCGTCGCCCTGGGACTGCAGCGCGACGGCGGGCGGTTCCGCCCGTTCCACGACGCCGTCTTCGAGGCGCTGTGGACC
Source organism: uncultured Halobacteriales archaeon (assembly GCA_964402765.1). Classification (GTDB taxonomy): domain Archaea; phylum Halobacteriota; class Halobacteria; order Halobacteriales; family SW-7-71-33; genus SW-7-71-33. The sequence continues at coordinate 56,099 of CAYODS010000001.1, forward strand.
GAGACCCGCGACGTCGGCGACCCCGAGGTGCTCCGTTCGCTCGCCGCCGACGTGGGGGTCGACCCCGACCGCGTCGACGACTACCTCGCCGACGCCGACCTCGCCGAGCGGTTCGAGCGCGCCCCGCAGCGAGCCGCGGCGGAGGGCGTCCGGGGCGTGCCGACGCTCGTCCACGACGGCGAGACCGTCTACGGCTCCCGCTCGGTCGAGGAGTACCGCGCGCTGATCGAGGGCGACGGCACCGGGTGAGTCACGTCTCGGTCGAGAGCGTGCACGCAGGGGGTCCCGCCCGGGGACCAGACCGGAACGGCGCCGTCTCTCGGGTGGGGTCCGAACGCCCGGCGATCCACTTCGAGGTCGGGAAGTGACTTCGATCCCCCGAACGTGAACGCACTTGTCGGGCGCGACCGACGCGTCGGTCATGGAGCACGTCTCCATCGACGAGGTCGAGCCGACGGCGATGGGCGCGGAGATCGACCGCCGTGGCCTGTCCGACCCGCTGGACACCGACGAATTGGCGCTGAACCACTACCGTCTGGAGCCCGGCGAGCGGCTCTCGGGCGCGGTCCACACGCACATGGACCAGGAGGAGGTGTTCGTCGTCGTCGAGGGCGAGGCCACCTTCGAGCGACCGGCGGCGGACGACCTCACGGTCGGGGCGGGTGAGGCGGTCCGGTTCGCCCCCGGCGAGTACCAGTCCGGCGTGAACGACGGCGACGGGGAACTGCGCGTGTTCGGACTCGGGGCGCCCCGCGACAGCGAGGATGTCCGCGTGCCGGGGGAGTGCCCGGAGTGTGGCCACGGGAACCTCCGGATCGTCCCCCGCGAGAGCGGCGAGGGGTTCGACAACGTCTGCCCGGAGTGTGGCACGGAGGTCGCCGGGGAGTGAGCGCCGCCACGCCGCCGGCGTGAGTCCGGAGTCCTGGTCGTCTGCGACGCCAGCAACGACCCACGCCGCCGACGGCCGGGGCGGCCCGTCACGCTGGCCGAACCTTTCTTGCACCGCCCGGTCCGAGCGACCGCCGTGAGTTCTGGTGACGGTGCCGACGGCGTCCGGCGGCGGGACCCGCTGGAGACGCTCGTGTCCGTCGGGCAGACGGTGGTGAGCAGGGTCGTCAACCCGGTGATGGTCCGACTGCTGCGCTCGCGCCTTCACGGCCTGGTCAGCGACGGGACGCTGCTTCTGACCGTGACGGGCCGCCGGAGCGGCCGGGAGTACACGTTCCCGGTGAACTACGAGCAGGAGGACGACCGCCTGTCCGTCACGAGCACGAACACGAACTGGTGGAAGAACCTCCGTGACGGGGGTCAGACGGTCGAGGTGGTGCTCCGCGGCGAGCGCCGCACGGGCCACGCCGAGGTCCACGAGGACGCCGAGTCCGTCGCGGCGTACGTCCACGACCGCCTGCGACGCGACGGCGTCGACGCCGACGGGGACTTCATGCTGCGGGTCGACGGCGACACCGTCCCCGAGGAGGCGACGCTGCGTGCACACGTGGACCACCTCGTGCTCGTGACGATCGACCTGGACTGACACCCGACTCACAGCGTCGCCTGACCGGCGTACACCCGCCAGTCACCGCCGTCGGCCAGGTCGCGGTCGTACCCGTACCGCTCCGGTGGCTCGACGCCCCACGCCCGCAGTCGGCGCTCGACGCCGTCGACGACCGTCGCGACGAACGAGCCGTGCGCCCGGAGGTGGTCGTGGACCCGGGTGTGCTGGAGGTGGAACTCCACGGGCGTCTCGCCCGCCCGGAGCGCGTCGTCGTCGACCGGTACCGACAGTCGCAGGTCCGACCGCAGCGACGCCTCGACCGGCCGGGGGTCGCCGACGAGCAGCCCCTCGCCGAGGTCGTCGATCGCCGACAGCACCTCGTCGGGGACGTGGTTCATCGGTCCCAGTCGCGGTCGCGATCGCCGCCGGCGTGGTTGTCCCCGCCGTGGTGGTCGCCGTCCTCGCCGGCGTGGTCACCGTCG
>CAYODS010000001.1:58175-72059 GCA_964402765.1 uncultured Halobacteriales archaeon
TCGCTGGCGTGGTCACCGTCGTCGCTGGCGTGGTCACCGTCGTCGCTGGCGTGGTCACCGTCGTCGCTGGCGTGGTGGTGTCGGTGCCCGTGCCCGGGTACCGCGCCCTCGTTCTCGTGGTAGTCCTCGACCAGTCGCTCGGCGAGGCGGGGGACGAACATCCCCACGTCGGTGACGACGCCGATGGCCTGTGCGCTGCCGCGGTCGAGCAACTGGGTGACGGTGTCCGAGTCCATGTCGACACAGACCGTCGGGGTGGTGGAGGGCAGGCAGTTGCCGACGGCCACCGAGTGCAGCAGGGTGGCCAGCATCACCACCAGGTCGGCCTCGTGGGCCTGTTCCCGGACCGCCGCCTGGGCCTCGACGCTGTCGGTGATCGTGTCCGGCAGCGGGCCGTCGTCGCGGATCGACCCCGCGATCACGTAGGGGACGTCGTTCTCGACGCACTCGTACATCACGCCGTCGGTGACGAGGCCGTTCTCGACGGCCGCCTCGATCCCGCCGGCGCGGCGCACCTCGCTGATGGCGTAGATGTGGTGCTTGTGGCCCTGCCGGGGGTGGTCCATCGTCTCGACGTCCATCCCCAGCGAGGTGCCGTAGATGTCGCGCTCGATGTCGTGGACGGCGAAGCCGTTGCCGGTCGACAGCGCCGTCACCCGGTCGGCGCGAACGAGTGCCGCCAGCGCCGGCCCCGCGCCGGAGTGGACGACCGCGGGCCCGGGCACGACGAGCACGTCCCCGCCGTCGGCGCGGGTCTCGCGGATCGCCTCGGCGACGCGGTCCACGAGCGACCCGGAGGGGCGCTCCGCGGAGGCGGCGCCGCGCATGAAGCCGAACGGACTCGACCCCCGGGGTCGCTCCGGGGGTCGGACCCGCACCCCGCCCTCGCCGGTCACGACGAGGTCGCCCTCCTCGACGGCGTTGAGCACCGTCGCGCGGGCACGGGGACCGGCGCGGTCTCCGTCGCCGTCCCCTCGGGCGTCGCTCGCCCGCTCCTCGCCCGGGTCGACCACGACGGCGGCGTCCATCTCGATGTCCTCGACGGTGCGCCACTCGCCGTCGTAGCGGACGTCGGTGGGGTGGTTCGTCGTCGAGTAGAACTCCGGCGGGACGACGCCGTCCTCGGGGGCGGGTTCGAGCGTCGCGTCGGCGGGGTCGGCCGGGTTGGCGCCGTCCTGGTGGAGTTCGTGGACGATCGCCCGCAGGTCGCTCTCGGAGTCGGCGGAGACCACCAGCCGGGCGTAGGACTCCTCGTTCTTCTGGGTGCCCACCTCGAACGTCTCCACCTCGAAGGAGCCGCCCATCTCCATGACGGTGCTGAACGCCCGCTCCATCAGCCCGCTGTCGATGATGTGGCCCTCCAGTTCGACGACCCGCGAGACTGTCATGGCACCCGGGAGGGACACCGGGCGTAATAGCGTTGTGTCCGGCGCCGACCGGCCACCCGTCCCGCCGGAGACCGACGGACTCAACAGCACCGCCCACCGCCGTCGGGTGTGCACTTCGACACGGTGCTGGTCGTGGGCGACAGCGTGGCGGCCGGTGGGGCGACGGAGGGGTGGCCGGAACTGCTCGCCGACCGCCTCGACGGGGCGGCGGTCCCCGTCGACATCGACGCCCGCACGGCCCGGACGATGGTCCACGTGCGCGACCACCTCGACGCCATCCTCGAGAGCGCGGGCGAGCGCCCACTGGTGCTGGTCCACGCCGGGCACAACGACCCGCAGGACGCCGAGGAGGGCCCCCGGGTCACCGAGGCGGAGTTCGCCGACGCCGCCCGCACGATCGACCGTTCGCTTGCGGCCGACGCCGCCGTCGCGGACCACGCCTTCGTCGCGCCGGTGCCGCTGGTGGCGCTTGATCGGCCCGACGCCGTCCCGATCTCGGAGGCGGCGGTCGAGCGGAGTCGCCACTACCGGGAGCGTCTCCGGCGGACGGTCGAACCGTACGTCGCCATCGAGGGGACGCCGGCCGCCTGGGCCGAGCGCACCGCCGACGGCGTCCACCCCTCCCCGGCGGGCCACGCCGCGATCGCAGACCGCGTCGCAGCGTGGGTCCGCGGGCGGGAGTGAGCGACGGGCGGCACCGCTTCATCCCGTCGACGCGACGGACGGCGTCGGGTTCGGGTCGCAGTCAGGAGAGTCTCGTCGTCAGGTGTCGCTCAGTCGATGTGGCCCTCGTCGCGCAACTGCTCGGCGTCCTGCTCGTCGTAGCGCCACTCGATGTCTGCCTTCTCGTCCTGCCAGTCCCAGGGGTCGACGAGCACCACGTCGCCCTCCTGGATCCAGGTGCGGTACTTCATCCGTCCCGGGATGCGTCCCATCCGGGTCTCGCCGTCCTCACAGCGCACCTCCAGGTGGTTGCCACCGTTGTGTCGTGTCACGACGGCGAACAGTTCGTCGTCCGAGGGCATGCGGAGGGCCTTCCGACCGTTCTCATCACTCATGATACGTGTACGGTCCCCGGACGGATAAGTGAGTCGTGACGCGTGTCAGCGTCCGGCGTGGGCGACGGCGGTCGCGGGCACCCGGTCGACGGACCCGGTCGCCGCGTCGGGGACGGTGACGTCGACCTCGCCGCCCACGTCGGTGTAGACGACGGTCATGTCGATGTCGATCTTCCCGTAGCGGTCGTTGTCCAGCGTGAACGTCATCGTCATCTTGCGGACGATATCGGTGTCCTGCGAGACGAACATCTCCGCCTCAAAAGACTTTATGTCGCTGTTCTCCAGCAGGTCCAGCCCCTGCTGGTCGCCCTGCTGCTGGAGTTGATCGGCCAGCGCCGACCGTAGTGCGTCGGTGTCGTCCGCCTCCACCGAGAGGACGTACGTGTCGACGCCCTGGACGGTGGCGTTGCGGTCGAATGAGACGTCGACCGCCTCGAGCACCGCCGTCTGTTGTTCGATCTGCGTGCCGGACTGCCAGACGTCCTCGGCGGACTGCTGCTGCCACTGGCCGTACACCTTCGTGTACATCGTGTCACCGACGACGTAGGCGGTGGTGTCGATCGACTGTGAGGTCTGGCCGTTGTCGACGGTCATCTCCAGGTCGATCCGCTGTTCGCGATCGGCGCGGTCGACGGCACCGGTCGCGTCCATCTCGACGGTCCCTCGCTCCGTGTCGACGGTCGCGCTCAGTTCGTACTCCGCCGTCTCCACCTCGGTCATCGCCGCGGTGGCGTCCTCGCGGATCTCGGCGGCGTCCAGACCGGGCGGCGCGTCCGACCCCGACCCCGACCCGCCACCGATCGTCCCGATACACCCACTGGCCGCGATCAGCACCGCGAGCGTCACCGCTCCGAGCGTCTGTCGCTGCGTCGGCATGATCGATCCCTCGGACGGCCCGCTGTTAGGTTCGTCGCGCTACTGGTGACACTGTCGCGACCGTCGACACAGCGTCAGTTCGAAGCCGCGGGTGCCGTCTCCGCCTCGACCCGACGGACCCCCTCGAAGACGAAGCGGGCGCCGCCGTCGGCGCCGTCCTCGACGCGGACGTCCCAGCCGTGGGCCCGGGCGACGGACTTCACGACGGCGAGCCCGAGTCCGGTGCCGTCCTCGCCGGTGGTGTACCCCTCCCGGAACACCTCGGACTCGCGGTCCTCGGGGATGCCGGGGCCGTCGTCCTCGACGTAGAAGCCGTCCTCGACGGTGCCGACGCTGACCCGCGGGGAGCCGTCCTCGGCGGCGTGTTCGGCGCTGTTGCGAAAGAGGTTCTCGAACAGCGTGCGCAGGCGCTCGTCGTCGGCCTCCACCGTGGCACCGCCGACGAACAGTTCGAGGTCGCCGTCCGTGTCGACGAAGCGCCACGCCTCGGTCGCCGCGTCGGCCAGGTCGACGTGGTCGGGGTCCTCGACGACGCGGCCCTGCCGGGCGAGATCGAGCGCCCCGTCGATGAGGCCGTCCATGCGCTCGACGGCCTCGCGGGCGGCGGCGACCTCCTCGCTGTCGTCGTCGGCCTCGTCGAGGTACAGCTGTGCGACCGACAGCGGGTTGCGCAGGTCGTGGCTCACGACCGAGGCGAACCGGTCGAGTTGCTCGGTCTGTCGCTCCAGGGAGTCGGCGTACGCCTCCAGTTCTGTCACGTCACGCAGGACGATGACGTGGCCCCGGGTGCCCACGCGGGTCACGTCGTCCACGCGGACGGCGAGACGGCGTCGCTGTCCGTCGACGGTCACCGAGACGTTCCCACCGCGGTCGGGCGTCTCGCCCACCGTGGGCGGCAACCCGGCACTCGGCAGGTCCGTCGCGGGGCCGCCCGCGAGCGCCGGGTCCGTGCCGGCCGACCCGCTCTCGGTCGCGGTGCCGCCGTCGGTGGCGGTGCGGTCCCGCTCGCGCTCGAAGGCGCCGGCCAGCGCGGGCGCCACGTCCCGGAGTGGCTCGCCGACGCCGCGCTCCAGGTCGGGAAACAGCGCGGCGGCGGCGTGATTGTAGTCGACGATCCGCCCCTCGCCGGTGACGGCGACGACCCCGTCGCTCACCGCGTCCATCACCTGGGTGCGGGTCATCGGCTCGACGGTGAGCATCTGCTCGCGGCTGAGCATGTACGCCAGGGTGCCGTTGAACACCACGCCGCCGATCGACGGCGGGATGGCGCGGACGTCCGCCCGCAGCGCCGCCGAGACGACCATCGAGACGACGAAGGCGGCGGCGAACAGCGCTCCCTGCCGGCGACTGAGGTTGCGTGCCCGCAGGGCGGTCACCGAGAGCACCCCCACCGTCGTCGCCCCGACGCCGAACCCCGCGACGGTCAGCGGCAGCCACAGCGGCCCCTGGAGGGGTTCGACGTGGTCGTACGGCGTCCCGATCGTCTCGTAGCCGCCGTAGACGAGTCCGTGTACCGGGTCGGTGAGTGTCAGCCCACCGCCGACGACGACGAGCAGCCCCATCGCGCCCAGCGTCCGCCGGGTGAGCAGGTGGCCGTAGCCGGCGTACTGCAGCGCGAACGCGAGCCAGGCGACCGTCGTCAGCCAGGCCATGAACCCGATGACGGGAAACAGCAACCGGCCCATCGCCACCGTCGGACTGGCGATCAGCACGCCGGCGACGCCGCCGTACACCAGCGCGACCGACAGCGCCCCCAGAAAGTACCGCCCGCTGCGACCGTAGTCGCCGCGGTACACCCACACCGCCAGCCCGAGGTTGATGAGCACCGACAGCAGGTGGACCCCCAGGTAGACGGCGTAGGTCGAGTTCACCATCGTCTCCACAGTGTAGTGGTGGGGGATTAACTGTACGGGCCGTTTTCACGCGAAATCGAGTGTAACTTCGCCGGTCGGCGGCGGGGTCGGCGCCGACCCCGTGCGGTCAGGCTGGCCTGGTCGAGATCAGGTACGTCGACCGCTGTGGGCCGTCCGGGGTCGTGTACGACACCGTGACGTACACCACGTCGCCCCCGGGGACGGTGAACGGGTCGCCGTCCTCGAAGAACCGCACCTCGACGGCGAACGGCGCGGCGGCGTCCGCGCCGGCCGGCACCGTCACCACGTCGGCGTCGACGCCCGCCAGCGACACGTCGGGCCCACCCACGGCGACCGTGGGACCGACGAGTGTGTCACCGTCCAGCAGCCGGGCCTCGTCGGGGAAGTCCTCGCCGGAGGCGCCCGGCGCGTTCGGCGCGTAGACGTTCACCCGGACGGCGTCGATCGTCACGTCCGAGCCGACGGCGTTCTCGAACAGCACCGACACGCGGCAGTCACCGCTGGGGTTGCAGCGGTCCGTCGTCGCCCCCGCGAGGACGAGCACGCCGTCCTCGTTGGGGTTGATGTCCTTCCCGTCGTCGTCGCCGCCGTCCACGTCGCCGATCCGGGCGTCGACGGAGACGGTCTCCCAGGCGTCGACGGGGTCGCCGTCGCCGTCCCGGTCGACGCCGCCGTCGGTGTCGATCGTCGCGGTGACGCTCGCGGCGCCCTCGGCCCCGCTCAGCGTCGTCACGGCCCGGCCGTCGGCGTCACTGGTTGCCGTCGTCGCCCCGACCGTGCCGGTCGTGGTCGCGAAGGTCACCTCGACGCCGGAGACGGGGTTGTTGTTGGCGTCCCGCACCAGCACGGACAGGTCGCCGCCGGCGGTGGGCACCCGCACGGTCCGACCGTCGTCGGTCAGGTACGCGGGCTCGCCGCCGGTGGCGTCGGTCCCGACCCCCACGGTGGACAGCCGCAGGTCGTAGGTGACGCCCTCGTGCATGACGACGGCGACGTCGTCGCCGACCTGGCGCACCTCACGGACGTAGTTCCCGTCGGCGGGGTCGCCAATTTCGTCACTCAGGAGGTCGGCCCACGTCGCGGCCGACAGCCGCGTCCGCAGGACGATCGTCACCGGCTCGCCGCTCGCGGCGGTCTCGGTCACGCCGACGGTCTGCGGTGGTCCGCTGACCGCCGACAGCGGCAGCGACACCACGCCGCGGTCGACGGTCGTCAGGTCGCCGGTGAGGGTCACGATCTCGATCTGGCGGCCGTCCACCAGTCCGCTGTCCCCGAGGACGACGATCGTGCCGTCCTCGAAGACGCGGTACCGCACGCCGTTCTCCAGGTAGAGGTCACCCGCGTCGCGGTACTCGTTGTACTGCGTCTGGTGCCGGAGGCTCACCGCGTCGTAGGTCCGGTCGGCGCCGTTCCACCAGTCGGCGGTCTCGTCGTTCGTCGCGACGGTGACGTTCCGGAGGGCGACGCCGTAGCCGTCGGTCGTCTGGAGCGTGCCGACCGCCGGCGGCGGGTTGAGCAGCAGCGGGCGGTCCGGGTAGTCGACGCCGACCTCGACGTCGGCGCTCTCACCGACGCCGCTGGCGCCGACTCGCGTGATCGCGCCCTCCAGTTGGGCCACGTCGTCACCGACGCGCTGGCTGTGTTCCGCCTCGACCTGCTGGTTCAACACCGGCACGAGCGCGACCTGTGCCAGCACGAGCACCAGCAACAGCAGCGCGAACACCAGGATGGCGCCGACGACCTCGGAGACGCCGCGGTCGTCGACCCGCGAGAACCATGATTTGGATGATACTTTCATGTTGTCCTAATGCTGGGTGAGAGCATAACTGTTGCCGTGCTGGTGGGCTCAGACAACCACGAACACCAGCACGGACAGCATCACGAGCGCGATGCTGTACTTCAGCCCGGCGAGGGCGTCGTTGTCGGCGAGTTTGCCGGCGAGCACGCCCGCCCCGAACCCCTGGACGAGCACGGAGTGGAAGAACAGCGCCCGGTAGGTCTCGACGGGCACGTTCGTGACAGTTATGGGCAGCGACGGGCCACCGGGGGTGGCGTCCTGCTGGGCCGACAGTTCGGCGAACCGTGCGAGGTACGACGACTCGATCAGCACGATCACCAGCAGGTACACCAGGAAGCCGATGAGCACGATGGCGATGTAGGAGTCCATCGCCCGCCGCCGGGCGTCGTCCAGCCGGGCCCGGTTGCGGGTGTCCTCGGCGGCGACCGAGAGGATGCGGCTCAGGTCGTCCGAGGAGCGACTCCCGTCGGCGATCAGCTTGATGGTCCGCGAGAGGTGTGGCACCCGCAGGCGAGCGGCGAACGACAGCAGCGCCCGCCGCGGGTCGTGGTTCCACTCGATGTCGTTGTGGACCTTCCGCAGTTCCCGGGCGAGCGAGCCAGACGCCTGCTGTGAGACCAGCGCCAGCGCGTCGCTGAACCCGACGCCCATGGCGTTCGCGCTGGACAGCACGTTCAGCGTGTCGGGGAACCGCTCGACGATCGCCGCACGGCGTGCCCGGCGGCGCTCGTGGAGGTACGACAGCGGCACCGCCACGACCAGCAGAGGCACGACCACCAGAAGCGTCGTCGTCGTCACGGGCGCGCCGGTGACGCCGGCCAGCGAGGGCTCGGCGTACCCCCCGATCACGGTCGCCGCCGCCAGCCCGAGCGCGACCGGGACCGTAACCACGAGCGACAGCACCGGCCGCTCGTGGAGTGCCGGCAGGGGCCGCCGTGCGAGCGCCCGGAGCCGCTCGCCGCGGCGCCCGCGGCGGTACCGGCGCACGCGGGGGTCGTCCGTCTCCTCGTCTGGGGTCGGCTCGCTCTCGTCCTCGACGCTCGCTTCGGGCTGGACGTACGGCGCCGACAGCCGGTCGACGACGACGAGGAAGGCGACCATCCCCGCCGGCAGCGCGAGGTAGATGAGCACCGCCATCGCCCCGAGGGTCTGGCCGCCGACGAACGAGATGATCATCAGCGTCACCGTGACGAACAGCGGCAGCGCGACGAACCCGAACACGAACAGTTCGCTCAGAAGCGACAGCGTCTCCAGAAAGTCCTCTTGGCGGTCGCGGGCCTCGCGGAGGTACTTCTTTGACTGCTCCTCGAAGAACACCGTCACCTCACCGCCGGAGTCCAGCACGGCCAGCAGGTCGTCCGCGAACCGCTCCAGGCTCCCGCTGGGCGTGGTGTTGCGGAGGTTCCGCAGCGCGGTCGTCGGGTCCGCCCCGAACACCTCCACGTCACGCCGGACGGTGTCGAACTCCTCGCTGACGGCACCGTAGGCGTCCTCGGCGTCGGCCATCGAGTCGACCACCTCGACGAGGTCCATCCCGCCACGGCTCAGTGCGTACATGTACGCGATGGCGTGGGGCAGCATCACCTCGACCGCCCGGGTCCGCCGTCCGACGACGTACCGCGGGTACGACACTCGCAGGCTCCACGTGCCCAGTCCGAGCGTCACGGCGCTCGCCAGCGCGACGACCGTCCCCGCGAGCAGGGTGCCGTTCCGGGCGGCGAACGCCCCGATGGCGCCGGGGAACTGCACCGGCGACCGCAGCGCCGCGAGCACGCCCGTCACCTGTAGCCCGGCCGCCAGGACGGTCCCGAGCAGCAGGCCCACGAACCCGGCGACCAGCGCGTACCGGACGCTGCTGGCGAGGTAGCGGTCGTAGGTGGTGCCGATCCGCGCCTGGTTGAGCCGGCGCTGGACCGCCGCGTACCGCGCCGGGCGCAACTTGAAGTACGCCCGCACGCGGCCGTAGTGTCGCCGGACCTGGCGCCGGTCGGCCTCGGTCAGCGGCGGCTCCTCGGGAGCGAACTCCCGGGCCGTCGGGTCGGCGGCCTCGTCGACCGGCACGCCCCGCGTCCCCGGGGCCGTCCCGGCCGTCGCCCCGTCGGGTGCGGTGGTCACCGCCGTTCCTCCGTGGCCGAGCCGTCGGCGTCCGCGGCCCGGTCACCGGTCCCGTCGACCTCCGTGTCCACGTCGGCGCTCCCGTCGGTGTCGGTGCCGGGGGCCGTGTCGCCGTTCGCCTCCGTTCCCACGACTGGGTCGGCGTCCACCTCCAGGGTCACGCTCACGTCCGCGGCCCTGGTCGTGTCCGCGTTCGCGTCGCCGTCGGTCGCCGCGGCGGCGGCCGCGGCGAGGTCGCTCTCCAGTGTCTCGGTGCCGAGGTCGCCCGACCGGACCCGCTCGAGGACGCTCTCGGGGTCCTTCGCGAAGGTGTGGATGACCCGGACCACGTCCTCGTAGGCGGCGATGTCGTTGTCAGCGAGGTACCGGAGCACCTCCTCGCGGACGGCGATCTCCTCGTCGAGGCGCTGCTGGTCCCACCCCCGCTCGTCGCGGACGCTGGCGAGCAGGTGCGAGGGGTTCACCGCGTGGTGAGTGTCCGTCGCGGGGTCCCGCCGGAACACCGTGCGGGTCCGTATGTCGCCCGACCCGTCGGGGACGATCTCGACGACCTCCTGGGTCCGGCGGAGCCGCTGGTCGTCCTCACGGACCTGCCGCTGGATGGCGACGACGTCGAGGTTCTCGATCATCTGTGCGGGCACCGACAGCGGCTCGTTCTGGAGCCGGCTCAACACGCCGTCGATCGAGTCGGCGTGCAGGGTGGTGTACGCCGTGTGCCCGGTGCCGATCGCCTGGAAGAAGGTGAGCGCGACGTTCGCCTCGGTGCGTATCTCGCCGACGAGGATGTACTCGGGGCGCTGGCGCAGGGAGGCCTGCAGGAGGCGGTACATGTCCACCTCGCCGCGGCCGCCCTCGACGACGGCCGACCTGGTCACCGACTGCACCCAGTTGTCGTGTGGCAGCGTGATCTCGCGGGTGTCCTCGATCGACACCACCTTGGCGTTCGGCGGGATGAAGAAGGAGACGGCGTTCATCGAGGTGGTCTTGCCCGACCCGGTGCCGCCGGCGAACACCAGCGACCGGCCGTTCTCGATGGCGAGCCAGAGGTACGCCATCTGCTCGACGGAGAAGGTGTTGCGCCGGATCAGGTCGACCGGCGTGTACGGCACCTCCGAGAACTTCCGGACGGTGAAGTTCGACCCCCGAGTCGCGATCTCTCCGCCCAGCGTGAGTTGTACCCGGGAGCCGTCCGGCAGGGAGGCGTCCAGAAGCGGGGTCGACACGGAGATGGACTTGCCCGCCCGCTGGGCCAGCCGCACCGTGATCGAGTCCAGTTCCCGCTCGCCGAAACTGAGGTTGGTCTCGAGATCGCGGTACTTCTGGTGGTAGACGAACACGGGCACCTCGACGCCGTCACAGGAGATGTCCTCGACGGCGGGGTCCCGCATCGTCGGGTCGATCCGCCCGTACCGCACGAAGTCACGGGTGAGGTAGTACAGCAACTTGTACAGCGTCCCCGTCTCGACGGTCGCCGCCTGGTCGGTGATCACCGAGACTGCCTCCCGCTCGAACAGCGTCGCCCGCTCGCGCTCGTCGTCGATGTCGCGGTACAGCAGGCTGTCCCGCAGGACTCGCGTGAGGTCACGCCGCACGTGCCGCTCGAACCCGTCGAGGACGGGCTCGCTGACGTGGTACCCGTACTCCTTCTGGTTCTCGTCGTACAGCACCGAGACGTAGGCGTACGGCTCGGTCACCCACGTCCGGTCGATCTCGACGCGACCGTCGAGGTAGTCGAAGTCGAACCACCGCTCGGCGAGGAACTCATCGCCGGGAGCCGACCCGAACGGCAGGTCCGCGTCGGGCGCATCGAACGCCGCGGTGACCGCCGACCGCACCGCCGTCGCGACCGTCTCCGGCGCTGCCGTCTCCTCGGGTGGGGGCGTCCCCGGTCCGGACGCAGTCGCGTCGCGGGCCTCGCGCCGTGACCCCTCGTACAGCACCAGGTCCGTCGAGGTCTCCGCGCCCAACGCCGCCTCGGTCGTCTCCTCTTGCCGCCCGTCGTTTGTGGTGTGTTCATCGGTCATTATTATCAACTACTTTATGTGGGTGGTACCGAGGCTGGGGGAGAATATAACCTTTCTTGCGGGGTGGGCGAAACGGCGGCGAGCGTGGGGTGTGAGCCCTCAGCGCCGGCGTCTGAGCGCGACGACGGCGAGCAGGACGGCGACCAGCGCCACGACGGGACCGAAGCCGGGCAGGGGGTCGGACTCCTCGGTGGTCTCGGTCGTGGTGGTCTCGGTCGTGGTGGTCTCGGTCGCCCGGTCGATCCCCTCGATCGTGACGGCGTCGGAGGTGACGCCGTCCTGGGTGGCGACGATCTCGAACTCGCCGGCCGAGGGGATGTCGATGCGCACCTCGCCGTTCGCGTCGGTGGTCCCGACGGACTGGCCGTCACGCTGGATCGTCGCGCCCTCGACGCTCTCGCCGTAGGCGTTGCGCACCTGGACGAGCACGCTCTCGCCGGCGGCGACGGAGTCGGCCCCGGGACGGACGGTCAGCGTGGGGGTACGCCGGACGTTGAACTCCAGGTCCTGCCCGGACTCCCCGACGACGATCGTCCGCTCGGCCGTCGTGTAGTCGCCCTTCGTCACGCGGATCGTGTACTGGCCGTTGACGCCGACCGACAGTTGCCGGCGGCCGTTGTCGCCGGTGCGCCCGGACAGCACCTCCTCGCCGCCGGTCTCGACGGTGACGACGGCGTCGGCCAGCGGCCGTGGCGAGCGGAAGTGGTCGTCGAACACCCGGACGCTGAGGGTGGCCGTCCCCTCCTCCAGAACGACGGTCCGGCCCGTCGACGGCGGGGTGAGGTTCACCGCGACCTGCTTGCGGAGGTACCCCCGCTTGACGACGCTCACGTCGTACGTGCCGGCCTCGATGTCCTCGATCTGGTAGACACCGTCCTCGCCGGTGGTGTCGCTGTCCAGTTCGACGCCGGTGCCCTGCTTGCTGATGCTCACCTGCGCGTCCCGCACCGTCCCGCCCTCGTCGGCCGACTCGACGACCATCGTCGCCTTCGGGTACATCGTCACCTCGACCAGCGTCTCGCCGTCGACGTCGCTCGTCTGGACCGGCCGGTTGATGACGTACTCGTCGTCGCTCACCTCGATCGTCACGGTGGCGCCGCGTGGCACGTCCACGAGCGCCTGGCCGTTCGAGAACGTCTGTGTCTGGTTCGACCCGCCGTCGTAACTGACCTCGACCTGCGCGCCGCCGACGGGGTCGCCCTGGTTCGTCTGGACCTCGATCGTGATCGTCACGAGGTCGGACTGTGCGGTGTCCGTGCCGGCGTGTGTGGTACCGGTCCCCGCCGCGCCGACGGGTCCGGTCACCGGTACGGCGGCGACCGCAACGACGACCAGCAACACCCCGACCGCACTGACGTGTCCCATACGTCCGGCCGTCCGGGGCCCGCCCACTTAATTCTCCCTCGCGGTTCGTCTGCCTACAGCGCGAATAATACCTGCAGACGCTCTCTCATGCCAGTTCACGACCGAACTCCGGTCAGCACTCCCGTCGACCGGCCCAGCGGCGGCCCACTCGGTCGCTATCGCCAGGTGTATGAACCGTTAAGACCGACCTGGCACAACGAACGACAGATGAGCGAGCGCACCGGTGTCCGTACGGGAGGGGCCCGCGATGGTTGACCCAGACCAGGTCCGACGCAGCAAGGCCATCCAGCGGCGCACCGGTCGGACCTTCCACTTCGCCACCCGACTACTCCCCGAGCGGGTCCGCCACGCCACGTACGTCCTGTACGCCTTCTTTCGGATCGCCGACGAGGTCGTCGACGACCCCGACGCCGAGTACACCCCCGAACAGCAGGCCACCCGCCTGGAGGAACTCCGCGAGGAGGCACTCGGCGAGCGCGAGCCACACGACCCCGTTCTCGACGCCTTCCGCGATCTCGCCGACGAGTACGACATCCCCGACAGCGAGATCGACCTCTTCGTCGACGCCATGAAGGCCGACATCGAGAAGACACGCTACCACACCTACGCCGAACTGGAGGAGTACATGCGTGGCTCTGCCTCCGCCGTCGGCGTGATGATGACCGCCATCATCGAACCCGAGGACCGCGAGACCGCCGTCCCTCACGCCGTCGCGCTGGGCGAGGCGTTCCAGATGACCAACTTCATCCGCGACGTCCGTGAGGACATCCTCGACCGTGACCGGGTGTACCTCCCCCGAGAGACCCTCCAGAAGCACGGTGTCGACTTCGAAGACGTCGAGGCCCTGTCGTTCTCGGAGTCGATGGCCGCCGCCGTCGCCGAGGAACTTCGCCGCACCGAGCGGCTCTACCGCGAGGGCGTCGCCGGCATCAAGTACCTCCCCGAGGACACCCAGTTCGCCGTCCTCCTGGCGTCGGTGCTGTACGCCGAGCACCACCGCCTGGTCCGCTCGAACGGCTACGACGTCGTCACCGAGCGCCCCTCGCTGTCGCTGTTCCGGAAGGTGTGGCTGCTCGTGAAGACCCGGTGGGTGTGGACCTGGAACAAGGACCCCGAGGCCGTGTTCCGCCGCGTGAGCGCCGTGCCGGACTCGGACCGGCACGCCTCCGAGACCGAGTCCGGCGCCGTCCCCGCGCAGTAATCGGCTCCAGTTCTCGGGTCTGATCCTCTCTCGACACCCATCGGGCGTCACTGCCGAGGCGCCGTCTCGAACGTCCCCGCCTCGGTGCTCTCACTCGCTTCCGTTTCTGCCATCTGGGCCCAGAAAGCCCCCTTTCGGTGCTCTCAGTTGCTGACGCCGCTGCTGGGAGGGCCCAGAAAGCCCCC
>CAYODS010000002.1:0-31500 GCA_964402765.1 uncultured Halobacteriales archaeon
AACGTTACAGTCCACGCCAAGGACTTTCGAATCCTCGGCTTTCTCAGGACTGCTCGTGTCTATCTCCCGTTCCATCGCCGCGTGCAGGTAGAACTCGTCGGTCTCGCTGTCGTAATGGACGGTGCTGGTCGCAAACTCGTAGTCCTCGTTCAGCAGGTACTCACCGTGTGGCGTGCCGTCGGGGTCGTCGGGTAAGTCGAACTCGCATTCGACTCTGCCGTTGACCGTGGCGAGGCTCACCCTATCGCAGTAGTAAGTGGCCGCTCGCTTGTCGTAGACGACACTGAACGTGTCGTACTCGGGCTTGCTGGTAGTCTCGCCCCCGGCAAGCCGGTCAACGCAGTTGTCGATGTCGTCGGTGGCGCGTTTGATGGCCTTCTGCACGAGGTTCGCGTGCAGGCCGTCCATCGCGTGGCGGAGTTCGTCGTAGATAGCGGCTTCGGCTTCGCTCTTGCTGGTCACGCAGTCCTCGTCGGGATAGCGCCACGCCCAGTCTGCGGTATGATTGGCGCAATACTGGAATTTGGAGTTGGTGGCGTGGAGATCACCCTTGCGGTCATCAGGCACGTTGAGGCGAACCCGTACCGTTCGGGTCACCTCCCACGCCATACCTCACAGTAGTTACTATTCTTTATTATTGTTTTTGACTACGTTGGGGAGTCGGCCCTGCCGTAGTCGGTGGGTTGCCGCTCGGGGCTAACGCGCTTCCTCCCACCCCCGAAGGGGTGGGCATCCGCGCTGGTACCGCTGTGATCCGCTACCGCCGGGTGCTGTACCGCGAGGGGGAACTGGTCGCGGACCGCGAGACGCCGATGGCGCTGATCCCGAAACGGCAGTTCGAGTTACTGTTCGAGGTCACCGGGTTCACCGACTGGCAGGTGTACGGCGGCTTCGAACGGGAGCCGCTGGAGTCCGCCACCCAGGAGATGGTCTGGGTGGCCGAGGCCTGACACGCGGGCCACCCGGGGACGGGCCCGTCGGCACCGACCAGAGTGGTCTCCAGGCGGAACCGGGGACGGGCCCGTCGGTGTCCGAGGGTAACCGCATAGGCGGAGCCAGAGCACGCCGCGCCGGAGCGTGATCGACCGCCGACGGGGAGACGACGGCACGTCCCGCCAGTCGCCGCCCCGTCCCCCCGATCTCGCGCGCCGCGAGACGCGGACGGAACGCTTATCCGTGGGCTGTTAGTAGGAGAGTACACACAGATGTCGGAGGCGAGAGCGGTCGGCGGTGAGCGGTCGTGAGTCGAGTTCGGGCGGTTGCGGACGGGGTGATGGACCACTCGCGGGTCGTGATCGTCGTGATGCTGGTGGCGACGGTCGCGGTCGGCGCCGGGGCGACGATGGTCGACGAGAGCTCCTCGCTGGACCAGTTCCAGTCGGACTCCCCGGAGGCCGAGGCCCTGGAGTACCTGGAGGCGAACTTCTCGACCGGCAGCGAGAACACGACCACCGCACAGGTGATCGTCCGCGACGAGGACGTCCTCGACCGGGAGACGCTGGTGGCGATCCTCGACTACCAGCGGTCGCTGCGCGAGGACCGGGCGGTCAACGGCACGCTCACCGACGCGCCGGCCTCCCGCAGCGTCGCGACGGTGATCGGCACGGCCGCGATCCGCCAGGAGCGCGGGGCAACGGTGCGGACCACCGCCGCGGAGCTGGAGCGGCTGAACCGGAGTGTCACCGAGGAGCGCCGGGCGATCCGGGAGCGCAACGCGACGCTGTCGGCGACCGCCGAGACGCTGCGCTCGGCGCTGACCGAGCTCCGGTCGGCGCCGAACCGCTCGGTCGGGCCGGCCTTCGAGTCCGTGCGGGCGGAGACGCCGGTGACGCTGAACGCGACCGACGAGCGGCGGTTCCGGACCGCCGCCGAGCGGCTGCGGGCGGCGCCCAACGAGTCGGCCGCGCAGGCGGCCTACCGCCTGGGGACGCGTGGCGTGCTGGCCGACGACTACCGCGCGCTGCAGCGCCGGAGCGATGCACTCGCGGCGGACGCCGACCGACTGGAGTCGCTGGCGGCCGACCTCGAGGACCAGCGGGCGCGACTGGCGAACGCCTCCCGTGCGACGCTCGACGAGCAGCGGGCCGCCGTCGCCGCGCTGAACGAGTCCGAACTCGACGGGGTGGTCGGCCAGGTGCTCGGCGAGGGCAACGAGGGCAGCGGCGTGTTCGTGTTCATGCCGACGGACTTCGAGCCGGGGTCGACGACCGCGGAGGCGACGGTGCTGTTCGTCACCCAGGAGAGCGCCGGCACCACGGCCCAGGGGGCGGCCTCGGAAGCGGTGGTCGACGCCCAGTTGCGGATGGACGCGCTGGGCGCGGACCTGGAAGAGGAGGTGCTCGTGTTCGGCGCGGGGATCATCTCCGACGAGATCGACAGTTCGCTGGGTGACAGCCTGGCGATCGTCGGGCCGCTGGCGATTCTGTTCGTGTTCGTCGCGCTCACCGTCGCCTACCGTGACGCCCTGGACATCGTCCTCGGGCTGGTCGGTATCGCCGTCGTCCTGGCGTGGACGTTCGGGTTCATGGGCTGGGCCGGCGTCGCCTTCAACCAGATCCTCATCTCGGTGCCCGTGTTGCTGATCGGGCTGTCGATCGACTACGCCATCCACGTGTTCATGCGCCACCGCGAGCAGCGGACCGACGAGGGCGCCGACACGGGTCCCCGCGGGTCGATGCGGGTCGCGCTCGGGGGCGTCGGGGTGGCGCTGCTGTACGTCACCGCGACGACGGTGATCGGGTTCATGTCGAACCTGACCAGTCCCGTCGGGCCGATCCAGGACTTCGGGCTGGTGAGTTCGTTCGGCATCGTCGCGGCACTGCTGGTGTTCAGCCTGCTGGTGCCCGCGCTGAAGGTCGAGATCGACGAACTGCTGGAGGGGTGGGGGCTGGACCGGCGCAAGCGGGCCTTCGGCACCGGTGGCGGGCGGTTCTCGGGGGCGCTGTCGGTCGGCGCACGGGCCGCCAGGCGTGCCCCGGCGGCGGTGATCGTCGTCGCCCTGCTGGTGAGTGCCGGCGGCGCGCTCGGCGCCACGCAGGTCGACACCACCTTCCAGCAGTCGGACTTCATCGCCGACGACCCACCCCAGGTGCTGAAGGAGCTGCCCGAGCCGTTCGCGCCCGGCGACTACACCGCGAAGAAGAACCTGGAGTTCGTCAACGAGAACTTCGTCCGCGAGGACTCCCAGGCACAGGTCCTCATCAGGGGCGAGTTGACGCGGGCGGAGACGCTGGACCGGCTGGACCGCACCGAGAGCGTCGCCGCCGACCAGGGGGTCACCCAGACGGTCGCCGGCGGGGCGGTCGACATCACCTCGCCGCTGTCGGTGATGCGGTCGGTCGCCGCCGAGAACGAGACGTTCAACGCCACGTTCGCCGCCGCCGACACCGACGGCGACGGCGTCCCCGACGAGAACCTCCGGGGGGTGTACGACGAGCTGTACGCCGTCGCCCCCGACCGCGCCGAGGGCGTCCTCTACCGCGACGACGGTGAGTACGTCGCCGCCCGGGTGGTCGTGCCGATCGTCGGCGGGGCAAGCGGCGACGCCGTCACCGGGCAGATGCGGACGGTCGCCGCCGAGTTCGACGGCGACGGCTACACGGCGACGGCGACCGGCAGCGCCGTGCTCAACAAGATCGTCCAGGACGACCTGCTGTCGACGGTGATCGACAGCCTGATCGTGACGCTGGTGGCGACGTTCCTGTTCCTGATGGCCGCCTACCGGGTGACCGACGGCAGCGCCACGCTTGGCGTGGTGACGCTGCTGCCGGTGGTGCTGTCGGTGACGTGGATCCTCGGGACGATGTTCCTGCTCGACATCCCGTTCAACGTGCTCACGGGGACGATCACATCGCTGACGATCGGTCTGGGGGTGGCGTACTCGATACACCTCGCCGAGCGGTACAACCTCGAGCTCGACCGCACGGGCGAGGTGTGGACGGCGATGGACCGCGCCGTCACCGGCACCGGCGGCGCCCTGCTCGGCTCGGCGGCGACGACCGTCGGCGGCTTCGGCACGCTGGCGCTCGCCATCCTCCCGCCGCTGCAGCAGTTCGGGATCATCACCGGGCTCACCATCGTCTACGCCTTCCTCGCGAGCGTGCTCGTGCTGCCGAGCCTGCTGGTGGTGTGGACCCGGTTCACCGGCGTCGCGACGGTGCCCGACGCCGGGTCCGACTCCGACGCCGGGTCCGACTCCGGACCCGACTCGGGTTCGGGACCGGGAACGGGGACGGACGCGACGCCGGTCGGCGGTGACGCGGGCGCGGCGACGGCCGAGCGTCGCGTCGACCGGTCGGCGGCCGCTCCCGGCGACCGCGTGGCCGTCGAGGTGGTCGTCCGGGGCGCCGACCGGGCGGTGCTCCGGGAGACCGCCCCCGCGGTCGTCGAGGAGGGGGTCGAGGCCACCCCGCGACCAGTCGACACCGTCGTCGGCGAGCGAACCGTCCACGTCGCCTGGGCTGAGGGTGGGGAGGCGATGGCTGACGAATCGGAGGCGGCGCCGCCGGCGGTCGCGAACGGCGGCGAGCCCGAGTCCGGGCGGCGACTGCGGTACGAGGTCCGCGTGCCGGCAGACGCGGCCACCGGTGCCGACCTCCGGCTCGACGGGCAGTTGCGGACGGCGGGCGAGACGGTCGCCGTCGACGGTGACGCGGGGATCGCCGTCGTGAGCGACCCGCTCGAGCGGGTGCGCGAGACGGGGACGGCGACCGAGCGGGACCTGCGGGCGGCCCACGACCGCTACGAGGCGGGCGACCTCGACGACGACGACCTCGCCGAGGTGCACGCCGCGTGGCTGGGGACCGACAGAGACAGTGTGGAGCCGCCGGAAGACGACACGACGGCCGACCCACCATGACCGACGAGGACGACGCGGTCGAGGCGCTCACGACGCTCGGACTGTCGGCGTACGCCGCCGAGACGTTTCTCGGCCTGCAGAAACTCGGCGTCGGCAGCGCCAGCGAGGTCGCACAGGTGACCGACGTCCCCCGCTCGCAGGTGTACGGCGCGACCGACGAACTCGAGGACCTCGGGCTGGTCGACGTCCACGAGGGGTCACCGAAGCGGTACCGGCCCGTCGGCGTCTCCGAGGCCCGCGAGTTGCTGTTCAGTCGCCTGCACGCCACCGGCGAGGACGCCTTCGACTACCTGGAGCGAGTCCGCGAGCAACGCACCACACCCGACGACGAGCAGGAGGCCATCTGGACGACCCAGGGCCGGGACAACGTCACCGCCCGGGTCACCTCGCTCGTGCGCGACGCCGACCGGCGGGTGCTGGTCGCGACCGGCGAGGTGGCGCTGCTGGAGGCGGTGCTCGACGCCCTCACCGGGGTCGCCGACCGCGCCGAGGTCGTCGTCGCCAGCGCGAACGACGAGGTGCTGTCGGCGGCCGAGCGGGCGGGCCTGGCGACCGTCGGCGCCGCCCCACAGGAGTCGAGTGACGTGCACGTCGGCCGCGTGCTCGCCGTCGACGACGACACCATGCTGTTGAGCGTGCTGCCGGCGACCGACGTGACGAGCGTCGACGGCGAGGCGGCGTTCTGGAGCGACGGCACCGGCTTCGCGTCGGTGCTCACGCCGCTGATCCGCGACCAGTTCGTCTGAGACCGCCCGGGCGGTAGGGGTTCAGTCCCCGCTTTCGTCACCAGACTCGGCGGCAGCCCACGCCTGGAACAGTTCGGTGCGGTCCCGCAGGCCCGGCGCGGGCAGGGCGTGGTCGACGACGTAGGACTCCGCGGCGAGGTCGTTGTCCCACATCGCCTGGTGGACCGACGGCAGGTCGGCCCAGTCGACCACCTCCGGCGTGGTCACGTCGAACTCGCCGGCGTCGATCTCGGCGTTCAACTGCTGGACCTCGTACGCGTTCGAGAGGTGCGTCCCGGAGATCGTCGCGGTGGGCATCTCGATGGTGCGCTGGCGCATCCACACCTGTGGCGCGTAGAAGGAGTACCGCCGCCCGCCGAGGTCCTCACTGTAGACGACCCGACCGGTGTGTGGGCGCACGAGCATCGTGGAGACGCCCAGGGCGTCGTGACCGGCCCGCTCGAAGACGACGTCGGGGTAGCCACGCGGGTTCTCCGCCGTGGCGAGGTACTCCCCGACCGCCCTCCCCAGTGGCTTGAACGCGCTGTCGGTGTAGGCCTGCACCGCCCGCGTGAAGGCGTCGGGGTCGGCCTGCGGGTCGGGGAACTCCGGCAGGGTGTCGGGCCACTCGAACTCGTCCTCGCGGCGCTCCAGGCGTTCGATCGACACCACGCCCTCGACGCCGTCCCCGTACCCCAGCGAGTCCACGAACTCCCGGCCCTCGTCGGTCATTGTGACGACCACGACCCGGGCGCCGGCGTCGCGTCCGGCCTCGATCGCCCGGAGCGCGGTCCGGTCGAGCACGCCGTCGCCCTCGACGCCGTAGTACACCAGGAGGCCCTCGCCGGCGGCCAGGTCGGCGTCCTCCAGGGCCGCCTCGGGCGTGCGCTCGCCGGGCTTGCCCATGAAGGTGAGCCGGTAGCCCGTCGAGGCACCCCAGAAGGTGAGTTCGCCGCCCTCGTCGAGCAACTGGAAGGAGCGGGGGAACGACTGCTCGCCGGCGTGGCTGCAGGCGTAGTCCGCCAGGCCGTCGTGGGCCTCGCGGAACCGCTCGAGGAGCGGCTCGCCGGCCGCCCGCCAGGTCTCCCACGCGTCGGGGTCCTCCGGGATCGGCCCCCAGATATCCGCGAGGGCGTCGTCGGTGCGGTCGATCGCGTGGCCGCCGGCGCGCTCGATGCGGTCGGCACGCTCCTCGCTGGAGCACAGTCCCGTCACCGACAGGCCCGCGCGGTCGGCCATCGTCAGCGTCTCGTAGCCCGTGCCCGTGGCGCCGCCCTCGACGAACAGGGACTCGCCCGAGTCCACCTCCAGGGTGGTAAACAGCGCCCGGTAGACGGTGCCGGTCGCCAGCAGGTAGGAGCCGGCCTCGGCGACGCTGACGCCGTCGGGAACTGGATGCACCTGGGGCCCCTGCGCGACCATGAACTGCTGGTGGCTGCCGTCCGGTTCCTCGTACCCCTGGATGGAGAAGCCGGCGTACATCGGGTCCAGCCCCATCCGGGGCGAGAGGAGGTCGCTCTGGCCGGAGTAGACGGTGACGAGGTCGCCGACCGACACCCGGCCCTGGGACTGGACCGCACGGCCGGCGTCCACGACGAGCGCCACCCCGCCGCTGCCGGTGACGTGGCGGTCGCGGTCGTGGTTGTCGAACTGGCTCACCGGCACGCCCGTGATCGCCCACACGTCGTTGAAGTTCACCTCGCTCGCCAGCACGTACAGCAGCACCTCGTTCGGCCCGGGCTCCTCGACGGGGTACAGCCCCTCGACCTCGGCCTCGGCGGGGTCGCCGTGGGCCGGTTCGCCCGTCTCGGGGTCGCGCTCGACCGCGAAGCCGTACTGGTAGTCGGGCACCTCGTCGACACCCGGGTAGAACGGTGCCCCGACCGGCAGCAGGTCGCCCTCGCGTTCGAGGTCGTCGGCGTCCGAAAGGGGTGGCGCCTCGCGTGGGCGGGTGGGCAGCGGGGCGGCCTGGCCGTCGAGGTAGGCCTCGATGCCGGCCTTCCCGCCCTCCGGATCGACCACGGCGGCCCCGAAGGCGTCGGCCTCGTGCTCGAACCCCGCCTGGAGTCCGTCCTCGAAGCCCGTTCGGACGGACTCGACGATCCGCCGGAGGGCCCGCTCGCGACCGGTGCCGGCGTGCTCGCAGGCGCCGCGGTTCCGGGCGACCGGGTCGGCGTCCAGCACGGAGTCGTCGAACTCGCCAGGCGTGGCCCACCGCTCGCGGGCGGCCAGGCGGTCCTCGCGGGCGTCCCGCAGCGTGTGGTTGTCGCCGCGGACGTGCGCCCGGGCGAGGTCGGCGGCGCGGACCCGTGCCGGGCGGTCGGTCACCTCGTCGATCAGGTCCATCTCGGCGGCGTCGGCGGCGTCGACGCTGCGGCCGTTCGTGAGGACGGTGACGGCGTCGACCAGCCCCTCGCGACCGCGGCGCTCCGCCAGGACGCGGGGAAGTCGCTGTGTGCCACCGTACCCGGGCAGGATGTTCAGGCGGAGTTCGGGCTGGCCGAACTCGGCGTGGCGCTCGGCGACGGTGTAGTGTGTGGCGAGCTGGAGTTCGTTGCCACCGCCGAGGGCGGCACCGTCGACGGCGGCGACGACCGGCACCGACAGCGTGGCGAGTGTCTCGAAGGCCTCGTGGGCGGTGGTGGCCAGCGCCCGGGCCTCGGTCTCCTCGTGGACCTCCTCCAGCAGTTGCTCGACGTCGGCACCGGCGACGAACGGGTCGCCCTCGCTCGCGACCACGACGGCACCGACGGACTCGCGGCGGTCGAGCCGGTCGGCGACGGTGTTGAGTTCGTCCAGCGCCCGCTCGGTCAGGGCGTTCACCGGCGGGTTGTCGAGGACGACCGTCGCGACCTCACGGTCGCTGCCGGGAACGGCGTTGTACTGCACGCGGAGGAAGCGGTACTGCTCCAGGCGGTCCTGCTCGCGGGCGACCCGCTGGCGGCGCCGCCAGCGCTCTGTCTTCGGGCGGATCGCCTCGACCGCATCCGGGTTGCGAAGCGTGGTCGTGTCACCGACGGGGTCGCCCGACAGCATCGCCGCGAGGGTCCGGCGCATGTACTTCCCCGAGCGGGTCTCGGGGAACTCCTCGACCTCGATGAAGGCGTCGGGGACGGCGACGACGCCCTTCTCCTGGCGCACGAGGTCGGCGAGGCGGTCCTCCGTCTCCGCGGTCAGACTCTCGCCCTCGCGGGTCTGGACGAAGGCGACGGGCACCAGCCCCTTCTCGTGGTGTGGGGCGCCGACGACGACGACGTTCGCGACCGGCGTCTCGGGAGTGAGTTGCTTGTCCCGCAGCATCGCTCCCTCCAGTTCCTCGGTGCCCAGGCGGTGCCCGGAGACGTTTATCACCTCGTCCGAGCGCCCGTGCAGGCTCACGGAGTCGTCGTCGTACCGCTTCGCGAGGTCGCCCTGGAGGTAGGCGTACTCGCCGTCGCGCTGGACCCAGTACACGTCCTCGAAGCGCTCGCGGTTGCCCTCCCACGCCGTCGGGTCCTCGGGGTCGAGTTCGTCGCCGTCGCCCCAGACGGTGCGCATCAGGTAGGGGTACGGCTCGCGGATCACGATCTCGCCGCGCTCCTCCAGTCGGGCGCGGTCCCACTCCACGCCGTCGGCGGTCTCTTCCTTCGTCCACACGTCGTGGAACACCCACGGGCAGGGGTAGGTGTGGGCGTCCGGCCGCAGCGCCATCTCGTCGTTGCCGTAGAAGTGCGTGAACACGATGCCGCCGTGCTCGGTCGCCCAGTAGGAGTTCGCGTACCACGGGCACACCTCCCGCAGGCCGAACTCCTGGACCGCCTCGTTCACCGGTTCGGCGCAGAACGTCGCCGCCCGCAGCGAGTCGGTGGACCACTCCCGCATGTCGGCGACGTTGCCCTCGTCCTCCATGACCGTCTTCAGGAACGTCACCCCCGCCTTGAAGATGTCAACGTCGTACCGCTCGAGTATCGAGGAGAAGCGCCCGGCGTCGGGGTACAGCGGCGACCCCTCGGCGACGACGCTGGTCGTCCGGGTGGTGAGACAGGCGCTGATGAGGTAGGACTGGCCGGTGATCCACCCCGGGTCCGCGACGACGAAGGCGGTGTCGCCGGGGCGAGCGTCGAAGGAGACCCGCATCGAGTGGGCGATGCCGGCGGTGTAGCCGCCGTGGACGTGGACGACGCCCTTCGGCTGGCCGGTGGAGCCGCTGGTGAAGATGACGAACAGAGGGTACTCCGCGTCGACGGGCACGGGTTCGGAGGTGGCCCACAGCGCCTCGACCAGTTCGCGGTCCCCGAGTTCGAGGAGGTCCTCGCGGTCGGTCACGTCGAACCCCGCCGCGCGGGCGTTCTCGACGACGGTCTCGCGGGCGGACGCCGCCAGGTCGTGGGCCCACGAGTCACGGTCACGGGCGGTGATCTCCTGGCCGGTGTGCTCGATAACGACCACGTCCTCGACGACGTGGTCGGCGGCGACGAGCGCCTGGGCGAGTTCGGTGCGGACCTCGGTCACTCGCTCGGGGGCGAGTGGCAACTCCTCCAGAGCGTTGCCGACGCCGCGCATCGCGTCGGCGCGGTCGACGGTGATCGCGTCCTCGGTGGCGGCGTGGACCGCCCGCTCGATCTCCCGGGCGTGGTCGTCGGCGAGGTCGAGACCGGCGAGGGCGTCGGCGACGGTCTCGCGGACCGTCTCGACGGGGAGGTAGTCGTCCAGCGCGGGGTCGGCGTACTGCTCCTTGTAGGGGACGACCTCGGCGTTGCGGTAGCCGCCGTCGGCGGTGATCAGGACCTCGGCGTCGAGGGCGGCGATCCGGTCCGACAGCGTCTTCGCGGAGAAGCCACCGAAGACGGGCGTGTAGACGGCGCCGATGCGCTTGCACGCCTCCGTGTAGTAGATCTGCTCCATCACGTTGGGCGTGTTCAGCGCCACGCGGTCGCCGGTCTCGACGCCCAACTCGCGCAGTACCTGCGTGGCGACGACGACGCGATACAGCAGTTCGCGGCGACTGATCGACTCGGAGACGACCGGCCCGCCGCGACCGTCGTTCTTCGAGGAGTCCCAGCGGTCGCCCTCGAAGTGGAAGGCGGTCTCGTCGCCCGCCCCCGCGAGAACGTGGCGGTCGACCTCGTTGAAACAGGCGTTCGTCTCGCCGCCGACGAACCAGCGGTACAGCGGCGGGTCCGAGTCGTCCAGCGCCGCGTCCCAGGGGTCGTGAGAGGGGTCCCAGTCAGGCGTGACGGCGTGGCCGTCCTCGCTCGTGTAGCCGGTCCAGTCGGGGTCGTCGGCGTCCGCGGCGTCCTCGCTCGCGACGGCGGTGGTCGGCCCCGCCCTCGTGGCCCAGACGCCGTCCTCGTGCCAGTGCAGCGCCCGCTTTGCGATGGCGCCGTGGAACTCGCCGGGCGCCTCGCGGGCCCGCCGTCGCTGTCGCTCCCAGTCCCCCCGCGTCCGGATCGGGTTCACCCGCGGCGGCTCCGGCGGGCGAACGAGGTCCTGCTGCTCTGACATCGGCCGTAGGCGGGCGGTCCGTCCCACGACACAAAAAGATGATCGTCGTTCATGAGGATTGTCAGCGCGCCGACTGTGAAACCTACCTGAAAGATGATTATGTTTATGCCGACCACCCTCGAAGGCGCGGGTATGAGTCCCGAGCAGGCTCGGTCAGGGCCAGCCGAGCCGGAGGACCCCGAGCGACTGGTAGCGTCGGTGATCGAGGACGCTCGCGTCGCGATGGAGTCGATCGCCGACTACGACCAGGACCGAGCGGACCGCCTCGCCCGCGCCGTCGGGTGGGCGGTGTACCAGGAGGAGCACTGCCGGGAGCTGTCCGAACTCGCCGTCGAGACGACGGGGCTGGGCGACGCCGCGGACAAGTACCAGAAGAAGCGCCGGAAGATCGCCGGCGCGCTGGACGAGATGCTGGGCGAGCCCACCGTCGGCGTGGTCGAGCGTGACGAGGACGAGGGGCTCGTCGAGGTCGCGAAACCCGTCGGCGTGGTCGGCGCGGTCGTTCCCTCTACGAACCCCGGCGCGACCCCCACCCTGCTGGCGATGATGGCGGTCAAGAGCCGCAACGCGATCGTCCTCTCGCCGTCGCCCCGCGGGCTGGCGGTCTGCGAGCGGGTCGTCGAGTGGGTCCGCGAGGAACTCGCCGCCGTCGGCGCGCCCCGCGACCTCGTCCAGATGCTGCCGCCGCCGGTGAGCAAGGACAAGACGTACGCGCTGATGGAGCAGGTGGACCTGCTGCAGGTGACGGGGTCGGCGGACAACGTCCGCGCCGGCCAGGAGTCCGGCACGCCCAACTACTGCGTCGGCGAGGGCAACCCCGTCGCGATCGTGGACGAGACCGCAGACGTCGAGGCGGCCGCCGAGCGCATCGCCACGAGCAAGAGCTTCGACAACGGCACCTCCTGCTCCAGCGAGGGCAACGCCGCCGTCGTCGACGAGGTGTACGAGGAGACCGTCGCCGCCCTGGAGCGGGCGGGCGGGCACATGCTGGGCGACGGCGACCGCCGCCGCCTGCGGGAGACGCTGTTCCCTCACGGCCACGGCTCGCTGAACGCCGACGCCATCGCCCGGTCGCCGGCCGAGATCGCCGACCTCGCTGGGATCGAGGACCGCGGCGCCCGCGAGGCCGACTTCCTGATGGTCGAGGGCCGCGGCGTCGGCCCGGACCACCCGCTGTCCGGCGAGAAGATCGCCCCCGTCCTCGACGTGTTCCGGGTCGACGACGTCGAGGCGGCGTTCGCCCTGACGCGGTCGGTACTGGACTACGAGGGCGCGGGCCACTCGGTGGGGATCCACACGACCAGCGAGGCGCGCGCCCGGCGGGCCGGCGAGGAGATAGACGTGGCGCGACTGCTGGTCAACCAGGTGCACGCGTTCAGCAACGGCGGCCACTACGCCAACGGGCTGGGGTCGACGCTGTCGGAGGGCGCCGGTACCTGGGGCGGCAACCAGCTGGACGAGAACGTCAGTTTCGAGAAGTTCTACCAGACGACGACCGTCACCCGCCGGATCGAGGACGCCACCGAACCGGACCCGGAGGACCTGTTCGCGCCGTACATGGAGGGGTGAGCGTGCACGAACCGAGGCGGGCGCCGGCGCCGGGAGGTGGGCAGTCGTGACCGACCGCTTCGTCTCCCCCGAGGAGGTCGTCGTCGGCCGGGGCGCCGTCGCGGAGGTGGGCGACCGCATGGCCCACCGCGGGTCGCGGGCGCTGCTCGTCGCCACGTCGGGCGTGTTCGACCGCTACGGTGACCGCGTCGTGGAGAGCCTGCACGACGCCGGCCTGGAGACGACGGTGTACGACGGGGTGCGACCGGACCCCACCGTCGAGAACGTCCGTGCCGGCCTGGAGCGGTACCGCGAGGGTGACTGTGACTGCATCGTCACGCTGGGCGGCGGGTCACCCATCGACGCGGGCAAGGCGGTCGGCGTCGTCGCCGCGAACGGCAGCTCCATCCGGGAGTACGCCGTCGACCGGGCGGGGTACGAGGGGGTGCCCCGGCCGACGCCGCCGCTGTGTGCGGTCAACACCACCGCGGGCACCGGCAGCGAGGCCACCCGCTCGATCGTCATCACCGAGGAGTCCACCGCGACGAAGTTCCTCGTCGTCTCGACGGAGGTGGTGCCCCCCGTCGCCGTCGAGGACCCCGAACTCGTGCGGACGCTGCCGGCGAGTCACACCGCCTTCACCGGGATCGACGCCCTGACTCACGCCGTGGAGGCGTACGTCTCCCGAAAGGCGTGGTCGATGTCGGACACCCTGGCGCGGACCGCGATCGACCGGATGGCCCGCTCGCTGCCCGCCGCCTGGGCGGACGGCGACGACCTCGCCGCCCGCGAGGAGACACTGGTCGGCCAACTCCAGGCCGGCCAGGCCTTCACGAACTCGTCGGTCGCGCTGGTCCACGGCATGGCCCGCCCGTTTGGCGCCCGACTCCACGTCCCACACGGACTCGCGAACGGCGTCCTCCTGCCGTACGTCGTGGAGTTCTCCGTCGACGGCGCGCCCGGGCGGTACGCCGAGATCGCCCGCCTGCTGGGCGGCGCCGACGGGGAGACGCCCGACGAGACGGCCGCAGGGCAGGCGGCGCCGGCGGTCCGCGACCTCTGTGAGACGGTGTCGCTGTACTCGTACCTGGAGGAGTTCGGGGACGTGCCGGACCGGGCGTCATACGAGGCGGCCGTCGGCGAGATGGCCGCCGACGCTATCGCCTCCGGGTCGCCGGACAACAACCCCCGCGTACCCGATAGCGGGGAGATCGAGGCGCTGTACCTCGACGTGTACGACGACGTGCTCGCGGCGTACGCCTGACGGTCACATCGGGTCCGTCGGCGTCGCCGCCTGGACGAAGAGGACCCCGTCGAACGCCGCCCGGGGCGTGTACCGGCGGGAGAACGCCGCCGGGTCGTCGGGGTCGACGGTGCCGGCGACGAAGCGGTGCCGGCACTCGCCGTCGAGGTACGCCGAGAGCGGCCCCCCGGCCACCGACCGGTAGTCCAGCAGTACGACGGGGGCGTCGACGGCGGAGAGCACCGCCGGCACCGACTCACCCTCCGGTTCGGGCACGGAGACGGTCCGGCGGGCGTATCCCTGGCCGTCGACCGTCACGTCGGGGTCCTCGTCGACGGGGACGTGTGCCCGCACCTGGCCGGTGCCGAACTGCAGGCCGAGCGCGTAGTACGACTCGCCGAACCGCTCGTCGAGGTGGTCGCCCATCGCCCGCGCCGGGTGGCCGTCGCCGGTCAGTCGCTCGCGCTTGACGTGGTTGTCGTGCGCCCAGACGGCGACCGGGCCGTCGGAGCGCTCGCTCGCCGTCTCGCGAACGCGGGCGACGTTGTCCGAGAGCAGGCGGTCCCGACACCCCCACTGCTCGGGGCGGTCGCCCGACAGGCCCGCTCGGGCGAACGCACACCCCTGTTCCAGCGCCGTCACGAGTCGCCGGACGGTCAGCGCCCCCGGCGCGAGGTCGCCGTCTCCCGGGAGGGCGTCGCGGTCCAGCCGCGAGCGAAGCGTCTCCGCGGCCCGCTCTCCGGCCCGGAGGCGGTCACCGGCCACGTCGGTGCCCTCGATCACGCCCTCTGTGGCGGTTTCGAGGGCTCGTCGGGTCTCCGGGTAGAGTTGCTCGCCCGCCCACTCCAACAGGCGACCGGCGGGGGCGGCGACCGACTGTACGTCGATCCCGTGGACGGCGACGCGGTCCGCGAGCGGCCGGTCGCGGTTGACCGACCGGAGCCACTCCCACAGCGCCAGGCCCGAGCGCGTCTCGTGGATGTCGTAGCCGACCGTCGCCAGCGCATCGCGGGCGTCGCCGTCACCGTGGACGACGTAGTCGTTCAGCGTCGCCGTCTCGACCACGGGTGCCTCCAGCGCGATGGCCCGGAGGTCGTGCTCGGCGACGAGGTACCGGAGCAGGCGGTGTTTCAGGCGGACGAACTCGCGGGTCCGGTGTGTCGCCTCGCCCAGTCCGACGACCGCCGCCGTCGCCAGGCGGTCCGCGATCCCCGGGAACGGTGCCGTCCCGTCCGGGTCGGTCGTGGCGGCGGTGTGTGCGGTCGCCCGGACCGCCCGGGCGAGGGCGGGGTCCGTCTCGGTCGTGTCTGTGCGCTCGGTGTCGTCGTGTCCTCGTGGCATGGTCGTGGCCGCTGTCGGGCGGTGGCCGGCCGGAACGGCGCCGCCGCTCCGGCCCGAGGAAGACGGTCGAGACTGGCCGCTCGCGTGACAAAAAGCCACGGGGTCGTCACGCGCCCGGAGACGAACCGGGCATCGCTCTCGCTTTCGTCTCCCCGAGTCCGACCCGTTCAGCGGTGGTGGGGAGACACACTCGCCAGCACCACAGGCGAGTCCCACGACTCGCCCGGTTCGTGTCTGGGCGAGACTCGAAGCAGCCCCGACAGTCGCCCGATCGGGTGGTGGTCGTCCAGAGCACACCCGCAGGTAACGACTCCAGTTCACACACCGCCAGGTCGGCGGCGAGTCGTCTCCGAGACGGATATTGTCCCGGTTGCGACAGACGCCGTCTCGATGTTGACGCGCGTGTCCGTGTGCGTTTCAATCCCCGATCTGGGTTTTCTCCCGGTTGCGACAATCTGACCTAAGAGGTCAGCGGATCTACAACCAGTTTCAATCCCGAACCGGGATCGAAACTCCCTCGCGTGGATGATGGCGGGGGCAGGGCGGACCCAGGTCGAGGTCGCCAGGAGAGTCCGACACAACCCATAAGGTAATGACCCGTGTATTACCACGCATGAGTACGGACGATATGACGACACGGCTCACGAAGAAGGGCCAGGCGACGATTCCGAAGGAACTCCGTGAGGCGTTCGACTTGGAGGCGGGCGACGAGCTTCTGTGGCGGGAAACCGAGAACGGCATCGTCGTTCGGAAGGCGACAGGGTCGGGCGCTCGGGGGATGCTCGTAGACGACGACGTACCGGGGGAGAAACGCAAGGAGGTGGCCGAGGAGATGACCGAGAAGATACGCGAGAAGCGACGGACGGACTGGCGGCCCGAATGACGCGGTACACAGCCGACGCGGAGGCGGTGAACCACTACCTTGTCGACGAGCTTCCGCCGGACGCAGACGAGATTTTCGAACGCGCCGAACGGGGTGTAGACGTGGTCGAGGCCCCGGCTGTAACCGTCGCGGAGTCGGTGTGGACGCTGGCGAGCGACGGCGGGGTGGCCGGTGTAGACATAGACGTGACTCCGAGAGAGGTAGCACGGGGCATCACGACGGACAGCCCGGTCACGCTCACCACACTCGAGGACGACGACCTTCTGGTGTTCGCCAGCCTCATCGACCACCACACCCTGCACGACGCGCTACTGGTCGCAAACCACCGGGCACGGGACACCGAGGCGATCATCACGTCCGATCAGGTGTTCGCGGGCGAGGCGACCGTCTGGTGAGTTCGACACGCTCACTCGCCGGCCAGGTTATCGAGCGCGGGGTGGGCGACCCATCCGGCGGCGAACCCGTCGGCGAGGTAACGCCACTCGCGGACACTCGAGGCGAACGACTCGACGGGCACGTCTGAGAGGGGGCCGTCGCCGTCGGTCATGGTTCCACCCGGAATGCGAGAATCGCGTGCTCGCTGTCCCGGTACGCCCCGAGGGAGTCGTCGCCGGTGCCGCCGTGGTTCTCGCAGAACAGCTGCGCCAGCGTCACCCGGAGTTCGTCGTCGGAGTCAGCCGGCTACGCCCCTCATGTGTCCGACTTTGCGGGAGAGTACGAACGCTTGCTCGTGGCCCGGACATTCACACCCAGTCGTCGAGGGCTTCACGATGCCGGAGTTGGTCACGGTCATCGTAGGCGTCGACGAGCGCAACGACTCCCGAGGCAACCTCGTGGGGTTGCACGTCGGTATCGTACAGCAGGAGAATCCCAGGATGGGCGTTGTGGGGTAGCCCGGCGAAATCCCGGTCGTTCGTGATCAGGAGCATATCTTCCCTGGTGGCGTAGGGGAGGATATCGGCCACGTCGTCGGCACCGGCACCGAGTGCGTCGGAGACGTGTTCGGCGATGAACCCCTCTTGTTGTATCGCCCGGGCCAGGTCCTTCTCCAAGTTCTCGTCGACCAGAAACGCCCACTCAGCCGTCATCGTTCGGCGGCGACACTCCATCGGGGCGGTGTTTCTCCGCCTCCTGTCGCACTCGCTCGCGGGACTCGGCCCGCTTCTTGCGAGCTTCCTGCATCTCGTCGGGGTGCTCGTGGTAGTAGGTGAGCGCCCGGTACACGTCGGCTACCTCAAGGTCGAACTGCGCGGCGACCGCTCTCGGGTCCTCGCCGCGTTCCTCGACGTGGGTGCGGAGAGTGAGTACCGGGATACGACGACCCTCGATGTGGGGCTCACTCATCCGCTCCTGAACGATGCGCCGGGCACCCTGGCGGCTCATCACCATCGGTTAGGATCCCTCCATACTTGAACGGCCTGCCGGTGTGTGGCTGGGTAAATGGTGGCGCGCAGAGTGTGCGACCCACCCGATGGCGACGCCAGCAACGAGGTAGTGCCACTCCGTCGGGGTGCTCGGAGGGCTTCCCCGCCACAGGCCTGCCGCAGGTCCCTCAGATTCGCCGGTCATCGTTCCACTCGCAGCGCCAGCAGTCCGTTCTCGCTATCCCAGTACGCCCCGAGGGAGTCCTCGCCGGTCACGTTGTGGTTCTCGCAGAACAGCCGCGCCAGTGTCACCCGGAGTTCGTCGTCGTCGGGGTCGGTCGGCTTCGCTTCTTGCACCTCGTAGTCTCCGAGGTGAACAATACCCGAGTCGTCGAGGCGGTCCACCAAGTCTCGCAACGGCTCCGATTTACTCATCGCCACCTGGCAGAACGGCGTACACCGGATCGAACACCGGGACACTCCGGGGACGCATCCCCGGATTCAGCCGAGGGCTACGGAGCCACGGCGGTAGCGGGCGGTCGTGACACGCGACCACCGATTCTCGTGTCGCAGCGGGGAGAAAACCAACCCGGGATCGAAGCGAGTTCAGACGAGGGGGGACAGATTAGGAACGGCGCCGCCGCTCCGGCCCGAGGGGGACGGTCGGGACCAGTCGGTCGTCTCACGAAAACGCGTGGTCGTCAGCGGAGGTCCGCGGCGCCGAGAATGACCGTACCGAGGTCGCTGCGCACCCTGAGCCGCCGACCGCCACCGTTGAACCGGCCGGTGACCCGGTCGCCCGTGCGGCGTCGGTCGCTCAGGTCGAGGTCGACGCTCACGTCGCCGTTGCTCCGCGCGACCACGTCGAGCGGGAGTCGGTCGTCCACCACGACGCGGATGTCACCGATCTCGGTCCGCACGTCGACGTCGTCGGTCACGCCGCGGAGTTCGGCGTCTATCTCCCCGAGGTTCGTCCGCAGGTCACCCAGGCCGGTGGTGCCCTGGACGATGACCCGCCCCAGACGGGAGTCCACCGACGGGTAGCCGTCGACCCGGCGGAGCGTCACGTCCCCGAGGTCCGTGTCGACCGCCGCGTCGCCCCGGGTGTCGAGAAGCGTCACGTTCCCCAGTCGGGACTCGACCGACTCGACTCTCGGCCCGGCGCTCCCCCGCGGGACGGTGACCGTCGTGTCCGTCGAGGGCGAGGACCTGGAGAACCAGTTCGCGTCCCGGTCGATCATGGCACGGACAGTGAGGTCGCCCCCGTCGAGCGCCGTCGACGCCCGGATGTCGTCGAGCCCACCCTCGCCGTTCGTCGACCGCTTGATCACCCGCACCCCGACCTCGTCCACGTCACGGGCCCGCACGGTCACGTCGCCGATGTCGTTCTCCACCGCCAGCGTGGACACCGCGTCCGGGGC
Source organism: uncultured Halobacteriales archaeon (assembly GCA_964402765.1). Taxonomy (GTDB): domain Archaea; phylum Halobacteriota; class Halobacteria; order Halobacteriales; family SW-7-71-33; genus SW-7-71-33. The sequence goes on from CAYODS010000002.1 coordinate 18,868, forward strand.
GAACGAGTCCTCGAAGGCCTCGGTGACCGTCTCACCTGGCTCCCCTACCCGGGTGCACCCCGCCGCCGCCCCCAGGACGACCGTCCCGACGCCGCCGAGCAGTTGCCGTCGGTTCACCCGGATCGATCGGGGGACGCGAGTAAAAACCTTCTGTTTTAGTGACAGAACGGGCGCGGTCCCGACACCAACAGTTTTGCTGTGAGCCACGCGAGGACGGGCAATGCGCCGAGGGTTCGCCACCCTGCTCACCCTGGGGCTGTTGTCGGGGTTCCTGCTTTCGGCGGTGCTGGGGGTGATGCTCGCGGTCGGCTACCCCGTCGCCTACCTCGCGCTCGTGGTCGTGCAGCGGACGCCGTTCTCGGTGTTCACGCTCGCCGGTGGGTGGCTGATCGCCGTCGGACTGGCGACCTTCGTCGGCGCGGCGTACCGCTACCCCCGGGGTGAGCCGAGAGAGCGGACGGTGCTCGACCTGCTCACCGACGTGTACGCCTCGCCGGTCGACGGCGCCCGCGTGGAACTGTCGGGCGAACTGATCGGGCGGGGCACCGCGGGCTACCGCTTCTCGGAGGACCTCATGTTCCAGGACGACACCGGGCTGATGTACCTGAAGTACGACAGCTGGCTGCCCCTGCTGGGTGACTTCCTGTTCTCGGTGCGGCAGGTGCCCGACCTGATCGGCCAGGAGGTGACCGTCGAGGGGTGGTACTTCCGGGGGACGGCGTCGTGGCTCGGGCTCCGGCGGCTGGTGATCCCGAAGCGGACGTTCAAGAGGTTCGTCCACCTCGGGAGTTACGCCGGAGCAGTCATCACCGTGGTGTTGGGCGGGGTCGTCCTCGGCGCGCAGTTCCTGTTGTAGGCGACGGGGTCGTGGGAGCCGGTGAACCGTGACGGGACCCTCAACGACCTGACCAGACGGAACAAAGTCTTTGCCGGCCCACCCCGACACCGCGGGTAGTGGTCAGACCGCACGCCGCACAGCACGAGGCGATCGGCGACCTGCCGCTCGTGACCCGGCGGGCGCGGGTGACGAACGTGGAGACGATGGACCGCGACCGTCGCGACGAGGCGCGCCGGGCGGCCCGTGAGGCGTTCGAGAGCGCCGGCGTGACGATCGAGAAGGGCGCCAGCGCCGCGGCGATGCGCGAGCGGGCGAGCGAACTGCCGCCGCCCGCCGTCCGGCGGGTGCGGACGGTGCTGGAGCGGATGGGTCGGGACCGGCCGATGCTCGTCCGGGCACAGTTCGAGACCGACGAGCGGGTTGAGTACCTGGCCGGCCAGTACGTCGGCCTGCGCTACGACGGCACCTCGCGGGCGTACTCGCTCGCCTCCTCGCCGACCGAGGAGCACCTGGAGATCTGCGTGCGCCGGGTGATGGACGGGCGGCTCTCCCCGAAACTGTGCGGCGATCTTCAGGTCGGCGACGAGTTCACGCTGCGTGGTCCCCACGGCGACCTCGTCCTGGGGGAGCGCTCGGGCCGCGACCTCGTCTTCCTCGCCACGGGGACCGGCGTCGCCCCACTGCGGGGGATGATCCGGTACCTGTTCGACACCGACCGGGACACCCACGAGGGGGAACGGCGGGACGTGTGGCTCTTTCTGGGCGCCGCCTGGGAGGACGACCTGCCGTACCACGGGGAGTTCGAGGCGCTGGCGGCCGAGCGCGAGAACTTCCACTACGTCCCGACGGTGAGCCGGGAGTCCGCGCTGTCCGAGTGGGACGGCGAGACGGACTACGTCCAGCACGCCCTGCTGAAACACGTCGACTGCGCCGCCGTCACCGCGCCGGTCGGTGACGAACTGGAGGAGTGGCTGGGGGAGGATCCAGGAGACGGTGACGGCCCGCGCATCGACCCGGATGACGTGGAGGTGTACGCCTGTGGCATCAACGCGATGGTGTACTCGCTGGTGCGGGCGGTGGAGTCGCTGGGGGTGCCCGACCGGCACCTGCACTCCGAGGGGTTCGGGTGACTCGGGCGTCGAGAGAATGTGGGCAGGCGCCGTCCCGTGGCCCGCCAGCGCCCGACGGCAACCGGTGGATCAGACGACGTGGATTTCGGCGCCTAACTGCTCGCCCAGCCGCGCCGCGAGGTCCACCTCGCCGCCGAGGACGCGGGCGAGTGCCTGCTCCAGCGCCCCACGGCGGCGTTCCGTGAGCACCACGTGGTCGACGTCCTGGCGGACCGCCTCGTCGACGATGGCCTCCTCGAAGGAGATCCCCGCGCGGACGGCGTAACTCGCCGCGACCTCCCCGAGGGCCGCCTCGACGCTCTCGCGCACCGCCGCCCGGTCGGCGTCGTCGTCGCGGTGGACCAGGTTCACGGCGAGAACGAGCAGTTCGGCGTCGTCGTGGCCCTCGATCAGCGAGCGCCCCCGCTGGAGAGCGGCCCTGTTGTCGTCGGTCAGCGGCTGGCGGACCGGGACGAGGACTATCACGGTCGGGCTTCGGCGGCGACCGGCAAGAGAGTGCCGCCGCCCGGGCGCCGTGCCGTGTCGCCGGGCGTCACGGGGTCCCGCCGGGGATCACCCGCCCGAGGACAGTCGCACCGAGATGTCGCCCGTGTCGCCGTCGATCGTCGCGAGTTCGACGTACGAGCCGAGGTCGTCACCGTCGACCAGCAGCAGGCGGTTCAGCCCGGTGCGCTCCTGGGTGACCTCGCCGACCGATCCCTGAGCGCGGTGGATCGCGGTGACGTCGAAGGAGTCGCCCAGCGGCCCGATCGCGCCGCCGTCGGTCCGGCCGTCGTTCCACCGCCAGATCACCGACTCCGAGGCACCGAGAGCGCCGTTGGGCGTCTGGTAGGGGTCCCTGTCGCCGCTGCCGGTGCCCGGGGCGCCGTCCTGGACCCGCCACTCGTACCCCTCGACCCCCTCGAATGTCATCGCGACCCGGCCGCCGCCGTCGGAGTTGCCTCGGGCGTCGCCGTTGATGACGACCAGGTGGCGCTCGTCGTTCGCCGTGTCGCGGTAGACGAACAGGACCGTCGCGTCCTCGGCGGCGAGTTCGTCGGGCGTGCTGGCGCTGTCGGTCACGCCGCCGGCGAAGTTGTAGTACTGGTCCACGGACTGCTCGCCCTCGACGGGGACCACACACCGACTCGTGTCGCCGGGACCCTCGACCGTGTACTGGCCGTCGGGACACCCACCGTCGCCGCCGCCGAGGGTCCCGCCGACACACCCGGCGGTGCTCGCGACGCCCGCCGTCACCGTCCCCTGGAGCACCCGCCGCCGGGTCGGGGCCGGGTCGTCGCTCACGGCTTCCCCCGCGGCGCGCACGCGGTCGGTCGTGCCGTCACCTGGCCGGCGAACCCTGTCCTCACTGTCACGTTCACACCCACCGTCGCGGACTGCCCACATAACGCTGATTGCCGATCGACCCCCCGGCGACCGGACGGGGCGGGGCGTCTCGGTATCGACTCTGTGATACAATCAACTGATTGACATCCCTCGGGGGCCGGAGTGTGGTATGGCAGACCAGACGAGCCACGCGGAGCGGCTCACGCGACAGGCGGCGGCGGACAGGCTGGAGTCGATCGCCGCGGACCTCCGCTCGGGGGACTTCGCGGTGCAGACCGGCAACAAGACCGTCGGGCTGCACCCGCCGGACGAGATCGGCGTCGAGGTCGTGGTGCGGGAGTCCTCCTCGATGCTGCGGGGGGCCCGCGAGAGCGTGTCGATACGGATGGACTGGAAGCCGACGCAGTAACTCCCGTGTCGCGTGGTCCGTCGCGCCGGGGTCACTCCAGGAGCGCCCGGTCAGTCACCGACCTCGACGGGGACGCCGTCACGCGGGGGGCCGGGGAGTCGCCAGTCGATCGACAGCGCCCGCTCGGGGAAAGAGGGCGTCGAGACGACCTCGAGGGTGCGGTCCTCGGCGGCGTCGGTGACGGGGGCGGCGGCCATCAGGCGGGCTACGTCCGCACGGGCGACGCTGCCCCACAGTTTCGCGCCGGGGTCGGCGACGGTCATGTCGTCGGTGCGGGGCCCGCTCGTGAGCACGCCGGGCCGGAGGACCGTGTGCCGCAGGGGGGCGTCACGGAGCGCGCGCTCGCCCTCGGCTTTCGCGCGCTGGACCGGCCCGATGGCGAGGTCGAAGGCGGTCGCGAGCGGGCTCGCGGGGTCGTCACCGACACCCAGCGCGCTCTCCATCACCACCGCCTCGACGCCGGCGTCGACTGCCGCCTCGACGAGCGCCCTGGTCCCCGCGCCGTCCACGAGGGGGCCGCCCCGGAACACGTCGGTCGCGCCCGACCCGACGGCGCTCAGTGCGGCGTCGGCGCCGGCGAGCGCGCCGGGCAGGTCCGTCGGGTCGAGCAGGTCGTCGACGACCACCTCGTCGGCGCCGAGCGAGCGAAGCGTCGGCGCCGCGTCCTGCGACCGGGTCAGTGCCCGCACGGTCACGCGGGGGGCGAGCAGGCGGACGAGTACCCGGCCGGTGCCGCCGGTGGCGCCGGCGACGAACACGGTCCTCACGTCCTCGGGGTCCATACGCGCCCGACGGGCCGGGGACGGATGTCGCTGGCGCTCCGGGCGGCGTCGAGACGAAAAATCGAACGCGGGGACCGCGATCAGTGGGGCGTCTCGGCGGGACCGGCGGCGCGGGCGGGCGCGGTCCGGCGGCGCCGGACCACGGCGACGGTGGCGGCGAGGCCGCCGAGCAGCCCCAGTGACCCGGCGGCGACGACCAGCGGGGCCACGGTCGCCGCGAGTGCCAGCCCGACGAGGGCGGGCAGCGCGAGGGAGACCAGCAGGCCACCGGGCGTGTAGCGGGCGGTTCGTGCGTACCCGGGACGGGCGGTGTACCCGGGCGATGAACCGTCGTGCATTGGCGTGTGGGGGACGGGACGGTGCGGACCACTGGGGGCCGGAGCGGGACCAGGTCGTGTACCCGACGCGGGGGACCGTCCGGATCGGGCTACGCTCGGCTGGGGAGTCGTTCCATGACGGCGTTGTAAGCCAGGAGGTGGAAGATATTAAAAATGTTCAAGGGTGTGTTACCACCCACCGCGGTACGTGACGACGTGGGGAACGGGGTCGAGGCCCGGGGTGACGGTATCAGTCCCGATAATTCGGGTGGATTATAAACCGGAGGGGGGAGTCGGTCCGGGGTATGACCGGTCCGGACGGGGTTCACCTCGACGCGATCCCGTCACCGGCGTTGCTCGTGGACGGTGACGGGGAGGTACTGGCCGTCAACGAGCGGTTCGCGACGCTTCTGGGCGGGCGGCCGGACCGCCTGGCGGACAGTCTGGGCGGGCTGGTGGCGGACCGGCACGTGCCGGCGAGCGTGCCACGGGAGTTCCGGGCGGCGGTCGGCCGGACGGGGGACGAGGCCGAGTCGGCGTCGTTCATCTTCCCGGTCGTTCTGGCCTCCGGCGAGCGCGTCGAGTACACCGCCCGGGTGAGCGAGCGGACCGCCGAGGGGTACCACACCTGTATCCTGACCCCGATCGAGGAGACCCGGGTCGAGTCCGCCCGACTCGTGGAGTCACTCAACGCCGCCGCGCGGGAGATGTTCACCGCGGAGGAGCCACGGACGGTGTTCGAGACGACGGCCCGGACCGCCGCCGACGTCCTCGGGTTCCCGGTGACGGCCACCCGACGGTACGTCCCCGAGCGGGAGGTCCTGCGAATCGTGAGCCACGTCCAGCGGACCGGCGAGACCGACAGGCCAGACTGCGACGTCCACGACTCGCCCCACGGTCGGGCGTTCCGAAGCGGCGAGACGGTCGTGACCGACGGCACGGGAGCCGGAGACGAGTACCGCGAGGCGTTCACCCAGACCGCCTACGTCCCAGTCGGGGAGTACGGCACCCTGTCGATCGGCAAGGAGACGGGGGCGATCACGCCGGTCGAGCGCCGGTACGCGGAGGTGCTGGCCCGGAGTGCCGCCGCGGCGCTTGAGGACATCGAGCGGTCCGCGCGCCTGCGGGACCGGGACCAGCGGCTCAACGCCTTCGCGCAGGTGCTCACCCACGACCTGCGGAACACGCTCACAATCGCCAACGGGTACCTCCAGGCGCTCGAAGGGGCCGGGCGGTTCGTCGGGGAGATCGACGAGGCGCTGGGGCGGATCGAGGAGATAACCGAGGACCTGCGGCTGATCGCCCGGCGCGGCCGGAAGGAGCAGTTCACCGAACTCTCGCGGGCCCACGCACGGGAGAGCGTCGACAACGCCTTCCAGCGGACCGTCGCCGAACCGGGAGAGGTCGAGGTGGAGATCGCCGACTGGAGCGACCACCTCCGGTGTGACCCGATGCTGTTCACCCGGCTCTTGCAGGCGATCGTCGAGGAGGCGTACGACACCGCCTACGGCCCGGAGACCGACGACCCCTCGCCCACCCCGGCGGTCCAGATCGAACTCGACGACGAGGAGGTCCACATCAGTTCGAACGTCTCCATCTTCGAGCGCGTCCGCACGACGAACGGCGCCTCGTTCGACTTCGGCTACGGCACGACGACAGAGGGGTCTGGGTTCCAGACGGCCACGATCGGCGGGATCGCCGAGTTACACGGCTGGCGGATCGAGTACTCCACCTCGACCGAGGACACCGACTTCCACTTCGTGTACGGTGCCGACGAGGACGGCGAGACGGCGGCCACCGGGTAGTCGTCGGAAGTACGGTCTTCATCGCCGCGGGGAACCCACGATGCCGGACGTGGAGGACCCGCGGCGTCCGCGTCGGAGTCCGTTCCCTACGACCCGCCGCCGCCCGAGGAGGACGAGTACGTCTCGCCGCCGGACAACGTCGAGCGCCGCCCGCTGGCGGAGCGCCTGCGGGAGGCCGCCGACCGGATCAACGACATCGACCGCGAACTGCCGGTGAGCGAGTGGCCGCCGTACCGGGCCGAGTTCCGGGCGCCCGACGGCGACGACTTACCTACCAGTCCGGAAACACAAATTCCGTTCGGAAAACGAATACGTCGCTGGTCGCCCCACGGTCCGGTGATGTCACGCGACGGACGAACGTGTCAGCGAACGGTAGCGGTGAGGCGACCGACGACGGGCGAGAGCGAGTCGGCCCGGGAACGGGTCTCGACGGCCGGAGCGGGGGGTGTGTGCTGATGCGGGCCGTCCAGGTCCCGGCTCCAGGCGAGGGGTTCGAGACGGTCGAGCGGGCGCGCCCGGAGCCGGCCGACCGGGCGGTGCGGGTGACCGTCGAGGCGTGTTCGGTGGGGCAACTGGACACGTCGGTGCTGGAGGGGCGACCGCCGATCGAGTACCCGCGCGTGCCGGGCCACGAGATCGCCGGCCGGATCGACGCCGTCGGGCCCGGGGTCGAGACGTGGTCGGTGGGTGACCGCGTGGCGGTCAACGCCCACGGCGGGCACTGTTTCACCTGTGAGCCCTGTCGCCGGGGGGACTTCGTCAACTGCGAGAACGGCCACACGACGGGGCTGCTCGGTGACGGTGGGTTCGCGGAGCAGGTCAGCGTCGCCCGCGAGGCACTGGTCGACGTGCCCGACGCGCTGTCGGCCGTCGAGGCGGCCGCACTCGTCTGTTCGGGCACGACCGCCTTCACCGCGCTCCGTGGCAGCGACGTGGGGCCCGGCGACCGTGTCGCCGTCGTCGGCGTCGGCGGCGTCGGCCACCTGGGAGTCCAGTACGCCGACGCGATGGGCGTCGAGACGGTCGCCGTCTCCCGGACGCCGGAGAAGCGCCGTCCGGCCCGCGAGATGGGTGCCGACGCCTTCGTGGACGCGACGGAGGACGACCCCGGCGAGGCGCTGGCGGCGATGGGTGGCGCGGACCGCGTGCTGGTGACCGCACCCAGCAGCGACGCCGTCGAGAGCGCCGTCTCCGGGCTGGCCCCGAACGGCGAGGTGGTCGTCGTCGGCGTCCCCGAACAGCCGGTCGCGGTGACGGTCACCGACCTGTTCGGCCGCCAGTCGATCACGGGCTGGTCGGCGGGCGAGGGCGTCGACGCCGAGGACGCCCTGCGGACCGCCGCACGGGAGGGGGTCAGCCCGCGCGTGGAGCGGTTCCCGCTCGACGAGGCGGGGACCGCCGTGGACCGGATGGTCGACGGAGACCTGCGGTTCAAGGCGGTCCTGGAGCCGTAGGCGTCAGTCGCCCGTCCAGGGGCGGTCGAGCACCGCCCTGAGGTCGGCACGGACGGCGTCGGCGGCCGGGGCGGGCCGGTCCGGCTCGCCGACCGGTACCCAGACGGTGTGCATCCCCATCTCGATCGCGGGCTCGACGTCGGTCTCGTAGCCGTCACCCACGGACACGCAGTCCGAGGGCGCACGGCCCAGCCGGTCGAGGACGGTCCGGAACGGCGTCGGGTCCGGCTTGATCCCCGTCTCCGGGGTGGCCAAGAAGGTGGCGTCGAAGGCGTCGGCGAGTCCGAGTCGGCGGAGTCTCGGGCGCTGTCCGGACTCGGCGCCGTTCGTCACCAGCCCCAGGTCGTGGCCGCGCTCTCCGAGCGTCCGGACGACCTCGCTGGCGCCCGCCACCGGCTCGTGTGCCTCGGGCGGGGCCGGCTCGTAGGCGCGGGCCACCCGCTCGGCGATGGCGGCGGGCTCGTCCGGCGCGCCCTCGCCCGCCACGTCGCGGGCGGCCGCCCGGAAGCTCTTCACCCGCAGGTCAAGCGGGCTCTCGCCCTCCACCTCGGGGACCCACCGCGTTACGTCCTCGGTCCGGAAGAACGGCGCCACGCCGACGGCCTCGAACGCCCGCCGGAGTCGCTCGGGGGCGTCACTCGGTGGGCGCACCAGCGTGTCGTCCAGACCGAACACCACCGCCTCGGCACGCCGCGTCACGGGCGCCGGTCGCCTGGGGGTGTACGAGACCGTTTCGGGTCCGGCCGGCCGGTCGACGCCCGTCCGGGGGGTGCGTGGCCGGCGATCGAGGAAGTGTCATTAGATATGAAATGAAGCTGGCGGCGAGACCGTCGGCCGCGTCCCGGCGCTGTCGGGTGATTTCGTCGAACCGGTAGCGTTCCCCCGGGCCGACAAATTGAAACCCTGTGACAGCAGAGAGGTAAACATGGCGAGTGGCGACCGTCAGGAAGGACGATGAGCGAGGACCTGGGGAGTGCAGACGGTGACGCCGGGATCGGCAGCGTGCAGGACGGTGAGCTGCGCTCGGACTGGGGGGAGGCTGGCGTGCCCAGCACCGCCGTGGTCGAGGCGGTCGCACGGGCCAGATCCGTCGATCAGACCGAGTTGCCGCCGCTGAACGACCACGTCGACCCCGACGCCTTGGACCGACTGCTGCGGGGGACCTCGAGTGTGCAAGTCTCCTTCCAGTACGACGACGCGGAGGTGTTCGTCACCAGCGACGGTGCGATCGAGGTGTCCGACGGCACGCTCTGACTGGCGGTCGCGACGGGACTGACCGCGACCGGTGAGCCCGGGGCACGGTCAGAGGTCCTCCTCCTGGATGGCGGCGACGACCTCCTCACCGCGGTCGGTCAGGCCGTACACCCGTCCCTTGCGGCGGGACTCGGGGACGAGCAACTGGACGAGGTCCCGCTCCTGGAGGTCGGTCAGCGCCGCCGAGACGTGTGCCATCGCGATGTCGGTCTCGTCGGCGATCGTCGACGGCGTCGCCGGGCTCTCCGCGAGCGTGACAAGCACGGTCTGCCGGTACGTGGAACTGATGACGTAGCCGATCACCTCCCAGTCCCGGCTCACGGTCGACCACCCGTCACGGACGACCCCCGGAGAGGTTCGACCCCTCCGCCGGCCACCGAGGGGACCGGACGCGGGCGCGCTCGGCCGCCGGCGCCGGGGCTGGGCGCTCGCCGGCGACCGGTGGACGGACGCCCCGGTGGAGACGGGTCACTCCGGCTCCAGCTCCTCTGGTATCGAGCGGTCGAGGTAGTTGTCATAGACGAACTGGCCGATCGCGAGCAGGGAGAACGATGTGACCACCACCGCGCTGAGCACCGCGTGGTTCAGGTCCGCGAACGGGCCGACCCCGTAGGTCACGAGTCCCGTCAGCGCGAGCGCCGCGACGGCGACGGTGAGGTACACCGTCTGCCAGGGGACCGGCGACTCCCGGACCGTGAGGTAACGGTCCACCTGGTCCGCGGCGTCGGTCAGCGACACCCTGGTCGTGTCCGGGTCGTACTCCACGATCCCGTTCTCCTCCAGTTTGGGGATGTGTGTCTGGTACAGCGATACGTACACCCGCTTCTCGTCGTCGTCGCCGAGGTCCTCGGCCGGCTTGCCGGTCTCCCAGGCCGCAAGCGCCCGCGTGATGTCCTCTAGCTCCGTCTCCCCACCGTGTTCGCGGAGGTAGTAGAGGACGAACCGTCGTCGCGGGCTGCTGAGCAGCTGGAAGACGACGTCCCTGGACAGGTCCTGTGCCTCCGGCGCCATCGGACCGCTAACGCTCCATCCGTACGACAGTGGCTTTGTCTCCTCCCACACGCCGCCGTACACGAGATCACGGCGTATTGTTACGCCCGAACTACTCGCCGCGTAGCCTGGCGTTAGGCGGCAAACAATGCGGTCACCGGCCACGACGGCGACTGCCGACCCGGACCTCGCCCGCCCCCGGTGGGACGCCGCCTGGACACCGCCGATCCCGGCACCCTCCCGCAACGACGGCGCCGAGCAGGGATGATTAAACTGTCATCACGTCAGTCACTTAATTTGAAATTATAAGTAGGTAGAGTAGCGTTTACGTACTGGTTGGGACAGTATGTGGTCACACCACACACCGTCGGAGGGGGAACACGTGAACCGGAACACTGCGCCCCAGTCGGGGCACGACCAGGAGAGGAACCGTGCGAGGGGGGATTCGGCGGGGGTACGGCCCTCGACCCGAGGAGCACTATGAGCACGCCGACCGGCGAGGAGGAGCCACCGGAGCCGGAGCAGCAGCCGGTGCCCGAGGAGTTAGAGGAGATAGAGGCGTTCGACACCGACCAGACGCTCGATCTCGACACGAAGTTCGAGTTGCTGCGCAACCGGCGCCGGCGGATCGTCGTCTCGTACCTCGTCGAGGCCGGCGACCGCGTCGAGATGAGCGAACTCGCAGAGCACGTCGCCGCCGTCGAGAACGACACCACGGTACGGGCGCTGTCCTCGGCCCAGCGCAAGCGCGCCTACGTCGGCCTCTACCAGTGTCACCTGCCGAAACTCGCCGACGCGGGCGTCATCGAGTACAACAGCGACCGCGGTCACGCCGAGGCCACGCCGGCCGCGGAGGAACTGCTGCAGTACGTCGACGTCGAGGACGACGGGACCGACTGGGCGCGACGCTACCAGGCCGCCGCCGCGGCCGTTCTCGGGGTGTTCGCCGTCTGTCTGGTCGCCTCGACGGTGACGAGCGTGCCCTGGATCGCCGTCGCCGGCGTCGCCGGCGTCGTCGTCGGCGGTGTCGCCGCGGGTCACGCCCACGACGAGGGGCTGGTGACCGACCGCGGCGACTGAGCCGGCGGGCGTTCACTCAATTTATATATCAACCGCAGATACGTACCGATAGCAGCCGTCAGAGCTATACCGCCACGACGTGTAGGAGTTTGGAGATGCACGAAGAGAGAGTGGCTGACGGCGGTCCCGAGTCGGACGACGCCGGACGGGAGTTCTCGCCCGGCGCGGACGGCACGGTCGTCGACCTCGACCCGTCGGCCGACGGCGTCACCACCGCCGTCACCGAGGCGGTGGTCAGGCGGTCGGGGCGTGACCCGCTCACGCTGCCGCCGCTGCAGACCGTCGTGGACTGTGACGCCCTGGAGTCGCTGTTCGGGGGCCGCCGCGAGGGGCGGGCCGACGCGACGGGGATCACGGCCACCTTCGAGTACGTCGGCTACGACGTGACCGTCGGCGGTGGTCGCGTCGTCGTCGAGGAGACCACCCGGTAGCGCCGGGGACTCAGCCGAGTGGCAGTCGCTCGGGGAACAGCGGGTGGTGGTACAGTTGAACGACGGCGACGGCGGCGACGCTGACGAGCAACAGCCCACCCCACGCGAGCGGGGGGAGCCACACGAACGGCGGCAACCCGGCCCACAGGCCCGCCGCGACGACGGCACCCGCGCCGGCGACGTACAGGTACAGTTCGCTGCGGCGCACCCCCGAGGAGGGCACCACGTCGAGGTACATCGTGTACTCGACGATGGCGTCACTGGCGGTCACCTCGCCCGCGGACTTCTCGAAGGTGAGCACGCCGGCGTCGTCCATCTTCGGCAGGTGGGTCTGCTGGAGCGCGCTGTAGGTGGCCTTCTGCTGGCGACGGCTCAGGTCCTCGGGGGCCACGCCGTACTCGCGGGCGGCGACCGCCTCCGCCAGGTCCGCCAGGCCGACGGTCTCCTCCTCGCGGAGCACCTGAATGACGTGCCGGCGGCGCTCGTTGCCGAGCACCTCGAACAGCGTCGACAGCCGCACGGTGCCCGCCCGGGGCTCGCCGGACCCCGTCTCCGCCGCGGCGTCCGCGCGGGCCTCGTCGTCCTCGCCCGTCTGCTCGTCCGCCGGCGTCTCGACGGCGTCCTCGGCCGTGTCAGCCGGCGAGGCCGTGGTCCCCGCGTCGTCGGCGGTGCGCTCCTCGGCCGTCTGTCGGTCCGTACCCGGCGTCTCCGCGTCGTCGGTCTCGGCCGCCGCGTCGACCGTGGCGCCGGGTCCCGCCCCGGTGGTGTCCTCGGCCGCGTCGTCGGTCGGGGCACTCGCCCGGGACGCCGTCGTCGC
>CAYODS010000002.1:31600-68126 GCA_964402765.1 uncultured Halobacteriales archaeon
TGGTGTCCTCGGCCGCGTCGTCGGTCGGGGCACTCGCCCGGGACGCCGTCGTCGCCTCTCCCGCGCGGTCGTCGTCGGTGTCGCGGTCAGGTGACACGGGTGGTCACCCCGTGGTGACGGCGAGGGCGACTGCGGGCCATCTCAGGCGACCTCCCGCCGCTCGGGCGGCGGTCCGTCGGCGCCGATCCGGACACGACGCTGGTACAGGTGGTGGACGACGGCCGAGATGAGAAAGAGGCCGACGAGCAGCGTGAACCAGGCGCGGTCGCCGACCGCGGTCAGCGGGTACACGTCGAGCCACACCACGGCGAGAAAGGCACCGGCCAGCCCGCACAGGGCGAGGTAGTACTCCTCCCACAGCAGGTCGTCGCGGCGCATCAGCTCGACGTACACGTCGATGTCGGCCGCCGCCTCGGTGAGCCGGACGGAGCGGTCGTCACGCTCGACGACGCCGGCATCGACCATCGCGGGGATGTGACTCTGCAGCAGTGAGACGTGGACGCGCTTGTGGTCCCTGTCCGCGACCTCGCCGGGCGCCACCCCGGTCTCCCAGGCCGCCACCTGCTCGGCGAGCCCGCTCGCTGTCACCGGCTCGTCGCGCTGCTTGAGGTGGTGCAGGGCGAACCGGCGGCGGCGGTTCTGGAGCAGACTGAACACTGTCCCCTCGGAGAACGGGGCCGTCCCACCGTTCACGAGCGACCGCACCTGTTCGGTGAGCATCGGCGCGAGGGAAGCCACCCGACGACAATAGTAAATTTCGCCGTACCGGCCGTAACACCCACCTACGGGCACCGGTAGCCGGGTACTGTCCGGGCCGACCGCGAGACGGGCCCGCCACCCTGGCGTGATCGCTCGCACCCCCCAGGCCGACCGTAGCGGTGTCCTACGACGGCCGTCGGGGAGCGAACCGCCTCGATTAACGGAGCGCGGGCCGCCCTTAGCGTGGCTCACGCCGCCTGTAACGATCCTCTCAGCGGCGCTAACTCGTGTAACCTGTGTATCACAATAGGGGTCCGGGATGTGGTGGTGAACGCGAAAGCATCGGGACACGACCGACGACACCACACGACACATGACTGAAGACACAAGCGGACTCTCACGGCGGAAGTTGCTCGGGTCAGTAGCGACGATCGGTGGCGCGGCGGCGCTGGGCGGCGCGGGATCAGTGGCGTTCTTCTCCGACAGGGAGGAGTTCGCCAACAACCGGCTCGTCGCCGGCTCGCTCGACCTGAAGGTGGACTGGGCGGAGTACTACTCCGACTGGTCCGAGGACGAGGCGGACGCGGCAGGCGAGATGGTGATGGCTCCGCAGGACACCACGCTGCAGGAGGACGAGTACGACAGCAGTCTGACTGGACTGCCGACCCCGAACAACGCGCTCGTCGCCGTCGAGAACCCGGGAGCGTTTCTCGAAGCTGCCGCGGTCGAGGCGTACCCGGACGCGAACGACGACGGGATGGTCGACAGCATCGAGGACCTGGAGGAGCTGGGGTACGACGTCTGTATCCACGGCGCGGACACGCCCGAGGACCTCGATCCGACCGCAGACCCCGAGTCGCTCGACCCCACCGTGGACGACTCGTTCAAGACGGAGGGCACGGGCCTGCGCACGAACAACGACGACACCGTCACCGACGGCGAGCCGGAGCCGCTGATCGCCCTGGACGACGTGAAGCCGGGTGACTTCGGCGAGGTGACCATCAGCCTGCACCTCTGTGACAACGACGGCTACATCGCGCTCACCGGCGAGGAGCGGTACGACAACGACAACACGCTCACCGAGCCCGAGCGCAAGGACCCCGACGAGACCGACGGCCTGGCGAGCGGCGAACTCGGCGACACCGTCCGGGCGGCGATCTGGATGGACGGCGTCGACGAGAACGACCGCGGCATCGACCAGGACCGCGACGACGCCAACGGCAACAACCTCGTCGACGAGGGCGAGGAGTTCATCGTCGAGGAGGCGACGCTGTCGGCGGTCGTCGACGCCCTCGAAGGACCGGGCATCAGCCTGACCCCGCCCGGCGCGATGACCGGCGACGAGATGGACGGCGGGACACAGACGGGTACCCTGCAATGTGCCACGACGGCCGAGACCGTCGAGGGTGGCACCGGCGACCCGCTGACCATCTCGGACCCGGAGGCCGGCGACAGCTTCGAGGTCGTCGGCAACTCCGGCAACTCGACGGTCACGATCGACTCCACCGACACCAACGACGACGGCGACGTCGTCGGGTTCAGTTTCGAACTCGACGGCCCGGAAGAACTCGCCGACGGCGACTACCCCGGCGTGTGTACGGTCAGCATCACCGGCACCGAGGGGTCGGCGACGCAGGACTACGGCGCCGGCGGCTGTGTCCGTGACTCGGTGCTGCTGCCGGCGCCGGACCAGCCCGAGGTGGGCGAGATCACCGAGGTCGACTTCGACCTCTGTACGATCGAGGTCGCGGAACCCCAGGACGAGGACCCCTGCTTCAACGGCTCGGACACCTACTACCTCGGCTTCGCGTGGTGGGTGCCGGTCGACCACGGCAACGAGATCCAGACGGACTCGTACGGCTTCGATCTCGGGTTCTACGCCGAGCAGTGCCGTCACAACCCCGACGGCATCGGCAACGTGCCCGAGCCCGAGGGCGAGTAGCGCGGTGACCGCCGGCCCGGCGCGCCGGTGCCGCCCGGCCCCGCGTGACCGGGGGCCTGGGGCGGAATCGCGCCACGACCAGCGACGACTGCAAGCGGACACCCGTCCCGGTGGGGGTCGCGAGACCCCGGCGGTTCGACTCCGCCGGCGGGGTTCCCGAGAGGGACCACGACACCACGAACCATGGCAGACGACTCAGGGATCGATCGGCGGACGCTGCTGGCCTCGCTCGCCACCGTGGGGGGCGCCGGAGCACTCGGCGGCGCCGGCTCCGTGGCGTTCTTCTCCGACAGGGAGGAGTTCGCCAACAACCGCCTCGTGGCGGGGTCGCTCGACCTGAAACTCGACTGGGAGGAGTACTACGCCGACTGGGACACCGACCAGGCGGCGGCGGTGAGCGACGTGCGCTCGGCGGGGCCTGACGAGTACCTCGACGACTACCCGGCGGACTACCGCGGGTTGCCGACACCGGAGAACGCCCTGATCGCCGTCCCCGAGGAGGACGTGGCCGACTTCCTCGATGCCGCCGCCGTCGAGGCGTACCCCGACGCCGACGACGACGCCCGCGTGGACTACCCGACCGACGGGAACGAGGTCGTGTACGACGTCTGCGTCCACGGCGCGGACACGCCCGAGGACCTGGACCCCGCCGCCGACCCCGGGACGCTCGATCCCACGGTGGACACGGCCTTCAAGACCGAGGGCACCGGCCTGCGCACGCTCGGCCCGGACACCGTCGCCACCGACGACGAGGGGGCGGTGACGGGCATCGAGCCACTGATCGCCGTCGACGACCTGAAGCCGGGTGACTTCGGCGAGGTGACGCTGTCGGTGCACCTCTGTGACAACGACGGCTACCTCGCGCTCACCGGCGAGGAGCGGTTCGACCGCGACCGCTCGCTCACCGAACCCGAGCGGAAGGACCCCGACGAGACCGACGGGCTGGCGGGCGGTGAACTCGCCGACGCCGTCCGGGTCGCGCTGTGGTACGACGGCGTCGAGACCGACGACCGCGGGATCGACCCCTCGCCGGCGCCCTCGGACCCGGCGGGCAACAACCTGCTGGACGACGGCGAGACGGTCATCCAAGAGATGTCGCTGTCGGCGTTTCTCGCCGTCGCCGAGCGGGCGGGGATCGAGCTGGTGCCCCCGGCGGCGGACGGCACCGGCGCCGGGCAGACCGCCTTCGTCTGCGCGCCGGAGATGGGCACGCTGAGGCAGTCCGGGAGCGCCGGCGTCCAGCCCGGCCAGTCGTTCACCGTCGCCGGCGGCGAGAGCGACACGACGGTGACGATCACCGGCGTCGGCACCGACGCCGACGGGAACACCACGAGGTTCAACTTCTCGGTGAGCGGGCCAGAGACGGTCGCGCCGGGCAACTTCGTCGGGGTGTGCAGCCTGACGATCGAGGGCAGCGACGGTTCGGTGACGGTGGAGTACGGGGCCGGCGGCTGCGTGCGGTCGTCGCTGTTTCTCCCCCGGCACGACCAGCCGAGTGTCGGCACCGTCGAGTCGGTCACCTTCGGCCTCTGTACGTTCCAGGGGGTCGGCGAGCAGGAGGAGCCCCGCTGTTTCGTCGGCTCGAACACCTACTACCTCGGGTTCGCGTGGTGGCTGCCGGCCGACCACGCCAACGAACTCCAGACCGACGCCGTGGCGTTCGACCTGGGGGTGCGGGCCGAACAGTGCCGTCACAACGACGGGCCGTTCCAGGACCTCGATCTCGACCTGGACCTGCTGGGGGGTGACTGACGATGCGGGACCCGACCGGGCGAGACGCGGTGCCGGTCGCCGTGACCGACGCGACCCGTCGCTGGCCGGTGAGACGGCGGTTCGACTCCGCCGGCGGGGCTCCCCGAGAGGGGATAGACGGAGGTGATCCGACCAGGAGAGGCACTCGACCGTCGCGTGCGCGTGCGAGCGCAAGTACCGCGACCGATCTCTCTACGTACCTGTTCGGTCCCGGTCGTCCTGGACCGTGCGCGCCGGGTGGGCGCCACGGCCGGGACGGGCGGCACGTCCACCCAGGTGGCGTCGCGAGCGCGACGCGGTTTCCCGACGCGGTCGGGAGCACGCGGCCGCTCGGACGCGGCGGTTCGACTCCGCCGGTGGACTTCCCCGGGAGGGGATCACGATGACCGAGGACAACGGACTCTCACGACGGAAGCTGCTCGGGTCGGTGGCGACGATCGGTGGCGCAGCGGCACTCGGCGGTGCCGGTTCGGTGGCGTTCTTCTCCGACCGCGAGGAGTTCGCCAACAACCGGCTCGTCGCCGGCGAACTCGACCTGAAAGTGGACTGGGAGGAGCACTACTCCGACTGGTCCGACGACGAGGCGGAGGGGGTCGGGGAGGTGGTGATGACCGACGGTGACCCCGCGAACGTGCCCGAGGGGTACGTCGGCCTGCCCGACCCCACGGAGCCGCTGATCGCGGTGCCCGGGGAGGACCTGGAGACATTCATGGACAACACGGCGATCGAGGCCTACCCCGACCCCGACGGCGACGGGGTGCAGGAGCCCTTCGCCGCGGAGCCGGGCGGCGAGACGGAGGATGGTGTCGGCTACATCTGCGAGGACGGCGCCGACACCGACGAGGACCTGGACCCCACGGAGGGGCTTCGGACGGCCGTGCCCGCCGCCGACGCCGCACGCGGCGAGGCGACGATCGGCGAGGACGGCGAACCCCTCCCGCTGATCGACATCCAGGACGTGAAACCCGGTGACTTCGGCGAGCTCACCCTGTCGTACCACCTCTGTGGCAACCCGGGGTTCGTCTGGCTGCAGGCCGACGACGTGCTCGCCGAGGAGAACGACTACACCGAGCCCGAGCGCAAGGACTCCGACGAATCCGGCGACGCGGACGACGACGGCGAGGACGACGTGGTCGAACTGCTCGACGAGATCCAGACGACCTGGTGGTACGACACGGACGGGGACAACGTCCTCGACGCCGAGGACGAGGGCGGCGGCGAGGCGGGGATCGCCGACGTCGTCATCGTGATGGACGTCTCGGGCTCGATGAGCGGCTCGAAACTCGCAAACGCGAAAGAGGGCGCGAAGGCGCTGGTCGACGCTGTCGGCGACGGTGTCGACGTGGCGCTGGTGCCGTTCTCGAACTCGGCCAGCGTGGCCGCGGGGCTGGGCACCGACCCCGCCGACGTGAAGACAGCGATCGACAACCTCAGCGCCGGCGGGGGGACGAACCTCGGCGGCGGGATCACGGCCGCACAGAGCGAACTAGTCGACAACGGCCGCGAGGACGCGGCGAACAACATCGTCGCGCTGACAAACGGCATCTCCAGCAGCGGCAGCATGGAGGCGACCACCGCGAAGAACGCCGGCACGACGATCTACGGGATCGCCTACGGGGCCGGTGCGGACGAGGGGCTGATAGAGGACATCTCCAGCCCGCCGAAGAACCAGAACGGATCGATCGACGAACAGGACCAGTTCGCGTTCACCGGCGACACGGAGACGATCGAGCAGGTGTTCACCGACATCGGCGGCGGGATCGTCGCCGGCGGCGAGACAGTGTTCTTCCGTGGCACGCTCAGAGAGGCACTGGACCTGCTGGCCGTCGACGAGGCCGCCGGCGACAAGGGACTCCTGCTCGACGCCGACCCCTCGACCGAGGAGGTCGACCCCTTCGAGGCGTCGACGACGAACTACGTCGGCTTCGCGTGGTACCTGCCGGTCGACCACGCCAACGAGATCCAGACCGACGGCGTGCAGTTCGATCTCGGCTTCTACACCGAGCAGGCGCGGCACAACGACGTCGGAGGCAACGGCAACACCGCCTGATAGCGGACACCCACCCGGACCGCGCCCGCGACGGCGCGGGGGCCGGTCGACGGCGGTTCGACTCCGCCGGTGGGTCTCCCCGGGAGGGGATCAGCATGACCGACGGAAACGGACTCACGCGGCGGCGGCTGCTTGGATCGGTGGCGACAGTGGGGGGAGCGGCGGCGCTGGGGGGCGCCGGGTCCGTGGCCTTCTTCTCCGATCGGGAGCGGCTCGGGAACAACCGGCTCGTCTCGGGGGCGCTCGATCTCAAGGTGAGCTGGGAGGAACACTACTCCGACTGGTCCGAGGACGAGGCGGAGTTCGGCCGGATGCCCGAGCCCGGCGAGGAGCCCGACCTCTCGCTGCCGGCGATCCCCGACGACCCGCGCAGCGAACCGATCGAGCTGGTGTTCAGCGACCGCGCCGGCTTCATGGACGCCACCCTGCAGGAGCAGTTCCCGGAGGGCGGGCTGGGCGACGCCGACCCCTGCGAGGCACTCGCGGACGTGCCCGGCGACCTCGCGGCGCCAGTCATCGAACTCGAGGACGTCAAACCGGGGGACTTCGGCGAGGTCACGTTCGACTTCGCCGCCTGTGACAACCCGGCCTTCCTCTGGCTGCAGGGCGAACTGATAGACGAGGCCGAGAACGGCCTGACGGAGGCCGAACGGAAGGACCCCGACGAGGGCCCGGGCGTGGAGTTGGCCGACAACCTTCGCGCGCGGGCCTGGTACGACACACAGTCGATGGGTGGGGGTGACGGCGAGAGCGGGAACGGGGACGGCGACGACGGGAACGACGGTGGGAACGGCGTCGGCACGCTCAGCAACGGGTCGCTTTCGACGACGAGCATCGACAGTTCGGGCGCGACGGCGACGGACCTGGCGGACGCGCTGGTCTCGGACGCGGGAGACATCAGCGTCAGCAACGCCACCTACACGGGCGCGGACGTCTCGGCGGGGACGTTCACCGGCGGGGAGAGCGCCGTCGGCATCGACGAGGGGATCGTCCTGAGTTCGGGGAACGTCGAGGACGTGGTGGGCCCGAACCAGGAGACTGACACGACCACGGACACGGGTCAACCGGGAGACCCGGACCTCGACGACCTGGCGAACGGCAACACGAACGACGCCGCCGTCCTGGAGTTCGACTTCACGGTGCCGGCGGACACCGACCAGGTCTTCTTCAACTACGTGTTCGGCTCCGAGGAGTACAACGAGTTCGTCGACTCGTCGTTCAACGACGTGTTCGGGTTCTTCCTCAACCCCGACAGCGGCACCGCCGAGGAGACCAACATCGCGACGATCGACGACCCCGAGGTGGCCGGCGAGGACGCCGTCGCCATCAACAACATCAATCCCGGCGAGAACGCCGACCTGTACGTCGACAACACCGACGGCGGCGCGGACACGGAGATGGACGGGTTCACCGTCGTCCTCCAGGTCGACGCCGACGTGCCCCCCGGGTCGACGAACACGCTGAAACTCGCCGTCGCCGACACCGCCGACAGCATCCTCGACTCCTGGGTGCTCATCGAGGGGGGGAGCCTCTCGACCGACCCCGACCCCGAGCCCGAACCGGAACCCGGCGAGGGCGGTGACAACGTCAAACAGCCCGGGGAGGAGTTCATCATCGAGGACGGCACCCTGCGGGAGGTGCTCACGACGCTGTCCGAGGGGAGGGGCGTGCCACTCGACGGGGACATCCCCGCCGAGGAGGGCGGCGGCAGCGCCGACGCCCGGAACTGCTACAGCGCCGCCCCGGAGGTCCACTACGTCGCCGTCCAGTGGTGGCTGCCGATCGACCACGGCAACCAGGTCCAGATGGACTCGGTCACCTTCGATCTCGGGTTCTACGCCGAGCAGTGCCGGCACAGCGCCGGCGGTGTCGGCAACACCTGACCCGCGCAGTCGCCCACTCGGAGCCGGGCCTCGCCCGGTGGCGGTTCGACTCCGCCGGTGGGTCTCCCCACAGGGGGATCACGATGACCGAGGACAACGGACTCTCACGGCGACGGCTGTTGGGATCGATAGCGACAGTGGGTGGCGCAGCGGCGCTGGGCGGCGCGGGATCGGTGGCGTTCTTCTCCGACCGCGAGGCGTTCGCCAACAACCGGCTCGTCGCCGGCGAACTCGACCTGAAGGTCGACTGGGAGGAGCACTACTTCGACTGGTCCGACGACGAGGCAGAGTTCGCGGAGATGGCGGTCGACCCGGCTGCGGCGGACTACCTGCTGCCGGCACCGACAGACCTGCCAGGGGCAGAGCCGATCGCGCTGAACTTCGTCGGTGAGGACGGACGGGACCGGCTCTGGGACGCCAGCTCGATCGAGGCGTACCCCGACGCGGACGACGACGGTATCCAGGACCAGACCGACGACGGCGTGCCGGTGTTCCCGGAGG
This sequence comes from uncultured Halobacteriales archaeon, assembly GCA_964402765.1. Taxonomy (GTDB): domain Archaea; phylum Halobacteriota; class Halobacteria; order Halobacteriales; family SW-7-71-33; genus SW-7-71-33. Next base: position 40,428 of record CAYODS010000002.1, read on the forward strand.
CGGACTCGATCTGTGACGCGCAGGCGGACACGCCAGAGGTGCTCTCGTCGGAGCTGCGAACGGAGGGCACGGTCGGCGAGGAGCCGAACCCACAGACCACCGAACCGGGCGACCCGCTGGTCGCCATCCAGGACGTGAAACCAGGCGACTTCGGCGAACTCACGCTCTCCTTTCACCTCTGTGGCAACCCGGGGTACGTCTGGCTGACCGGCGCGCTGCGCGGAGCAACAGAGAGCGACCTCGCGGAACCCGAACGGAAGGACGACCAGGAGGACGGCGACGGCGACAGCACGGACCCGACGGAGGTGGAACTGCTGGACGCCATCCAGACCAGGTTCTGGTACGACGACGGGGACAACCAGCTCGAGCTGGGCGGTGACGTCGACCTGATGGTCGCCGTCGACCGATCCATCTCGATAGACGAGATGGAGGCGGGCCAGGTCGCGGACGCGGTCGACGACCTCACGACCGGGCTGGCAAACAGCGTCAGCACGATGGGCGACGTCGACACCGGCGTGGTCACCTTCGGAGACGACCAGGTCCGGGTGAACAAGGTGCCCTCCCCGGGGCTCGCCGGCGTCGAGGGCCCGGACGAGGCCGGCAGTGGCAACACGCCGCTGCCGGCGGCGATCGACATCGCCGACCAGGTGCTCACGGACTTCGGGCGGCCCGACGCCGAGGACGTGATCGTCCTGTTCACCGACGGCGGGCCGAACTACAGGAACACGGTCTACAGCGACACGGTCTCCGGAACGGTCTACGAGGCCCCGCGTGACCCATCGTTCTCCGCGGACCCGGCCGACCAGGCCTACGACAACGAGGGCAGCGGCGGTCCCGGGGCCGGCGGCGTGACGCAGGCGGAGTTCGACGAGACGGCGCTGGTCGCGGACAAGGTCAAGGCAGGGGGCACGCGGATCGTCGTCGTCGCCCTGATAGACGCCGTCGACGATCCCGGCTTCGACACCAGGAGCTTCCTGGAGACCCGGGTGGCGAGTTCGTCGGGGGACTACCTCGAGGTCGGGTTCGACGACATCAGCGGCGTCGCGGACACGATCGCTGCCGCCACGATGAACGAGGAGGTGTTCCTGCGAGGGTCGCTGCGGGAGACGCTGTCGACACTCGCAGGCGACACCGGGGTTCCGCTCGACGCGGACCGCTCGACGCCGTTCGGGGAGACCGACGACCCACCGACTGCGGAGACGCGGGAGTGTCACCCCCCCTCGACGACCGCCTACGTCGGCTTCGAGTGGTGGCTCCCGGTCGACCACGCCAACGAGATCCAGACCGACGGCGTGCAGTTCGATCTCGGCTTCTACACCGAACAGTGCCGGCACAACGACGGCGAGGGAATCGGCAACACCTGACCCGCGCAGTCGCCCACTCGGAGCCGGGCGTCGCCCGGTGGCGGTTCGACTCCGCCGGTGGGTCTCCCCGAGAGGGGCCACACCATGTCAGACCGAACAGACGGGGTCTCACGGCGCGCACTGCTGGGATCGGTAGCGACGATCGGCGGCGCGGCCGCACTGGGCGGCGTGGGGTCGATCGCCTTTCTCTCCGACCGGGAGGAGTTCGCCAACAACCGGCTGGTCGCCGGCGAACTCGATCTCAGGGTCGACTGGCAGGAACACTACTCCGACTGGTCCGACGACGAGGAGGAGGGAATCGAGACGGTGTCGATGACGCCCGGCGACGGACTCGCGGGGTTCCCGTCGGCGGCGTCGGAGGCCGAGCAGTCGGTGTTCGTCAGCGACCCCGACCAGTTCCTCGACAACACCGCCATCGAGGCGTACCCGGACGTACTCGACGACGAGGAGTACGACGCCCTCCAGGCACAACTCCCGGACGACAGCGACGTCTGTGACCTGGACGCGGACACCCCGGAGGTGCTGTCCAGTCCGCTGCGGACCCAGGGCGCGTTCGGCGGGGACCCAAACCCACAGACGACCGAACCGGGTGACCCCCTCATCGCCATCGAGGACCTGAAGCCGGGTGACTTCGGCGAACTCACCCTGTCCTTCCACGTCTGTGGCAACCCCGGGTTCGTGTGGCTCACCGGCGCACTGCGGGGCGCCGCCGAGAACGGCCTCACCGAACCCGAACGGGAGGACCCCGACGAGGACGGCGATCCCGACTCGACGGACCCCGCTGACGTGGAACTGCTGGACGAGATCCGGGCGGCGTTCTGGTACGACACCGGCCTCGACGGCACCTACGGCGCGGACCTCGCCGACAAGGACGACGGCGAGGGTGACAACTACAGGCAGGACAGCGAGAGGCCTATCGTCACCGGCACCCTCGGCAGCGTCCTCGAACAGCTGGAGACGGCACCGTTCCCGCTGGACGCCGAGCCGCTGTCGACCGGCGGCGAGACCGGCGACGGGGACGGCCACGACGACGGCGACGACGGTGACGGCGCGGCGAGCGTGACCGGCGACGGCGCCGACCTCGCGAGCGAGGTGATCGTCACCCGGACGGACCCGCGGTTCCAGGACGGCCCCGGCGGCGGGACCGCCCGCAACTACCAGTGTCCCGACTACGAGGCACGGCTCGACGTGGGCGACATCGTCGGCAGCGAGGTGCTCGACCCCGACACGACACCGATCCAGGCCGGCACCACGTACCCCGGGTGCACGGCGGTGACCGTCGACGCCGTCGACCCCACCACGGGGACGGTCACCCTCTCGACCGCCGGTCCCGTCACGGTGGTGAGCGTGAAGGGCGGGCCCGACGGCGAGAACGTGTACGTGTTCGACGACCCCGTCGTGCTGGACGGCGTGTCGTTCACCACCCCGGGCGGGGACTTCGGGATCAGCAACGTCGACGTCTGCTGTCCGGTCGGCGACGACGGCGGCAACGGCGGCGGCCAGGCCAACGGCGACCGCCAGTGCTTCCCGGCGTCGACGACCGCCTACGTCGGCTTCGAGTGGTGGCTCCCGGTCGACCACGCGGACGAGATCCAGACCGACTCCGTGCAGTTCGACCTCGGCTTCTACACCGAGCAGTGCCGGCACAACGACGGCGAGTTGGGCAACGACGGCCCCGGCGGCGGCCAGAACGGCGACGACGACGACGGCGACGGCGGCGGCCAGAACGGCGACCTGGAGGGCGACCAGGCGATCAGTTTCATCGCCGCCTGCACCGAGAGCGAGAGCGGCGTCACCCAGGCCCAGGCGAACTTCCGGGTGACCGACGTGCTCGACCGCGACGGCGGCGAGCCCACCGCCGTCACCTGGGAGGCCGACGAGCCGATCGACGCCGTCGTGCTCGCCACCGGCTCCGGCGGCGGGGGCGGCCCACCCGGCGGCTCGCCGGGCGGTGGTGGCCCGGGCGGCAACAGCCGGTTCACGACGTACTTCTACGACCCCGCGGTGCAGACCGGCGACGTCGCCACCGGCGCCGACGAGGACGGCTCGTTCGACGACCGCGACGGCAGCCCGGAGACGTACCCCCGGTCGGAGTTCGGAGACCAGAGTTCGAGCGAGCCCTGTCCCAGCGGGTACAGCGAGGTCGTCAAACTGGAGGAGGAGGGCGAGATCGACCCGTAGTCACCGGTCGGTGACGCCCGGGTCCAGCGACGGACCCCGGCGTGACCGTTCGACACGACCAGACCCGAACGATGCACGACAGACTCTCACGACGGCGACTGCTCGCCTCGGTGGCGACGGTCGGCGGGGCCGGCGTCCTCGGCGGCGCGGGGTCGGTGGCCTTTCTCTCCGACCGCGAGAAGTTCGCCAACGACCGACTCGTGGCCGGCGCCTTCGACCTGCGGCTGGCCTGGCGGGAGAGTTACCTCGGGCGGGCGGCGGGCGACGCGCTCACCGGCGGCGCGCTCGCGCCGGCCGACTTCCTCGACGCCCCCGTCGCCACCCGGGAGCAGTACCCCGACGGCGGGGTGACCTTCGAGACCGCCGGCGGCGAGGGCGCCTGCGCGAGCGACGCCTTCGCGGACGCCGACGACGACCTTGACCCGACGAGCGAGGGGTCGCTGCGCTCGCTGAACGACGACACCTACGACGCCGAGAGCGGCCGCCCGCGGCCCCTGATCAGCCTGCAGGACGTGAAGCCGGGAGACCTGGGGCTGACGCGGTTCCGACTGTTGCTGTGTGACAACCCCGGCTACGTCTCCGCGACCGGGGGCCTGCGCTCGCTCGCGGAGAACGACCTGACCGAGCCCGAACGGAAGGACCCCGACCAGCCGCCCGTCGGAACCGGGGGCGAGGGCGGCGACGAGGGACAGCTCGCGGACGAACTGCGCGTGCGGCTGTACCAGGACCGCACCGGTAGCGGTGTCAGGGACGTGCTCGCGGGCGTCGGCGGGGCGGGAGCGACGGGCCGGGAGGTGGCCGTGGCGCTTTCTGAGGCCTTCCGCCTGGAGTCGGCACCGACGCTACGGGTGTTCGCGGACGCCCTCTCGGCGGGGGTGGGGATCCCGCTGGACGGCGACCCGTTCGGCGGCGACGGGGAGACGGTGTCGCCGGCCAGCGACGACCTGTTCCTGTACGACGTCACGGGTGCGGCGGCGACCGACCGTGACTGTTTCGCGGCGGGCGACGTCGGCGGCCAGGTCGGGATCGTGTACGCCCTGCCGGTCGACCACGCCAACGAGATCCAGACGGACTCGGTGGCCGTGGACGTGGGGTTCTACGCCGAGCAGTGCCGGCACAACCCCGGCGACGACGCGACGGCCGGCCGGGAGGTGTCGGTGCGGGTGGAGAACGTCGCCCCCGAACCGGTGGCGATCGACCCCGGCGTGGCGGTGGTCCACGAGGAGACGCTGCCACAGGTGGTCCAGAACCCCATGTTCCCGCAGTCCGCGACGGTCGAGCCCCTGGCGACGCTGGTCCGGACGGGCGACCCGGCGCCGCTGGTCGACCACCTCCGGGGCGAGGAGAGCGCACTCGGCGTCGCCACCGTCGGGGCCGACCCCTCGGAGGTCAACGGGCGGGAGGTGCCGGTGGAGCCAGGGGAGGCCTACGAGTTCACGGTACCGGTGTCGCCGTCGACGCGGCCGGTCGACCTCGCGTTCGCGCTGCCGGTGGCCGGGTCCGACGGGCTGTTTCTCGGGCCGGGTGACGGGCTGACGCTGTACTCCGACGGAACGTACACGGCGGGCGAGCCGGGACAGCCGGTCACCCCCTGGCAGGTCGACCCCGAGGCGGGGACGGTGCGCCCGGTGGACAACGCAGAGATGGGGGTTCCCCCCGACGCGAGGGTGGTCCGGGTGTCGGTCACGCCGTCGCTCGTCGCCGGCCGACGGTAGTTCGGGATTTCGCCGAGTTAGTCGCCGTAGCGGCCACCTACCGGCGGTCACCGGGCGTACACCGGCCACTAACAAAGGGAGTAACGGTCGTGGCCGGGGTGTGTTCGGGCGAGCCGACGACCGGTCCCACGGTGTCACAGGGCAGCCCGAACCCCCACTGCCATGAGCCACCGACTCAAGGAGTACGCGCCGGCCGTACGACGTGGACTGCGGGTGGTCGTGATCGCCGTGTTGGTCGTGCTCGTGTTCGCGAGCGTCGCACACGCGGTGCCCGCGGTGATCGGTGCCGAGGACAGCTTCATCGTCACCTCCGACAGCATGTCGCCGGCGATCGAGGTCGGCGACGTGATCTACGTGTACGACACCGACCCCGGCGAGGTCCAGGAGGGCGACATCATCTCCTTCGCCTCGGGGGCGACCGAGAACCGCGTCCGCACGGACCGCGTCACCACACACCGCGTCGTCGAGGTACGGACCGAGGAGGGACTGCAGTTCATCACGAAGGGAGACGCGAACGAGAACCGCGACCCGGACCCAGTCGCCGCCGACAGCGTCGTCGGGCGGGTGCCCAGCGTGTTCGGCGTCCCTCTGCACGTCCCCCAACTGGGACGGTTGCTGTTGCTCGCGGGCTCGACATCCGGGATCGTCGTGCTCGTGTTCGTCCCGGTGACGCTTCTGATCGGGAGCGAACTGTACGGACTCGCCAGGGCGACGGGCGCCATCGGCGGCGGGCCGGCGGGCGACGAGAGCGCGACCGCGGGCACGACCACCACGGACACCGACACGGACAGTGGCGAGACGGAGGGGGGGTGAGATGAGCGTCGCCTGGCGCGACGGACTCACCCTGTACCTCGCCTCCGCTGTCGTGCTGTCGGCGGTGCTGTTCGGCGGCGGGTACACGCTGGCCACGCTCGCGGACATCGAGGTGTTCGGCGACGACGACCCGAACAGCCTCAGTGCCGCCGACGAGTTCGGCAACCGCTTCGGCAACGACGGCGACGGGCCACCGGCGGACCCGCCCGGCGAGGGCCCGCCAGACGACCCGGGCGGCGGACCGCCGGAGGACCCCGGTGCGGGTGACGGCGACGAGATGGACTCGCCGAACGCGAGCGGCGACGGTCCCCCGGCGGGATCCTCGAACGGAGAGGGGAACGCGACGGACGGGGACGGGGGTGACGGGACTCGCGACGGCGGCGGAGACCAGGCAACTGGGGAGCCACCTCCCGACGACGGGTCGACGGACGACACGGACGAGACGACCGAGAAACGGGGTGATGGAGGCGGACCGGACGACTCGACCACCGAGGCAGACGGATCGACCACGGAACCGACAGACGACGAGGAGGACGACACCAGCGAGGAGAGCGACGACGAGGAGAACGAGCAGGCCGACGACGAGAAGGAGGACGACGACGGGACCGACCAGGAGGAACGGAGCGACGACGGTGACGACGACCGGACAGAGGGCGACGACAGCGACGATGACGACGGCGAGGAGAGTGACGAGGGCGACGATTCCGATGAGGACCGCTCCGGGGGCGGCGACAGCGACGACGGCGAGGAAGCGAGGGAGACGGTCGAGAGCCCGGCGCCCGACCCGGGTGACGAGGTGCCCTCGGTCGACGTGGACCCACCGGAGATCCCGGGACCGAACGTCTCGGACGACCGACAGACGGAGGCCGATCCCGGCGAGACGCCGACCGCCACCGCACCGACCCCCGGCGACGAGCCACCCGAGGAGCCGGACCAGCCCGGTGACGGCGGGCCGCCGGTGACGGACGTGCCGGACACGCCGTCACCCGGAGCGGGTGACGGGGGCCCACCGGCCGCAGAGGGCGGCGAAGAGGACGACCCCACGGAGACGCCCGGGAACGGACAGGCGACGGAGGGGGGAGCGGCGGACCGCGAGGACCCGGGCGGGGACGACGCAGAGGGACGGGAGACCGACGAGGATGAAAAAGACGGGGGCGATGACGACGAGGAGACCGGGGACGAGGAAGCGACCGACGAGGAGGAGGGTGAAGACCACGCTGAAGGGGAAGAGGAGGCCGAGGGTGACGAGCAAGAGGACGATGGAGAGGAGGACGGGGCCGAGGAAGAAGAGGGAGAAGACGACGCTGAGGAGGAGAAGGAGAAAGAGAGTGACGAGGAAGAGGAAGACGACGCTGAGGAAGAAGAGGACGACGACGCTGAAGAGGAAAAAGAGGAAAAAGAGGGAGAAGACGACGCTGAGGAGGATGGCGACCTGTCGGTCGTCCTCGGATTGGAGACGGCAGCGAGTCCGAGCGTCGTCGGGCAGGTGTGGCCGGCAGGGGAGGGGTCGGTGTGAGTACGGGGCGTGGCCTGCCGGAGGCGCTGGTCGAGCGGGTGCGACCGGCGCTGACCCGCACGCAGGTCGCCCTCGGCGGGGCGGTGCTGCTGGTCGCCGCCGTGCGGTCGCTGCCGCTGCTGCGGGTGTTCCGCCCCGGCGACGTCGTGCTCTCCTCGAACGACCCGCACTTCTACCGGTACCACGTCGAGCAACTGGCCGCCGACAGCTGGAGCGTCCTCGACCTCGGCGTGCTGGCGGGGATGCCGACAGCCGACGGGGAGCCGCTGACCGTCGCCGTGCTGTGGGTCGTCTCGGAACTGCTGGGCGGCGCCTCGGCGACGGTAGGGGTCGTGCTCGCGTGGTACCCGGTGGTCACGGCGGTGCTTGCGGCACTGCTGGTGTACCGGACGGCGCTCGTGCTGACCGCCGACCGCCGGGTGGGGGTGGCGAGCGTCCTCGTGTTCGCCGTCGTGCCCGGTCACGCCTTCCGCACGGGGCTTGGCTTCGCCGACCACCACGCGATGGACTACCTGTGGCTCGCGCTGACGATGGCCGCACTCGCCGAGATCGCCGCCCGTCCGGCGCGGAGACGCCGCCGGTGGGTGCTCGCCGCCGCGCTCGGGGTCGGGGTCGCCGGGCAGGTACTGGCCTGGGAGGCGGGTGGACTGCTGGTGGTGCCCGCCGCCGTCGGGGTCGTCGCGCTCGCGGTGGTCGCTACCCGCTGGCCCAACCCGACGCGTGGACTGTCACCCGCGGTCGCCGGCACCGTGCTGGCGGCCCTCGTCACGGGCGGGGCACATCTCCTGCTCGGCTGGCACGACCACGTCGTCGTCGCCGTGCCCGCGCTGCTCGCAGTCGGGACCGTCGCGATTGCGGGCGTCTCCGTCGACGCCGCCCGCCGGCGAACGCGGCCGGCGACGGCGGTCCTGCTGGTGACCGCCGGCACGGCCCTGCTCGTCGTCGGCGGGGGGACCCTGGCGGTCGGGGCCGGGACCGTGAGGACGACCGTCGACGGGGCCTGGGAGGCGCTGGTCGGCCCGGGTGGGGTCGCGGAGGCGACCTCGCTCGGCGGGGGCTTCGGCCCGGTCGTCGGGCCGCTGGTGATGCTGGGGTTCGCCCCGCTGCTCGCCCTGCCCAGCCTCGCGGTCGGACTCCGGCGCGCCAGGAGCGAGCGGGTCGCCGCGTGGGCGGTCGTCGTGGTCTACGTCGTGTGGTTCCTCGGACTGTCGCTGTTGCAGCGGCGGTTCGTCGGCGAACTGGCCGCCCCGCTGTCTGTGCTCGGCGGCGTCGGCGCGGTGGCGCTGCTCGCGTGGTTCGACCTGGTCGGGGCCCCGGTCGGGCGACCCGACCGGGACCGGGTCGGGCCGGACGACGACCTCGCGGCCCCGGGACGCCGCCGGGCGGTGGTCCTCGGAGCGTTCGGGGTGACGCTGGGTGGGTTCCCGACGCTGTACACGGCGGCGATCCACGACCGGGTGAGCGTCACGGACCCCGCCTATGAGGCGGCGCGGGTCATGCGGGCGTACGCCGACGAGCGCGGGTGGTCGTATCCGGAGCGGTACGTGTTCAGCGACTGGGGGCGCAACCGGATGTACAACCAGGTCGTCAGCGGCGAGGGGCGGTCGTACAGGTTCGCGCTTTCGAACTTCTCGGCCTTTCTCTCCTCGCGCGACCCGGCGGAGTGGTACCGGCGGCTGCGGGACCGCGCGGGCTTCGTCGTCACCACGAGCGACCCGTCGGCCCGCACGGGGACGCTCGGGTCGACTCACGAACTGCTGCACCGCCGACTCGGCAGCGACACCGGCGACTCCGGCGCGGGGCACTACCGGGCGATCTGTGTCACGGGCGACGGCGCGGTGGCGGCGTTCGCGCTCGTCCCCGGGGCACGGATCGTCGGACGGGCGGCGGACGACCGCGTCACCGCAAGTGCCCGCGTCGAGATCGAGGGCACCACGATCGACTACGAGCGCACCGTCGCGACGGACACCGCCGGTGGCTTCGAGGTGCGGGTCGCACAGCCCAGCGAGTACGAGGTGGCCGGTCGGCGGGTCGTCGTCCCCGAGCGCGCGGTCGCGGAGGGCGGCGTCGTCGAACTCCCGGGCGGCGAGGGAGGGTAGACGGTCGTTATCCGGTCACTGCGGCGGGATCGGCGCGTCGTCCGGCGGCGCCGGCGGCGCGGGACGCGTACGCGCCGCGTAACCAAGCCCGGTCCAGCCCAGGGGAGCGACGATGAGGACGGGCTGGGTGCAGCGGGTGACCGTCGCCGCCGGCACGGCGGGCCTGACCGCGGCGGCGGTGCTCGCCGCGAACGACCCGACCGCACAGGCGGCGGTGACGGCCCTGCCGGTCGTCGGCTCGCTGGAGCCGACGACGCTGTCCGGCGGCGCCCTCGAGTTGGCTGTCCTGACGGCGGTGACCGCCGTCGTCGTGGCCTGCCTGCCGCTGTGTGCGCCCCGTCCTCGCCGGGCGGTGGACGTGGTGTTCACCACCGAGCGCCGCCTGCTCGTCGCCGTGACCGCCCTGGCGGCCGTCGGCTACTTCGACTACACCTACCGGCTCCCCAGGACGACGCTCGTCCTCGTCACCGCCCTGCTCGCGGTCGCGCTGCCGGCGTGGTTCGGGCTGGTCGTCCGCCGGCCACGCAACGGCGGCCACCGCACGGTCGTCGTCGGTGACGACCCGGCGCGGATGGCCGAGGCCGTCGCCGCCAGCGAGGCGACGGTCGTGGGCGTCGTCGCCCCGCCGACCGTCGTGGCCGGGGGAACGGGCACGGCGATGGCCGACGGCGGGCGGCTGTCGGTCGACACCGACGTCGAGCGGGCGGCACTCGCCGATTTCGAGTACCTCGGGGGGTTCTCGCGGCTGGAGTCGGCGCTTCTGGACAACGACGCCGACACCGCGGTGCTCGCGTTCGGCGAGGCCGACCGCGCGGAGTTCTTCGGCACGCTGTCGGTGTGTCTCGACAACGGCGTGACCGCGAAGGTCCACGCCGAACACGCCGACCACGTCCTCACCGACGCGCCAGGAGAGGGCCCGCTCGTGGAGATCGACCTGGAGCCGTGGTCGCCGACCGGCCGCCTCGCGAAGCGAGTCTTCGACGTCTGCTTCGCCGTCGCCGGTCTCGTGGCGATGGCTCCGGTGATGGCAGCGATCGCCGTCGCCGTCCGCCGCGAGGACGGCGGCCCGGTGCTGTACGGCCAGCGCCGCACCACCACCTTCGGCGGCACCGTCACCGTCTGGAAGTTCCGCACGATGACCCCCGAGGGCGAGCGCGCCGCCCCGGTCGCCGACGCCGAGAACGACCGGATCACCCGCGTCGGCCGGGTGCTGCGGCGCACCCACCTCGACGAACTCCCCCAGCTGTGGACGGTGCTCCAGGGGGAGATGAGCGTCGTCGGGCCGCGGGCCGCCTGGGTGGCCGAGGAGTCCGCCATCGCCGCCGACACGGCGGCGTGGCGCAAGCGCTGGTTCGTCAAACCCGGCCTCACCGGCCTCGCACAGGTCAACGGCGTCGACAGCACCGACCCCGGGGCGAAACTCCGGTACGACGTGACCTACATCCGCCGGCAGTCGCTCGCGCTCGATCTCCGGATCGTGGCCTACCAGGTGTGGCTCGTGGTCCGGGACTGCATCTGTCTCATCAGAGGTCGATGACGGGGACAGAGGGCAACCGAGACAGCGGTCAGCGGGGAGGTGCTGTCGCTCCTCGAAGGCAGAGTCGGTCGAAGAGACACGGTAGTTCCGGAGTCGACCGAGAGTTCTCGGTCCTGTTGCCAGTTCACGGGACCGACGACCCCGCTCACTTCCTTGTGGCAGCGAACAGTGTGCTCGACCAGACGGTGATGCCGGACGAGGTGGTGGTCGTTGGGGACGGGTCGGTCGGTGACACGCTACGTGATGTCCTGGAGACGGTTCGTGACGGGAGTCCCGTTCCGTTCCGGTTCGTCGAACTCGACGGGGACCGGTCTCTGGGATTAGCACTTCGGGAGGGCGTCCGCGCCTGCAGACACGAGTGGATCGCACGGATGGACGCTGACGACGTGGCCGTCTCCGACCGTTTCGAGCGTCAACTCTCGTACTTGTGCGAGAACCCGGGGGTGGACGTTCTCGGGGGACACGTCGCGGAATTCGACACCGACCCACGACAGGCGAGTCGTGTCCGTGAGGTGCCGACCGACCCGGAGCGCGTTCGTCAGATAGCACAGTACCGCTGCCCGGTGAACCACCCGACAGTGATGTTTCGACGGTCGTCGGTGAAACGAGCCGGCAACTACAGGGGAACCACAGGCTGCCTGGAGGATTACGACCTCTGGGTACGAGTGCTCCAGAACGGCGGAGTCATCGCGAACCAGGACGCCGTTCTGGTGCGAATGCGAACGGGTGAGCAGTTCGCACAGAGACGGGGAGGAGGAGAGTATCTCCGTGCAGAGCTCCGGCTGTTCAGACAGTTCCGTCGTCAGGGGTTCATCGGCTATCCACAGTTACTGCTCAACGTCCTGGTCAGGGTCCCTGTCCGACTCTCACCCGCAGGTGCACGACGAGTCATTTACTGTCGGCTCCTCCGGTGACCGGGGCCGCCAGCTCGTCCTCGACGATCGACCGTAGGGTACGCCTGAACCGCGCCGTTCCGAAGCGACACTCGACATTTGGGAGTCTCTCACGGACACGCCGACGCAGTGCTGGCTGCTCGACGACCGCTCGGATCCGTTCGACGGCGTCGGAGACGGACTCGTACCGGAGCTCCGGAAGACCTGCGACGATCTCGCGCTGACCACCGCTGTCGTGGACGAAGGGGACGGCTCCCCCAGCCACGAACTCGGCGACGACGATGCCGAAGTGCTCGTTCCGGGTGCCGTGCAGACCATATCGCGACGTGCAGAGAAGGTCGACTAGGCGGTCGCGGCTGACACAGCCCTCGAAGCGGATCAGTTCCTCGTTCGCCGTCATCTCCCGGAGAGACTGGTAGTACTCGTCGTCACCGACGGGCCCGACGACGTGAAGCGGGAGATCTACTCCCTGGCGGTGGAGTTCGGTCGCGATCCGGACTGGGATGTGTGTCCGCTTCTGCGGGTCGATGCGCCCGACAGTCAGCAGTCGGGGGTCACGGTCCTCCCACGGGAGTGGATCGAACCCGGTCGTGTCGACCGGCGGGTACAGTGTCCTCGCGGGCGTGCCGTGGACGGCCTCGACGAGTGTGCTGGTCCAGTCGGAGTTCCCCAGCAGGACCGCCTCGTCTGGTTTCCGACGGAGGTGATCACTCACCACGTCACAGACGAGGTCGTAACCTCTCCGGACCGGGGACCGCTCGTGAACTCGACGTGTAAGCCGATGTCGGTTGTACATCGGGAAGTGGACGTACTGCACAGACGGAGTATCGAAGGCGAACTCTCCGAACGTGCTGACGATCAAGTCGTAGTCTCCGGCGACACGGCGAAGGAGTCGGCCGAGCGCTGCGGCGTGCAGTCGCCCCAGTCCCTGTCCAGCACTCGATGTCGCGCGGTACGTGCCGGTGAGTACCCTGCCGGCCGTCCCGAGACGACGCACGGGGATCGGGGTCTGGACTGAGGTCCCGAAGTGGTCGTTGAGCGTTTGGAGGTCCGGGTCGTCTATCGTGACCAGAGTCAGGTCGTGGGCTGGCTGTAATGCCGCGAGAACGTTCATACAAACTGCCTCCATCCCACCGCGGTCGAACGTCGGTTGATAGACGGCGATAGTCGCCATTCCAGTCAGCCCCCGTTCGTCCGGCTGGATATCGACTGACCGCCAGACACGGACAGAGGGACCACTCCGTACCGACGGAGTGTCCGTACTGGACCACGGACACCGCGGAGGAGAGTGACCGGCGGACAACGCCACGCACACCGGCGGGTGAAAGCAGTCACAGGACCTCGACCGAGGGGGCAGGGATCTGGACGAGTCGGGTCGTTCCGGAGCCGACACGGGCCCACAAGCGCCGAACGGAGGTACACACCGGTCATGTCCTCTGCGGCGCCGAGACTGTCGTCTGAACCACTTCCCGGATCTCCTGGCGGAAACGTTCCCGACCGAAGCGGGCAGTCGGGTCGGGGAGCGTGTCACGAATTCGTTGCTGGAGGGCTCTGTCCTCCACGACACGGTCGATCGCGGCGACTGCGTCGGCTGCGTCCTCGTAGAGCAGTGCCGAACAGCCTCCGACGATCTCCCGTTGTCCACCGCCGTCAGGCACGAACGGGAGAGCACCGCCGGCGACCAGTTCCGCGACGGCCATTCCGAAGTGCTCCTCGTCTTTCCCGTGGATCCCGTACCGGTGGCCGGTGATCAGTTCGACGAGGCGGTCGCGGGATACTTCGCCCTCGAGGTGGACATACTCCCGGTCACCGGCGAGGGACGCCACCTGATCGGCGTAGTCGGTGTCGTACGCACCACCCACGACGTGGAGGTGGACACCGTGACCTCGCTCGCGGACCCGGTCTACGATCTCGATCGTCCGGAGGACGCGCTTGGCCGGGGTGATCCGACCGATCGTGACGAAGCCGGGGTCGCGGTCGTGCCAAGCCAGTGAGCGATCGACCAGAGGACCACTCGCGACTGGAGGATAGACCACCTCCGCCGAGACACCGAGAGACTGCTCGACACGCTCGGCAGTCCAGTTCGAGTTGGCGAGTACGCGAGTGTCGGTGTAGTCGGCGTCGTCGGTCCCGGCGACGGCGGCACAGAGCCGGTCGTAAACTGCGTAGACGGCACTGTCCTGGCCTGGAGGTCTCGGGAGCGCCGACCGGTCGAAGTTCGGGTGGTGCATGTACAGCACTGAGGAACCGGCGTGGTACTGTTCGTTGTACGTGCTGACGACGAGGTCGTACTCGTCCTCCAGGCGACGGACAGAGCGGTTGAACAGAGCCGCCGTCATGGTACCGAACCGATTTCCCGCGACCGAGGAGAGTAACCGTGGGGCCCCGTCGGCCCGCCGGACCGGCACGTCCCCGGCGGCGGTGTCGAAGAACTCGTCGAGCGCCCGCAGGTCGGGGTCGGTGATCGTCACCAGCTCGACCTCGTGGTCGGCCCGCAGCGCCTGCAGGACGTTCATGCAGACGGCCTCGGCGCCGCCACGCGAGGTCAGGTCCGGGTGTGCGACGAGACAGCGCGCCATCGACGGACACTACCGGCCGGGCGGGCAAGGGTATACGCCGGCTAGTCGGGGACGGGGACGGCGTATCCCGCTGCTACCAGCGCGGGACCGCCGCCTGACCGCGACGACCGGCCGTGCCACCCGCGACCGTGCCGGTCGCGTTCGACGACGATACCGGCGGTAGGCGGCGTGTACTGATGGCCCTCGGGTGTCACGGGTCGTGTGTGTCACTGACAGACAGGGTCGGCGCCGCACTCGCGTCGGCGACCGGCGCCGCGGCGACGGTGCGCCGGCGGGTCGGGGCGGTCCAGAACCGGCTGCTCGGCCAGCCGGTGATGGCCGCCGACTGGGACAACCTCGTCGTGCTTGGCGGGTGTCGCTACGACACGTTCGCCGCCCGCAGCGACCTGCCCGGGCGACTGGAGTGCCGGCGGTCCCGCGGCGCGACCACCCGTGAGTTCCTCCGCAACAACTTCACCGGCCGGCGCTTTCCCGACACGGTCTGTGTGACGGCGAACCGCCTCACGAGCGAGGTGGCCGGCGGCGCCGTCTGTCACTGCGAGCCGGCCTGGCGCACCCACTGGGACCCCGACCTGGGGACGGTCCCCCCGGGGCCGATGACCCGCAGGGCGCGTGCCGTCGCGGCCCGGTTCCCGCGCAAGCGACTCGTCGCACACTACCTGCAGCCACACTCGCCCGTCCCCGACCCGCGGGCGACCGGCGCCGACGGCGGTCGGCCACCCCAGGTACACGGACCGGCAGAGCGCGACGCCGCGCCCGACCTCTGGGAGCGACTCGCCGACGGTGAGGTGCCCCCGGAGACCGCCCGGCGGGTCTACCGGCAGACGCTCGACGACGTGTTGGACCACGTCGCGGAACTGGTGGCCGAGTTGCCCGGGCGGACGGTCGTCACCAGCGACCACGGGACGCTGTTCGGGCGGGCGGCCCACGACCACCTCACCGTCGGCGGCGACCGGCACGGGCCGGCGGCGAACGGGACGGCCCGCCCGCTCGTGGAGGTGCCCTGGCTGGTCGTCGACGACGGCGTCCGGAGACCGGTCGTCGGGGGGTCCGTGCCGGAGATCGAGGCCGAACGCGGCGACGGCGCCAGGGCCGGCGGGGCGACGGTGTTCGACCGCCTTGGATCGATGATGGGGCGATGAGCGCGTCCGGTCCGATCTCGCTATCGTCTTCGACCTCTCCAAAGAAAAGCTTCGACTAACTGGCCGGGGAGCGGTTCGAGTGGTGTTCTCTACGACCAACTAGATCATCTCTGCCTACGGCTCGCCGGTCACCAGCTGGCATGCCGGCGGGGGGTAGGTCGTCAGGTGTATGTTCAGTCTCGAACGCCGGATCCCGATGACTCACTGTTCGTCCAGCCAGTAGACACATCGACTCGGCTCGCACCTACGACAGCGCCACAGAGGGCACAGAAGGGGACAAACGCGGTCGGACGGTCGAGGAGGAGGTGGTCGAGCCCTGCCATCGCCAGGACGGCAACCACGCCCGCGACGCCGGCCGCCAACAGGAGCGGATCGGACTGCGTCTGAGCTTCCGTGCGGCCGCTACCGCCGGTCACGAGCGACCAGCCCGCCCGTAGCACGACCAGCAGAAACGCACAGAAGGCACCGAGTGCTGGCAGTCCTGTCTCGACAGGGACGAGGAGGTAGATACTGTGCATCGCCGTCCCTTCGGGGATACCGTAACTGGAGGCGACGTACTGGAAGTTGCCGCCCCCGATGCCGAACAGCGGGTTCGACAGCAAGAGGTCAACACCGGCCGCGTACTGCTCCAGACGGGGTGAGAGCGTTGCAGTGGGAGACCGGGTCCGGACGCCCGCGCCGCCAGTGACCCTGCGGACCTCAGTGAACAGGACAAAACCAGTGGCGACAGCCACCGTCGCTGTCGAAATGACCGTTCCGATATTGACCCCTGACGTCGGCACGCCACCATCAGCACGTTCCAGTCCATCCCGATCGCCCGTCCGCTGTCCTCCGAGTTGTCCAAGCGAGAGACGGCCACTCGCGGCAGTCAAGACAATCAGACAGGCCAACCCGATGACGACGCCGCCACGAGCCGCGTCCGAGCGGGTGGCACGGAGCACGAGTGCCGCGAGCAGGAGGCCGAGCACACCCAATAGCCTCGTTCGTGCACGGTGGCGTCTGTCTACGACCAGTAGGACCAGAATAGGAAAGACGAGCACCAGAAGGGTCGCCAGCGCGTACGAGTCAGTCGTCAGCCCGCTCACGAAGGCGCCGACGTTGAACGCTCCGACGATCGGCAGCCGCATCACGAGGACGTCCGGATTGCTCGCCCCGTAGCCGATTTCGCCCAGTCTCCTGAGCCGGAACACCCCTTGGTTCACCACCTGTGCGAGGCCGAAGACGGCATTGCCAAGAACCGCGAGCGAGAGCGCGCCCACGACATCCTCGAACTCGAGCCAACCAGCACTGACTGTTTGTCGGACGACGACGAGCGCGAGCCAGCCCTGGAGCAGGAAGGCACTGAAGTAGAACGCGGTGTCTGGACGGACCGGATTAGCGAACACCGTAGAGATCGCGGCCCAGGCGACGACACCGCCGAGCGTGATTTCCGCCGCGTCAGCCCTTCTGTCGGCGTGTGCAATGGGCCAAACGAGCACAATAAACGCTCCGGCGAGCAGCGGGATCAAAAACAACCAGAGGATCGGACCTATCCGCCCGGGCAACGTCCCGAGGTACGACACCGGGGCGAGTTCCGTCCGTATCCCGACAGTTCCCGACACGACCAGCGCGACCACGGTCGCAGTGACCACTCGGTCGAGCCACAGCGCCAGCAGAGCGTAGATCGTGCCGACGGCGATCACCCAGACGACGGGGTGAACGTCCGTCAGGACGGTCAGCAGCGGAACGACACCGACCAGGCCGACCACCAGCACCGTCGCCAGCCAGAGCGGAGTCCGTCTCCCCCTGGCTTCGAGTCCCGAGTCGGCATCTGCGACGGGCGAGTCGCTCATGTCGACCGCGGTCGGCTCCGAGCGGTGTCATCGACGGCGGGTGGGGCCCCGCACCGGAGTCGCGTACGGCCGGAGTGGTCCTCGGTGTCGAGAAGCGAACGTCGGAGTGCCGGCCGGAAGACGTTCGCGGAGGCGGCATCCGTACTGCTGCACGGCGCGGGAGTCGGGTGTACGACGGGACGGTGTGGCATCAGAACACGGGTAGGTCGATCGCCCCAGCGGGCAATAGTATTCACTCGGTACGTCGGTGTAGGTAGCTCGTACCCTGCGTGGTCGACAGGCCGGTAGGGGACAGTTCCCGGTAAGGAGGTTGTACTCATGACGCTCCGTCGTGGACCCTGGATTCGTGTCACGGATTCCCTGGGGAACAGACACCGCCGTGACTGCCGCCAGGAGACTCGGGGCGGTCGCAGCCGCCGCACGCCTACGGGCCGGCGCCGCCCAGAACAGGCTGTTCGGTCAGGCACTCATGGGGGCCGACTGGGACAACCTGATCGTACTCGACGCCTGCCGGTACGACACCTTCGCCGAGCGTCACACTTTGTCGGGACGACTGGAGCGTCGTCGAGCGCGCGGCTCGGCCACGCGGGAGTTCGTCCGCAACAACTTCGTCGGACATCGCTTCCCGGACACGGTCTGTGTCACGGCTAACCCGTTCGTGACCGAATTGGCCGGCGACGCCTTTCACCACTGTGCGCACACTTGGCGGACTCGCTGGGACGACGACCTCGGGACGACACCACCGGAGCCGATGGCCCGCGCGGTCCGGGACGTCGCTGAGCGCTACCCGCGCAAGCGGCTTATCGCACACTTCATGCAGCCACATCATCCATTCATCGGGGAGACGGCGGAGGAGCACCTCGGCGACGTGGCGGGCAACGAGCGGGCACGCCGACGAGCGGGGGCCGATGGCGAGACCGATCGGCTGGAAGAGCCGGACCACGTCTGGGCACGGCTCGCGGCGGGCGAACTGTCGTTGTCGGTCGTCCGCCGGGCGTACGAGGAGACGCTGGACGCCGTCATGCCACACGTAGCGGAGCTAGTCGAGATGCTGCCGGGCCGGACGGTCGTCACGAGCGACCACGGCAACCTGCTGGACGAGGCACCGTACCGATTTCTCTCGGTCGGCGGCGACCGGTTCGGACACCCGATACACGCCACCGCTCCGTCACTGGTGCGGGTGCCGTGGCTGGTCGTCCCCGGCGACGAGCGAAAGGAGATAGTCGCCGGGACAAGACGCGAGCCGGATCCCGGCGACCGTGAGGAGGGGAGGACAGAGGAGACTGAACCAGGGGCGACCGTCGCGGACCGTCTGGAGTCACTGGGCTACCGATGAACGAGAGAGACCGAACCGGACGGGGAAGCGGTGACCGTCCGAGCGTCGCGCTGGTCGTCCTCGACACGCTCCGTCGCGACGCCTTCGAGGATCACTTCGACTGGCTCCCGGGACGGCGCTACGCGAGAGCGTTCTCGACCTCACACTGGACGGTCCCCGCCCACGCCTCGCTGTTCACCGGACGCCACGCCAGCGAGGTCGGCGTCCACGCACGCCGTCTCGGGTTCGACACGGAGGCGCCTGCCCTCGCCGAGCGACTGCGGGACGCGGGCTATCGCACGCGGGCGTTCAGTGCGAACGTCAACGTCACACCGCATTTCGGGTTCGACCGGGGCTTCGAGGCGTTCCACAGCCCGGTGGCCGTCGACCACGCCGACGGTGCGGTGTTCGATTGGCGGGGGTTTCGGCGAGATACCGACGTGAGCGGACTCGCACAGGTTCCGGCGGCGCTGGCCGCACTGCGACGGAGCGACGCGCCGCTGCTACGCTCGCTCGTCCGCGCGGCCCGGCTGGCGTTGTCGGATGACGGGATGGCCTACGGCGGCGCCCGTGAGGCCCGGGAGTTCGTTCGCTCACTCGACTTCGACGGCCCAGAGTTCCTCTTCGTGAACCTGATGGAGGTACACGAACCGTATGATGCGCCCGATCGTTACAGTCCCGGTGAGCCGCCGGCACCGACGGAGTCGGTCGGGGACATCTCCCGTGACCCCGTCGACGCGACACGCGTCAGGCGGGCCTACGACGGCTGTGCGGCGTACCTCTCCGACGAGTACCAAGAGCTGTTCGACGCTTTGGACCAGTTCGACTACGTGATCACGTGCTCGGACCACGGCGAACTGCTCGGCGAGCATGGGGGATGGGCTCACGAACACGGCGTCCATCCCGAGTTGACGAACGTGCCCTTGTGTCTCTCTGGGCCGGGACTGGACGGGCAGAGCGAGGCAGGCGTGAGTCTGCTTGACGTGCACGCGACGGTGCTCGACCTCGCCGGAGTGACGCCGGCGGAGGGAGCTCGGGGGCAGTCACTGGTTGAGGGCGGCGCGGACCGAGACAGGGGTCGTGCGGCGTTGACGGAGTTTCACGGGCTGACGACCGGAGCGAGGGAGAAGCTCCGAGAATGGGGGCACGCCGACCGGATAGAGGAACACGACGCCTGGCTCCGTGGTTACGTCACACCGGAGGGGGTCTACGGCTACGAGACGACCGACGACTTTCGGGTGCGAGCCGACGCCGACCGGGAGACGCCGCCAGAGCGACGACTGTACCGCCGGCTACGTCGGCTGGCGGCCGAGGTCACCCGACGGGAGGACGCTTCCGACACGGTGGTTCCCGAGGCGGTCGAGCGGCGGCTTCGGGACCTCGGATACCGCTGAGATGACGGACCGAGGACCGACCGCCGAGACGAACGAGGACGTCAGCGGTGCGGGAGCGGAGGCGAGAACGGGACCTGAAGGGACGAACGACCCCGGTAGTGGTCGTCTGGGGACAATCGCGAGTTCGGGCGTCCTGCTGTTCGTCGGAACCGTCACCCAGCTCGGGATCAACTTCACCGCGAAGCTGCTGATCGCCAGGCTGCTCGGACCGGTCGACTACGGAGCGGTGTCGCTGGCGGTGACGGTGATGATCTCACTGGCGGTCGTCACCCTCGTCGGGACGGATACGGGCCTCGGACGGTTCCTCCCGCGGTTCGACGCGGCGACACGGCGGCGAGGGGTGCTCGTCTCCGCGGTACGGATGGTGGTACCGTTCTCACTGGTCGTGGGGGGTGGGCTGGTACTGCTCGCGAGGCCGGTCGCGACGACGGTCTTCGGAAAGCCCGAGGTCGCACCAGTACTTAGGGCGGCCGGCGTGGGCGTACCACTGGTCGCGATCCTGCGGTTAGCCGTCGGGGGCAGCCGTGGAATGAAGCAGGCGCTCCCGAGGGTGCTACTGCAGAACCTCGCGATGCCAGTCGTTCGCTTCGGTCTGATCGCTGTCGCTCTGTTTCTGGGGGCCGGCGCTGCCGGCGTCGCTTGGGCTTACGTAGGGGGGTACGCCGTCGTCGGTGTGGGGGCAGTCTACTACCTCCTGTGGCACACGCCGCTGTCGGCAGCCGTCGAGGCCAGGCGGATGGACCGCGAGTTGCTGCAGTTCTCGGCCCCACTGATGATTACCGCGACGATGGCACTCGTGCTCTCGAACGTGGATATCCTGCTCTTGGGAGCGCTCGCACCCACCGGCGACGTCGGGGTCTACAACGTTGCCTACCCGCTCGCGTCGCTGCTGACTGTGGTACTCACCAGTGTCGCATTCCTGTTCATGCCGGTTATCTCTGAATTACACGCCGAGGGAGACCGAGAGGGGATGGCGATCACCTACCAGGTGGTGTCGAAGTGGGTGTTCGTCGCGACGCTGCCGCCGTTTCTCGCGCTGATCACGTTTCCGGGCGTGATCGTCGGGATGACCTTCGGCGACGCGTACGTAGCAGGAGCCGGCGCACTCGCCGTCCTCGCGGTTGGTTTCTTCTCACACGCCGTCTCCGGTCCGGCCGGGAACACCCTCACAGCAGCGGGAGAGACTCGGCTGGTTATGTACGATAACACCCTCGTCGCCCTGGTCAACGTCGTGTTGAACCTGCTTCTCATTCCGCGGTACTCCTTTCTCGGCGCCGCCGTGGCGACGACGGGAGGCTACCTCCTGATGAATGGCCTGTACGTCGGCCAGTTGTACCGCCGCCTCGGCGTCCACCCGGTCCGACGAACGCTCGCGGCTCCCGTAGTCGGGGCGACCCTACTGTGGACCGGACTCACTTGGACCGTCGGGGCGGTGACGGCCGTCACACCCGTCGTGTTCGCTGGGGTGCTCGTCACGTATGGTGTCTGCTACCCACTGGTCATAGTCGCTCTGGGTGGCGTCGAACGCGCCGAGCTACGACTCCTAGAACGCGTTGAGGAACGGACGGGTTTAAGCCTGAGCCGGGCCCGACCACTGATCGAACGAATAGCAGAGTAGATGGGGATTAGAGAGGTTACCGCAGCGGTCGATCGAATCGTCCGTCGGAAACCTCACTCCGTTCCGATTGGTCCGGACTCGGACGCCAGTGTCGCAACGTATTCCCGGACGTGATTGGTTTCAGCGTTGGATGACTGTTCCTCCTGTGCCATCACCTCGAACCCAGAGGTGGTCTGGTTCCGTGCCCGGAGACCGGTCGTGTCGCGTCCGAAATAGGACTGCATCCTGTGGACCGTGACTGGCGTCTCCGAGTACGAGTCCTCGAGACTTCCAGTCGCCCACTCGTCGGTGACGAACGTGGATGCGACACTCTCCCCAGGCTCACCGGTGCCGCCGAAGTCGGGCTGGGTGGCGATGAAGCCGACAGTCTCAGCCGCGTGATCCGAGGTTTCACCCGACCGATTGGCATCTTCCTCCTGACAGATGATATCGAACGTGCCGTTGCCGAACTCCGTCACACGGGTGGTGACGGGTGTCGAGTCGTTGACCGTCTGGACCTGTGCGTAGACGTAGGACTGTGCACTCCAGCCAGGAGTGAAGTCGACCGTCGTCCAGCCGGAGCCGTCCACTGTCACCGTTCCGGCGTACACGTCGACGCCGATGTCGGTCGCGTGTGAGCCCTGCTTAAAGACGAAGTAGTTGAGTTCCTCGGTCACATGGCCGCCATCCTGATACGCCCACTCCTCGAGCCGCACGTCGAAGCTGTCACTCGTAGTGTTCCGCACGCGAGCGTGGACAGGCTGCGAACCGTTGAACGTCCCGACGGACGTTACGACGACAGGGTCGGTGTAAGACCCGTCAGTGGTGACTGTCTGCCAGTTCTCGTCGACCGAAACCGTGCCTGCTTCTCCAATCATGGTCTTGTTAGTTGCGGTGGTCGCCGCCTGCATGTCCAGCAGCCCGTTGCCGGACTCCTCGGCGGAGAGCCCGATGTCCTCGGCGGTGTTCCCGAGGCGGGTGCGGGCCTCGCTGGCGGTGTCGCCCTCGGCCATCAGCGCGGCACCGCCGCCGGCGACGTGGGGCGTCGCCATCGAGGTGCCCGACAGCGTGCCCAGTCCACCGGGCACCGTCGAGAGGACGCTGGTACCGGGCGCGGCGAGTTCGAGTTCCGGGCCCGTCGAGGAGTACGAGGCCAGCGAGTCGTACTCGTTCGTGGCGCCGACGGCGACGACCGTGTCGTAGGCGGCGGGGTACAGCACGCAGTCCGAGCAGCCGTCGTTGCCGGCCGCCGCGACCACGAGTGTTCCCTGATCGGCGGCGTACTGGCAGGCGTCCTGCAGCGTGGTGCTGCTGGTGTCACCGCCCAGCGACAGCGAGGCCACGTCCCACCCCTGATCGGCGGCGTACTCGATACCGGCGGCGATGTCGGAGTAGTAGCCGTAGCCGTCACAGGCGAGCACCTTCACCGCGTGCAGGGTCACGTCCGGCGCGACGCCGACGACGTCCTCACCGTCGTCGACGGCGGCCGCGATACCGGCACAGTGCGTGCCGTGCTCGTCGTCGTCGTCCCACGGCTCCAGGCAGTCGTTGCCGCTGCAGGTGTCGTCACACGAGACGTACGCCTTCCCGCTGCCCAGGTTCGCCTGCAGGTCGGGGTGGTCGGAGTCGATCCCCGTGTCGATGATGGCGACGTCGGCGCCCGCCCCGCCGAAGCCGTCGGCGTCGGCCTCGTCGGCGTCGACGCGGTCCACGCCCCACGGCGTCGTCTGCCCGAGTTTCCGCATCCGGCCGTCGGGCTCGACGTACCGCACGTCCGGGCGGTTCTGGAGTGCCGACAGGGCCTGCTCGGGGAACTCGCCGACGACCGCCCCACCGGCGGCCCCGAACGACAACTCTCGGTGGACGCCCTTCGCGAGGCCGCGTGCCTTCTCGGCCGCCTTGTGGCCGGTCGTCCCGACGATGTGACGCGTCGGGCCCTTCCCGTTCCCGGGGTCGGCACCGACCGTGCCGGCGCCGCCGAGGGCGGCGCCCGCCGCCATCCCACGCAGTACGCGCCGGCGGCTGAGTCCCTCCTCGCTCATGGGGACCCTCCGTCGGCGGTCACTGTCCGGCAATACCTCTCGTCGCCCGACCCCCACCTGGGCCGGAGTACGGTGGGCTTACACCGCATAGGTGGGACCTTCCGGAGCGGGGTAAAGTGGGTTGTTACGAGTTACTTATTGCCGGACGGCGGCGGAGTTTCGGTATGTCGACAACGTTCGGCGCCAAAATCACGTTCCCGCCGCGGTACGACCGTCGTACTGCCGGGTACCCGGCGGTATGACCTGCTTACACGGTCGTTCGCCACCGTTATGACAGCCGTCACGACCGACAGCGAGAACGTCCAGTTCCCGCGACAGGAGCCCGCTCGGACGGCGGGCGTTCGTGTCATGCGCGGTCACCTATCGGTCACGGCGACAGAACGCGAGCGCCGACGGTTGTCGTTCGGCCGACAGTCGGTCCGTGCGTCGACGGTACAGTGGGCTTACCCCCGGATCTCCGGTTAAGCGACGGGTGGTTTGATGTGGTGGTGCACGTGAACAGTTGGCATGGACGTGGACAGGGAGTCGAGGGAGCGGGTCATCGACCAGGTGCGGGAGACACTCGACGGGGCCGACGCCCCGGGCGAGCGCCTGGAGGCGTTTCACGTGACGGCCACGCACCCGGACGGGGTGGAGTACATGGTGTCGACGGCGGACAGACCGGAGCGTGACCCGGAGCCGCTGCTTGAGTGTCTCGCCGCCGACGTGGCCGCGGTGGCGCTGTTGCTCGACGAGGACCCCGTCGACGTGGCGGACTCGGTCGGCCGGATGGCCGCCGAGAAGGACAGCGTGGGCGAGCGGTGGGACGACCCCACCGGGTGAGGTGGGCTCACACCAGTCCGTGGGGCAGGTCCTCGCGGTGGTCCCGCAGCACCTCCAGCAGTGGCCGCAGGTGCTCGAAGTCCAGGCCACGCCTGACGATGTCGCCCTCGGCGTCCACCTCGACGACGCCGAGGGCCGCCAGTTTCGGCAGGTGGGCGTGTCGCAGCGGCACCCGGGGGTCCGACCCCGGTGGCGCCTCGACCCAGTCGGGGTCGATCCGGCACTCCGGCGCCTCGAGGAGGTCGAACAGGATCCGACGACGCTCGACGCGACCCAGCGCCGCCAGGCAGTCGTCGAACGTCCCCCGCGAATCCGCGAAGCCTTCGGACATTCCCTGTGAGTAGGCAACCCTGGCAGATAAGAGGTCGAGAAGTTCACGCACCGATTCTTTTTGACGAACCGAGAGACGGGCGGGTGTCACAGGAGACAGACCGGCAGGTCGCCCTCGTTGCGCCGCAGCAGTTCGAGCACCGGCCTGATCTGGTCGTAGTCGGGGCCGGGCCGGACCACGTCGCGCTCGGTGTCCCACTCGATGAACCCGGCGTCGGCCAGTTTCGGGAGGTGGACGTGGTACAGCGCGATCACCGGGTCGCCGGTCGACGACTGGCACCAGGCGGGGTCGACGGGTCGCTCATCGGCGTCCAGGAGGGCCACGAGACAGCGTCGTCGCGCCGCCCGAGCGAGCGCGGCCCAGCAGTCGTCGAACGTCGTCGGTACTGGGGCTGCTGCGTCGGTCATCGGCGGACAGAGGGTGTCCCAGGGGTACGAAACCCGAGGCTAGTCACCTAGTGTCACGCCGAGATCGAGTGACAGCGCCGGGACGACCGGGGAGGCGACCTCCTGGGGGACGCCGAGGTGGACTCAGAGGCGGTCCTCGGTGACGGTCTCGCCGGGGGCGGTCGTGGCGCCGACGCCGAGGCGCACCCCGGCGTCGATCGCGGTGTCGATCCCGGTCTTGGCGCCGTAACCGAGGACGGCTCCGAGTTTCCGCCGACCGGTGTCGACGCGCTCGCCGTCGACCCGCATCGGCACCGTCTCGCCGTCGTGGCGGAGGTTCGCGATCGTGGTGCCGGCGCCGAGGTTCACGTCGGCCCCGAGCACGCTGTCGCCGACGTACGAGAGGTGTGCGGCGGTCGCGTTCCGCATGAGGACGCTGTTTTTCACCTCGACGGCGTGGCCGACGCGGGTGTCCGGGCCCAGAAGCGTGGTGCCGCGGACGTAGGCGTTGGGCCCGACGTGGGCGCCCTCGCCGACGAGGGTGGGCCCCTCGATCACGACGCCGGGGTCGACGCGGGCGCCGGACTCGACGCGGACCGCCCCGCGGAGGGTGGCACCGGGGGCGACGGTGGCGTCGGCGGCGACGCCACCGTCCAGGTCGGAGAGGCGCCACTCGTTGGCCGCGAGCAGTTCCCAGGGACGGCCCACGCCCTGCCAGCGGTCGACCTCGACGGGGCGCACCGAGAAGCGGTCACACACCCTGGCGAGCACGTCCGTGAGTTCGTGCTCGCCGCGGGGGCTCTCGGGCACGTCGAGCAGGTCGAGTGCGGCGGCGGGGAACCGGTAACAGCCGGTGTTGACGAGGTTCGTCGGCGGGTCGGCGGGCTTCTCGACCACCGCCCGGACGTGCCCGCCGGCGACGTCGAGGACGCCGTACTCCGAGGGGCGCTCGACGGGGTGGGCGCCGACCGCCGGGCGGGCGTCGCCGGCGTAGTCGTACAGCGTCGCCACCGCGCCGTCGTCGTACAGGTCGTCGCCGTTGAGGACGACGAACGGCGCGCGGTCGAGGTGGTCGGCGGCGACCCCGACGGCGTCGGCGGTCCCGGTCGGGCGGGACTGGACGGCGTACTCGACGGGCACGCCCCGGTGACCGTCGCCGATGGCCTCGCGGACCTGGTCCCGGCAGTGACCGACGACGACGACGAACCGCCCGGCACCCGCCGCGGCGGCGGCGTCCATCGTGTGTGTCACGAGCGGGCGACCGGCGACGGGCAGGAGTGGCTTCGGCCGCGAGGCGGTCAGCGGGCGCATCCGCGTGCCGGCACCCGCCGCCAGGATCACCGTCTGGGTGCGCTTCCCGTGGGACTCGACGGTGTCGTCGGTCTCGCGCGTCGCCGGTAGGTCGGTGTCCTCGTCTCGCTCGCGCGCCGGGTGACTCGCGGGGTCGCCGCCGTCCTGCCGGAGTCGCTCGCCCATCTACTCCACCGTCACGCTCTTTGCGAGGTTGCGTGGCTTGTCGATCGGGCGGTCCAGCGCGGCGGCGTGGTGGTACGCGACCAGTTGCAGCTGCACGTTCGCGAGGATCGGCGCCACCTGCGGGTGGGTGTCGGGCACCGGGAGGACGTGGTCGGCGTAGCGACCCACCTCCGAGCGGCCGTCGGTGACGGCGACGACCGGGGCGTCGCGTGCCTCGACCTCCTTGACGTTGGAGGTGGTCTTGCGGGCCCGCGGGCCGTCCCCGGTGACGACGGCGTACACGGGCGTGTCCTCGGTGACGAGCGCGAGCGTGCCGTGTTTCAGCTCGCCCGCGGCGAACCCCTCGGCGTGCTCGTATGTGATCTCCTTGAACTTCAGCGCGCCCTCCAGGGCGACGGGCCGGTCCAGTCCCCGCCCGACGAAGAAGTAGGCGTCGCCGTCGCGGTGGGCCCCCACCACCTCGGGGGCGGGCGTCTCGTCCAGCACCGTGCGCAGGTCACCGGGGAGGTCGGCGAGCGCCGACAGCAGCGCGGGGTCGGGGGGCCCGTCGGTGAGCCAGGCCACGAGCAGCGAGAGGGCGGTCTGCTGGGTGGCGAAGGTCTTCGTCGCGGCGACGCCGATCTCCGGGCCGGCACGGATGTACAGCGCGTGGGCACACTCCCGAG
>CAYODS010000003.1:0-7865 GCA_964402765.1 uncultured Halobacteriales archaeon
TCCCGGACGTGTCCGATCAGGCCGGCCATCACGAGCCCCATCGCCAGCCACGCGGCCCAGAACAGCAGGAGGTGCCGTGCGGCGACCAGGATCATCACGACGAGCGTGAAGCCGAACACGCGGCCGAAGAACCGATCGACCGCCGGATCGCCGGCCATGTACCGCCGGGCGTAGCTGTGGACGATCCCGCTGAAGAACGTGACTGCCACCCACATCACGACGGTCAGGCCGTCGACGGCGACTGGCCCCGCAGACGGGACCACTCCGTCGCCCGTCACCCACCAGGCCAGCGCGCCCACGCTGAGCACCCACAGGCCCCACGTCACCCGGGTGAGGGCGGCGGGGACGGGCGACCGCTCGCCGGACGGCGTCGGCAGCGCTCCGACGGTCCGTCGTTCGCTCTCTGTCATCGGTGAGTCGGTGCCCACCCACGCCCGGCGCCGAGCAGCCCGACACGACAGCTCCCGGGTGGCGGTGACACTCCTGCCTGGATCGAACAGAATACCAACTATAGTCGTTTCTATTTCTCGTCTCGTTCACTGATGAGTGATGGAGTAACGAACTGGTCGTCCAGAGCGAGTGCGAGCGCGCAGTGGTTCGCACCCGAGGCGCCCGCTCACGGTGTCCGGTCGCTGTCCTCGGGGGCCATCCCCTTCGCGGCGAGTTCCTCCAGCGCGGAGTCGGTCTTCCGGTGGGCGTCGTCGGACAGGTCCATCCCGTCGAGGACGTGCTCGACCTTGGTGAACTGGACGTCGGCGTACTCCACGACCTGGATCCGGTTGCCCCACGGGTCGTGGAAGTCACACCCGCTGGTGTCGAGACGCTCGACGCCCACCGCCTCCAGTCGCCGCTCCAGCGCGTCGCGGTCGTCGACCACGAGGCCGAAGTGCCGGTGTGCGTCCGAGTGCGCGCCGGCGTCGTCGGTCTCGCTGAGGGCGACGAACTGGTCGCCCATGTCGACGAAGGCGCCCGACGGCGTGCGACCGCGGAGGTCGACCTCGAACAGTCGTCCGTACCACTCCAGGGCGGCGTCGAGGTCGCCAACCGCCAGCGCGACGTGGTTGATCCCCACCATGCGGGGACGGTCGGCCTCAGACACGCTCTCTCACCCGGGTTCGGCTCGCGTGCAGGCGCTGACTCAGTGCCATCGCTGTCGGTAGGTCGCCGGTGGTCGAGAGTCTGACGGAGGCGGTCGGCGCCACCGGGTGGGCAAAAAGCCATATGCGGCCCGCGCCCGTTGTGACGCCGTGACGGAGGTCGAGGGCACGGTCCTCGCGGGCGAGGTGTTCGAGCCGGTCACCGGCCGGGTCGTCGTCGAGGACGGCCGGATCGCGGCCGTCGAGTCCGCGCCGACGGACGCGACGGACGTGGTCTGTCCGGCGTTCGTCAACGCCCACACGCACCTCGGCGACAGCGTGGCGAAGGAGGCTGCCGTCGGTCTCTCACTCGACGAGGCGGTCGCCCCGCCGGACAGCCTGAAACACCGGGAGCTGGCCGCCGCCGACCGCGAGGAACTGGTCACGGCGATGCGGCGCACCCTGCGGTTCGCGGAGCGGACCGGCACGGCGGCCTGCCTGGACTTCCGTGAGTCCGGCGTCGAGGGGGCCCGTGCGCTGCGGGAGGCCGCCCGGCCGGTCGACGTGGAGCCGTTCGTGTTCGGGAGTGGTCCGCCGGCAGTGCTTGACGTGGCCGACGGCTACGGAGCCAGTGGCGCCAACGACGACGACTTCACGGAGGAACGCGCCGCGGCCCGCGAGCGCGACGTGCCGTTCGCCATCCACGCCGGGGAGCCGGACGCGACGGACATCCACCCGGCGCTCGACTACGACCCCGACCTCCTGGTGCACATGGTCCACGCCGGCGAGGAGCACCTCCGGCGGGTGACCGAGGCGTCGGTGCCGGTCGCCGTCTGTCCGCGGGCGAACACCGTTCTGGACGTGGGTACGCCGCCGCTGCGGGCCCTGCTCGACCACACGACGGTCGCGCTGGGCACGGACAACGTGATGCTGAACCCGCCGTCGATGTTCCGCGAGATGGCCTACACCGCCAAGCGGTTCGACGTGACTGCCCGCGAGGTGCTGCGGATGGCGACGGCGGCGGGCGCGGAGGTCGCCGGCCTGGACTGTGGCGTGATAGAGCCGGGCCGTCGGGCGGCACTGGTCGTCCTCGACGGCGACTCGGACAACCTGGCGGGGTACCGGGACCCCGTGCGGGCGGTGGTCAGGCGGGCGACCGCCGCGGACGTGAAGCGGGTGCTGCTGTAGGCGGTCCGGGCGTGTCCGCGCAGCGGACAGGGGGCGACCGGCGAGTCACTCGGCGTCGAACCCGCCAAACGGCGTGGTCTCGTGGCTGCGGACGAGCACCTCGTCGGCGACGGTTAGACCCATCTCCAGCAGTTCCTGCGCGACGGGCGTGATGTCGCCGTCGGACTCGCCGACGGCGGTCACGAGGAGGTTCTGCTCGCCGGTCACCAGTTCCTGCACCGACACCACGCCGTCGATCGCCAGGATCCGGGGGACGAGGTCGCCCCGTTCCGGTATCGCGGCGGTGCAGAACAGGAGCATCCGCAGCGGGTAGCCGGACTTCCCGTAGTCGACCTCTGCGCTGTACCCCTTTATGACGCCCTCGGACTCCAGGCGGGCGATGCGCTTGCGGACCGTGCTGTCGGAGGTGCCGGTGCGCTCCGCGATGTCTCCCGACGAGGTGTTCCGGGCGTCCGCCTGCAGGGCGTGCAGGATCGCCCTGTCGACGTCGTCGATGTCGGCGTCACTCATGGCCGTCCCTCAACCTACGGCGAGTGGGCATTTGTACGTTTCTCGACACCGCGAGCGGGGGTGGCACCCGAAGTAAACTAGCGGTGACACGTTAGCACCGTTACGGGTCAGACACGACCCGGTCGCACCCGGGTGTCACTCGCGGTGGGGGGCGGTCTCGCAGGCGGGAGTCCGGTGCCGTCGACCGTCTACCCGAGACGGACCGCGGTGCCGTAGGCGATGACCTCCGAGCCACCGTTGGCTATCTCCGAGGTCTCCAGGCGGACGTTGACGACGGCGTCGGCACCCATCGAGCGGGCGTCCTCTCTCATGCGGTCGAGTGCCTCGTCGCGGGCGTCGGTGAGCAACTCGGAGTAGGCTTTCAGTTCGCCGCCGGCGATGTTGCGCAGGCTCTGTGTGATGTCGCGACCGACGTTTCGGGCCTTGACCGTGTTCCCGCGGGCGATGCCGAGCGTCTCCGTTATCTCCTGGTCGGGAACCGAGTCAGTCGTGGCAGTCTCCATGCGATTGCGTAGGAAGAATACAGATAAGTCAACCAGGGGTCGATCTCAACCGTCGCGAGTCTCGTTCAGCGTGTGAGACACAGCTCTCTGCGGCCGGTCCACGACAGGGTGTCCGCTCGGTCCGACGCCGCCGCGTTGTCGTCAGCACCGTCGGTCTCGTGCCGTCGGTCGTTCCGTTCTGCCGTCGCGGGCTAGTCCGAGTCGTCTCCGTCTTCGCTCTCGCCGTCTGAGTCGTCGCCGTCGTCTTCGCTCTCGCCGTCTGAGTCGTCGCCGTCGTCTTCGCTCTCGCCGTCTGAGTCGTCGCCGTCGTCTCCGCTCTCGCCGTCTGAGTCGTCGCTGTCGTCTTCGCTCTCGCCGTCTGAGTCGTCGCCGTCGTCTTCGCTCTCGTCTTCACGCTCGCTGTCCGAGTCGTCGTACGCGTCCTCGGGCACTACCGTCCCGTCGGCGGGGTCGTACACGTACTCGGCCTCGAACTCGCCCTTCGTGACGGTGAGGTCGGTCGGCTCGGTCGTGTCGAACTGGACCGAGACGGTCCCACTCTCGTCGGTTCGGCCGACGGAATCCCCGTCGAGTGACACCCTGGCGTTCCGGACGGGGTCGCCCTCGTACTCGACGGTCACCGTGGTGACGCCGTCCGACCGCGTTGCCGTGACCGACAGGCCCTGGAGCACGTCGTCGGTCTCCCGCTCGCCGTCGGCGATCTCCAGTTCGGCCTCGCTGTCACCGCGCTGAGCGGCGATCTCGACGTCCCCGGACGGCGGCAACTGCACCGTCAGGGTGCCGTCGGCGGCCGTCCGACCGACCGGGTCGCCGTTCACCGAGACGAGAGCGTCCGCAGCCGGGTCCCCGCCGGTTAGCGTCCGCACCGTCACCGTCTCCCCCGGTGCCGGCGTTCCCTCGGTGATGACCAGCGAGAGTGGTTTCTCGTTGGCGTCGTCCTCGTCGCCCCCGTCATCACCGGACAGCTCCTCCTCGAGTTCCACGACGGTCCCGCTGGAGCCGTCGACGGACACCTCGGCCTCACCGTCTGACCGCGTGAACTCGAACTCGTACAGGCCGTCCGAGCGGTCGACGCTCAACGTCACGACCGTCCACGAGTCGGGGGCGCCGGACAGCGCCGCCCTGGCCGTCGACAGCGCCGTCGGCTGGGAGACGGTGATCGCGTCGTCGTCGTCGGGGTCGCGCTCTATCTCTCGTGACCGCTCACCGTTCTCGCTCTCGACGCTGATGCTGACGCCGCGTTCGTCGGCCTCGATGTCGACGGTGCCGGTCCGCTCGCCGGTGAACCGCTGGAGCACCGCTCGCGCTCCGGTGCCGCGCACCGTCTCGAGACCTCGCACCGCCGACCGGAGTTCGGACCCGTTCACCCCCGCCTCGCGCAGCATCAGCGCCGAGACGGTCCGTGTCCGCTGGCGGTACGCCTGCACGCTCCCGACGACGTTCTCCGCCCGGGTGTTGAGCACGGCCAGTCTGATGGCGTACGTCGACTCGTCGAGTTCGCCCGCCCGGTAGGCTGCCGACGCCGTCCGGTACTCCGCCTGGATGCGCTCGGCGCGGTCGACCAGTGCCGCGTTCCAGGCCGCGAGGATGTCGACGCGGTCCTCGCCTGTCGCCCGGTCGAACGCCGTCTCGTACGAGGTGCGGTCGATGTCGCTGCGGACCGTGTCGCTCTCCGTCGAGACCGTCACCGCCAGTTGCTGTCCGACCCCCACCTCGGTGCCGTTCTCCTGGCCGACCACGTCACCCCCGACCGCTCCGGAGAGGAGTGTCAAGGCTGGGGCCGCGGTGGCGACTACCAGCACCGCGAGCACCACCGAGAGCGGCGAGGGGCGGTTTGTCACGACTGTACCTACGGCGCCACCGGGTTAAACGGCGCCGTTCGTTGAGGTGAGTTGCGGTCCGTTCCGGCGGTTGCAGCGGTTTGCACCGGATTGCGCGAAAGAAGTTGAACGTTTTATCGGCCGTCCCAACTGACGATCCGAAGATGGACGAGTCCAGGGTGACCACGCCGGCGCGGGCGGTTGCCGTCGGCACGCTTCTCGTCACTATCGCTCTCCTGTTCACCGTCGCACTCGCCGTCAGCCCCGTCGTGAGTGCAGGCGGTCCGGGTGACGACGTCGCCCGGGAGACGCGCCCCGGCGGCGAGTCCGATTTCGCCGGCGGGGACGGCGCCGTCGGGGTCGCCGACGGAGCGGCGGTGTCGCGCCAGGCGTCGGCGGGTGTCCGACAGGCCGACCCGCCGGCAGACACACTCGTCACGCGGATCCGTCTCCACCCGAACGGGTCGGCGACGTGGGTGATCGAGATCCGGACGCTGATCACGAACGAGACCGACGTCGACGACTACCGACGCTTCCAGAGCCGGTTCCGGAACGACACGGACCAGTACATCAGTTCGTTCCGGGAGCGGATCGTCCGGCTGGTGGAGACGGCCGCGAACGCCACCGACAGGCCGATGCGTGCAGACTCGTTCACCGCGTCGACGCGCATCGAGGGGGGGCCACGGCAGTACGGCGTTGTGGAGTACCGGTTCCGCTGGACCGGGTTCGCCGCCGAGCGCGACGGGGGGCTGGCCGTCGGTGACGTGTTCGAGTCGGGGTACTATCTGGGCGAGGACGAACTGCTGATTGTCGACGCCCCACCGGACCACGAGATCGACACCGCCGCACCCACGCCGGACACGAGAGACGACGCCGTCGTCGGGTGGTCCGGCCCGGTCGACTTCGGCGACGGTCGACCGAGTGTTCGGACCGTCGGCGGCGACGCCACCGGAGCCACCGGACCCGACACCGGCACCGAGCCGGCGGCGAACGACGACCCATTCCCTCTCCCGCTGCTCGGAGTCGGGGTGGGAGTGGTCGCGCTTGTCTCGCTCGGGGCCTTCCTGCTCCGCTCGCGGGACCGAAACTCACCCGAGAACGGGGGCGAGAGCGATGGCCGGGACGAACCCGAGGACGACGGCCACCCTGGTGGGGCCGGCAACGGCGGAACCGACGATCAGGACGAGGACGGGGGTGGGGACGGAGGTGTGCCGGTGGACGACGAGACACTCCTCACCGACGAGGAGCGCGTCGTGACCCTCCTCGAGCGCAACGGCGGCCGGATGCGACAGAGCGACATTGCCGACGAACTCGGATGGTCGGCGTCGAAGACCTCGCGAACGCTCTCCTCGATGGACGGCGACGAGATCGAGAAGTTCCGGCTTGGCAACGAGAACGTCATCGACCTAGTAGAGGAGTAACGGAAAGCGACCACGGTGTTCGCCGGCGAGTGGGCCGCGTCCAGGAAGACGGTCGGTCGGCGCGGCGGCCCACGACCACCGCAACACCCCCTCGAGTCGTGTACGCCCTCCGTGACCGGAGTGCAAGCCGACGAAGACGTCGAAAATGGGCGTAAAGAGCGTCAAAGAGATGAAAATCGGTGCATCAGTTTGGGGGGTTAACGTGGGTGGTGGTCGAAGCGAGAATCGCATGTCGACGAAAATTGGTGCGGCGATCGTATCGGTACTGCTCGTCGCCGGGACGGTGACGGCGGTCGGCCCCGCTGGTGTGCTCACCGGCGACGCCGACGTTCAACAGACGACACCCGCGGTGACCGACGCGGACGTGAGCGCGGCACTCAACAACGGCACCCTGACAGTGACCGTGGCCGACGGCGGGACGCCCGTCGAGAACGTCTCCGTCGTCGTCGAGGAGAACGAGGTCGGCACGACGGACGCAGACGGGACGCTGAGCGTCGACCTCGCCGCCGTCGACGCGACCGAAACCGGTGACGACCTCAAGATCGAACTCTCCGCCGACGGCTTCGAGGGCGAACTCGAGTACCAGATCGGCGACGACTCGCTCACGCTGCTCGAGGAAGAGTACGAGTACTACGAGTACGAAGAGGAAGACGAGTACGAACAGGAGAACGAGAACGAACAGGAAGACGAAGGCGAGGACGAGGGTGAAGACGACGATGATGACGATGACGATGATGACGACGACTGAGACGCGCTAGCCTGACTTCCCTTCCCGGTTCTTTGCGGGCGGCGCTGGAAGTGGACCGCGAGCGGCGAACACTGTTTTCGAGACTCGAGGAGCGAGTTCCCGGTCGGCAGTAGTCGAGTGGTCCGTGTCGTCCGGTCAGGGGCCGCTCACGTCCCCACGAGCGATAAGCAGCGTGGACACGACGAGCACGCCGACCAGGGCCACGGTGCCACCGAGGAGTGCGGCACGCGTGGTCCCAGGCGAACGCTCGGCCAGCGAGACGAACACCCGGAGGTCGAGACCGACGACGACCAGGGCACCCACCAGGTCGAAGACGAGGTCCAAGGCGGTGTCACGGCGACCGTAGTACACCAGCACCGGGTCGACGTCGAGGCGGTCGCCGACCTCGCGGGCGACGAGTTCGACGAGTTCCCAGGCGACGCCGACCACCATCGTTCCCGCGACGGCGACCGCAGCGACCGCCACTGACCGCGGGACGACGCCGAGGTCCGGCAGCACGGCGACCAGGCCGGCGTAGACGAGCGCCGCGACGAGAGCCGCGGAGACCCCGTGAGTGAGGTGATCCCACCACCACGTCGACTCGTACGAGCCAAGCATCC
>CAYODS010000003.1:7875-22060 GCA_964402765.1 uncultured Halobacteriales archaeon
CATCCCGACGGAGTGTAACACCCCCGCGGTCGCGAGCCAGACCGCCAGTACGGAAGCGGTCGGCCAGTCAGCGACGACCGACAGTCCGACCGGGACCGCGGCGAGCACAGCGGCTCCGACCGTGTTGACCGTCGCGGCCACGTCGCCGCGGTACACGGCGACGCCGGAGAACGCCAGAAGGACCGCTTGGAGCCCGAGGGCGACCGTTGCGAGCCCGGTCATCGGTCGCGTCGGGGGGCACCAGTCGTCGCTTGTTCTTCCCGCGAGCGCCTGGTGTCACCGGTCACGACTGCGTGACGCCGAGTGTCGTCTCGCACCCCGTCGGTACCGCGTTGGTACCCGGCTCAACACGCTCCGCGGGAGCAACGACCCGAACACCGCGACAAAGAGGGCGGAGAGCGTCGGCAGGAGTCGCCGGACCGCCGTGTACACCGCCGCGACGACGAGACTGGCGGCGACGACCCACGCGAGCGGGCCGTCCAGCGCCACCAGCAGCGGCACCGAGAGCGCCACCGACAGCAGGAGGTCGCCGGGCGAGCCGTCGTACCCCACCCAGCGCCGGGGGGCGATCCACCGGCCGTTGTGGTGGTCGTACACCGCGCGGTCCGAGGTGGCCTCCCAGGGGCGCAGCTCCAGGCCGCCGCCGAAGGCGTCACTGACGCTGTGGAGGGCGGCCCCCGCCAGGAACACCGCCACGAACACCGTCGGCCCGCTGGGCACCACGAGCGCGAGCAGCGCCGCCGGCACCGCGAGCGCGGCGTAGTAGACGGGATAGTGAAGCGTCCGCCGGTGGCCCGAGTACATGTCCAGGTCCGGCAGGACGCCCCCCAGCAGGCCCGCGACGACGGCGACCCCGCCGACGCCGGGGACGACCTGTGCCACCACCAGCCCCAGCAGCATCCCGGCCAGGGCGTGGGTGGGGAGCATCATCGTGTCCCCGCTCAGACGACGGGACCGAATGAGTGTGTCGGTCGGGTGTCCCGGGACAGACACTTCACCGGGGCGGTCGAGGGGCCGGCATGGACGAGGACACCCGGGTCTGGCTGGTCGAGCGCACCTACTCCGACGACGAGCAGAACCTGATCGTCCTCACCTACGCCACGCCGGACGGCGAGCGCTACTACCGGAAGGAGCGCGCGCTCACCTCCTTCACCGACGAGCGCGAGACGACCGCCGCCGTCGACGTGGCGCCGAAGAACCTCGGGACCGTGAGCGACCCCGACCGCGTGGAGCGGTACGCGACCGAGGCCCGGCGGATGCGCGAGACGCACGACCCCGACGACGTCATCTGACCCCACGCTCCTGTCACCGTGACGGACGGTACTCCGCTCCTACCGGCCGCTATGGAGCGTATAACAACTACCTCCCGGGGCGTGGTCGCGAGTGTCGCTCCGATGGCGGTCAGGCCTATCGGGGTGGCTCCTGCTTCAGACATCCGGGACGTCCGACCCCAGTCGGCGTCCCCCCTTCCGACTCACCGACCGACGGCGACAGCCGTGTCCCGGTCAGGCGCTCATCTCGCGTCCGGTGACCCCTCCAGCCACGGCACCGTCGCCTCGTCCGCGAGGGTCAGCGCCAGCGAGACGCTGAACACGACCGACCCGACGAGCCACAGTAGCCCGACGGTCACGCCGAGCGCGACACTCGTCGTGAGCGCGTAGACGAACACACACAGTGCCGCCGGGACGAACACCGTCTGCAGCGACCACAACAGCGCGGCCGAGGAGACGAGTCCGACCCTGGCGAGTGACCGTCCGTCGGCGTCGGTGTCCGCCGTCTCGTTCACTCGCCGGGCGCCGGTCGCGGTCGCCCGCTCGCTGCCGGCCAGTGCGGCCCACACCGTCTCGCCGGCGTCGTCCCCGACGAGGCGGTCGAGGTCGCTGGTGTCCGACGCCAGTCGCTCCAGGTCGCGGTCGTAGGCGCGCTCGTCGTAGACGGTGTCGTCGGCAAGGTAGCGCTCGCGGGCCTCCGCCAGGGAGTCGGCCCGGGGCCGGCCGTCGGACTCGGGCGTGTCCTCCGTCTCGGCGTCGACCGTCACGGTCGTCTCCCGGGTGGCCCGGTCCTCGTCCATAGCGGTCACTGCGTACGGGGCCGATTAACGGTGTCGGCCACAGACGAGGTCGCCGGGAGACGGGC
This sequence comes from uncultured Halobacteriales archaeon, assembly GCA_964402765.1. Lineage (GTDB taxonomy): Archaea > Halobacteriota > Halobacteria > Halobacteriales > SW-7-71-33 > SW-7-71-33. The sequence goes on from CAYODS010000003.1 coordinate 10,012, forward strand.
GTGGCTCGCGAGAACGGCCCCGTCCACCCCGGTCGGGACCGGACACGGCCGGGACTGGGCGAGAGGAGGGACTTCCGGGGGCGTGTTCAGACGACCAGTGTGAGTGCGAACGGCGTCAGCAGTACGAGTATCCAGAGGACGGCCATCGCCGCGACGACGATGGGCCAGGTGTTGTCGCTGCGGAGCACGCGTTCGGGATCGTCTGGGTCGGGCGCTTTCATCCTGTCACCTCGGCCGCGGGAATCACGAGCGTATGTATACCTCCACACCGGGGGGTGAGTGTCTTTCGGTCGGATCGGATCCTGACATGTCGGACTCGCGATACGGTCGCGGGTCGTCGCCTCCGGTACGGTGGGTCTGTGGCGTCGGTCGTGGCCCGGCACCGCCGGGGCGGCGGGTCTCAGTCCCCGAGCGTGTCGACCCACTCGCCGGCCGCCGCTTGCAGTGCGCCGGTCGTGCTGCCCACGTGGAGTATCTGGTAGCCGTTCGCGGCCTTCTCGCGGGCGTCCCCAGGGTCGAAGGCGATGCCGCCGAGGGGAACGCCCGCCGCCCGGGCCGCCGACCGCACCCGCTCGACGGCCTCCTGGACCTCGGGGTGGTCGACCTCGCCCGGCCGACCGAGTGACACCGACAGGTCGTACGGCCCGACGAAGACGAACCCCAGGGCGGGCACGTCGAGGATCGCCTCGATCCGCTCGACGGAGGCCGCGGTCTCGATCGTCACCCCGAGCAGCGTCTCGCGGTCCGCGACGGCGGCGTACTCCTCGGTGGCCCCCCAGCGGCTGGCGCGGGGCGCCGCGAGGCCACGGTCACCGGGGTCGCCGTCGACCTCGAACCGCGCCGACCGGGCGGCCGCTCGCACCTCCTCCGGGCCGTGCACCCGGGGGAGGAAGACGGTGCGGGCGCCCAGGTCGAGCGTCTTGCGGACGAACACGGGGTCGGTACCGGGGACGCGGACGACCGGCTCGACCCCGGTGCGCTCGGCGGCCCGGAGCAGGCCGGCGAGACGGTCGCCGTCAAGCGGACTCGGCCCGCCGTGTTCCAGGTCGAACCAGACGAAGTCAAGGCCAGCGTCGCCGTACAGCTCCACCACCGTCGGGTCGTAGGTGTCGTCCAGCACGCCCAGCGCGACGCCGCCGTCCGCGACCGTCCGCCGCAACTCGTTCGTCGGCTGTGAGGCCATGCCCGCACTCTCCCGCCGAGTGACAAACGCCCGTCGACTCGCCGGGGCCCGCGGTGGGTCGGCTCAGTCCAGGGGCACGTCCTCGACGTCGTCCAGGCGCCGGGCGAACGCCGCACGGCGCCGTGGCCGGTCGAGGTCCTCGGCGAGTTCGACGCCGCGCTCGCAGTGCTCGCGGACGGCCGCGTCGTCCCGGCCCTCGAGGAGGTCGACCAGCCGCTCCAGCACGTCGAACACCTCCCCGTGGGCCTCGATGTCGCGGAACCGGTCGAGGGCGTCCTCGTACCGGTCCCGGGCCGTCTCGACCTGGCCGCGGTCGCGGGCCACGTCGCCCAGTCGGGCGGTGGCGCTGGCGACCCCGCGGGCGTGGTCGAGGTCGTCGTGGATCGACAGCTGTGTCCCGAAGTGCTCGGCGGCCCGGTCGGGGGCGTCCCGGGCGAGGGCGAGGCGACCGAGCGCGCCCTGGACGCGTCCGACGTGGCGCCGCATCTCGTTCGCCCGGGCGATGTCGAGACTCCGCTGGAGGGTGCGCTCTGCCGCCTCGTGGTCGGTCCGCTCCAGGTGGAGCACGCCGAGGTCGAACAGCGTGTGTGCCTCGCCGGGCCGGTCGCGGACGGTGCGCTTGAGTTCGAGACTCCGGCGGTAGAGGTCGGCGGCACGCTCCCGGTCGCCTCGCTCGCGGGCGATGTCGGCCCGCAGTTTCAGCGACGAGGAGCGGTTCTGGTCGTGGCCGAGGTCGCGGTCCAGCTCGACGGCCTCGGCCAGCCACGACTCGGCGGCGGCGAGGTCGCCCCTGAAGTGCTCCAGCTTGGCGAGGTAGTACAGCGTGTCCGAGCAGGGGCCACACGGCGGGAGGTCCTCGCAGGCCTCGCGGGCGGCCTGGAGGTGGCGCTCTGCCTCGTCGTAGTCGTCAACGGTCATCGCGGCCCAGGCCAGGGAGGTGCGGAGACCGACGGCCCGCCGCGGGTGATCGCCCTCACGGGCGGCCGACAGGCCCCGCTGCAGTGAGTCCTGGGCCCGCTCGGTGGCGCCTCGGTCGACGACGACCTCCGCCAGGCCACGGTGTCCTTCCGCGAGGTACTCCGTCCGGGTCGCCTCGTCGGAGACCTCGCTCGCCCGGTCACACAGCGCCGCCAGTTCGGTCTCGGCGCGCTCCGGGTCGCCGGCGTCGTACCAGGCCTTCCCCCGGCAGGACCGACACTCCAGACGGGTCGCGGGCGAACACGCCGCCGGCACCTCGATCCCGGAGTGCTCGGTGGTGCCGAACAGCGGCGCCAGCGAGGAGTCCTCGGTCGCCAGCGCGAACACCGAGCGTACCACCTCATCGACGCCGTCGTCGGCGAGGGCCTCGACGGTCGGCGCCCGGCCGGTCCACTCCTCGACGGCGGCGCGGCGGTCGGGGTCGGCGACGAGGGCGAACAGCGCCGAGGTGGCTCGCTCGAACAGTCGCACGGTCTCGCGCTCGGCACGGTCGAGTGCGTGGGCCAGGAACCGCGTCGCCCACCGTGGGTGGTGGGTCCGGACGCGACCGTCGCCGGACTCCCGAACGAGGACGCGCCCGTCGAGCACGTCGATCGCCCGCTCGACGGCCTCGTGGGAGGGCCCGTCCGGCGCGACGGCGAGTGCGTGCACCACGCCGGGGGAGACGGGGCGCTCGACGGCGGACAGCGTCGCCACCAGGAGTCCGGCCGACAGCGCGGGCGGGTCGGCCCCGGCGAGCGCCTGATAGGCCGCCCGGACGTCGGCGTCGAGCGCCGACTCGCCGACGGGGTCCGGCTCCCACGGCGTCGGACTGGTGTGGGCGACGACCCGGTGGCTCAACACCAGCATCTCGCCCAGACCGCCCTCGTTGCGGACGCGGTCGAGCAGCGTCTCCGCCGACAGCGGGACCGACCGGCCGGTCGTCGCCTCGAACGTCTCGATCGCCCGCCGGCAGGTGGCGAGTGACACCTCCGGCACGCGGTACTCGGTCAGGCGGTCGGCCGTCTCCCGGAGTCGCGGGTCGGTCAGGCCGGCGAGGGTGTCCGCCCAGGCCCGCTCGCGGGCCTCGGCCAGGACGGTCACGTCCGGGTCGTCGCCCACGGCGCGGAGGAACCCGAGGACCGACTCGTCGGCGGCGTCCTCGACGACGACCAGCGCCTCGCCGTCGGCGGCCCGGACGTGGTCGACGACGGCCGAGAGGTCACCGCTCGCCCGGGCGGGGCGGTGGAACACCGGTCCCCGGCCCGCCCGGACCCAGCGACACGCCACCTGCCGGCAGAGCGTGCTCTTGCCGGTCCCCGGCGGGCCGAGGACCACCGCGTCTCCCGACCGGAGTCGCCCGCGCAGTACCTCGGCGGCGTCTTCGCCCCGTGACGCCGCGTGGTCTCCGCGGTCGGCGTCGGTCGAGGGTGAGCGGCCCGCCTCTCCGGTGTGCGTGGCGGGGCCGTCCCCGCCGTCCGCCGGGCGGTCGATCGCGTACCCGTAGTACACGTCGGTGAGGTCGAGCCCGACGCGCCAGGCGGTCTCGGGCTCGGCCGGCGTGCGGTCGGCGAAGTACGACTCGTCGACGACGGTGAGCCCGGCGTTCGTCACCCCTCGCTCCAGGTCGGTCGGGACCGCAGTCCTCGTGGCGGGCGGGTCCGGGACGGGGTCGCCCGCCGCCAGGGCGTCTGCGACGGTCTCCCGGGCCCACTGGACCGCGCCCGGGGCCTCGGTCTCGACGGCGCCGGCGACCGCCCCGTCGGCGACGGTGAACACCGTCACGTGTGCGTCGTCGGTCACGACCAGGCCGTACGCCGGGGTGGCGCCACGCCTGAGATCGCAGTGCTCGGCGTCGAGCAGGCCCGCGGTCAGCGAGGGGAACGTCTCGCGGAGCCGGTCGGCGGCGTCGTCGTCGGTCACCACGTCCGCGTCGAGCCCGTCGCGGACCACCCGGGCGTGCAGCAGCCTGAGCAGCCTGGCGTCGGGCGCCGACGGCAGCACCACCCGGCACGTCCCGGCGTCCTGGAGCCGGCTGACGAGGCGGTCGACGGCGTCGGCCGTCGTCACGCGGGCGTCCGACAGCACCGCCGGGTCCGGCGCCGCGTCCTCGGGGAGTGGCGCGAACACCTCGCGGGCGGCCCGGAGCGTGGCCTGGGCCGACCGATGGGCGCGACACTGGCGGGCCGCCATCCGGCCGACGGTCGTGGTCCGGTACCCCTCGGCGGTCCGGGTCACCAAGTCGGCCGTCTCCAGGCGCCTGATGGCGCGGTCGATCGTCGACCGCGAGCAGTCGAGATCGGCCTCCAGCGTGCGCTTGTCGGCCGGTGCCTCGGCCAGTCGCTCCAGGAAGTCCAGACGCGCCCCGACGAGTCCACCCCACGGCGCCTCGTCGGCGTCGTCCATGTGCCACAGTTCCCGCAGGCGGAAAAAAACACACCGGTCACGGCAGTGGCTCACTCCCGTCCCGGTCGGCGGTGTCGGGTCGTCGGAGACACCAGTCCCGCGGCGCGGTCACTCGAAGGTGACGTCGACGGTGCGCTCGAACGGCATCACCCGGTAGCTGCGGGTACCGGTCCGGGCGTCACCGCCGTCCCAGACCGTCTCGAAGCGGCGGGTTTCTCCCGGGTCGACGACGGCCCGGTGCAGATCGGGGTCGGCGTTGGGGTCACTCGCCCACTGCCCGCCGCGGGTCTGCCAGGCGACGGCACCGACGAACTCCGCGGGCAGGTCGCCCGTGTTCTCGACGGTGAACGAGAACGTCCCCCGGGGGTCGTCGGCGTCCAGCGTCGGCGCGTCGACCGACACCAGCTCGAACGACGGCCGCGGGAACCGCTCGCCGTCGGCGGTCGCCTCGAACACCGTCTCCGGCGGGGTGTCGTCGCTGGGCGGCTGGTAGCCGATGCGGACGGTGTCACCGAGTGCGTCACTCGGCACCTCGAAGCCCACCCGGAACGAGGTTTCCTCGCCGGGGTTGGGCCGGGCGCTCCGGAGCAGTGTCGGGGGCCCGGTGAGCGGCGCTCCCTCGTCGGCGTAGCGCTGGAGCACCGGGGCGAGACTGCCACCCTCGATGGAGAAGCCCTCGTGGAGCGCGGAGACAAAGTCTTCGCCGGTGTTGCGTGCGGTGAAGTTCGCGACGACCCACTCCGAGCCCTCGGGTGCTCCGAGGACGTTCACGTCGTACCGTGTCGTGTACCCGCCGACCTCGCTCGTCGTGATCCGCCCGAACGGAACCCTGACGCCGTCCAGGGTGAGTTCCAGCCCCTCGCCGACGGCCGCCGGCTCGCCCACCGCGGCGACGCGGGGCTTCGTGGTCACCGTCACGGCGGCGTCGTACCCCGGCACCTCGAACCGGTACTCGCCGCGGCCGGCCAGGGTCACCGACAGCTCTCGTGTCGCCGTCTCGCCGGCGGGGATCTCCGCGATCCGGACGCGCTGCGAGAACCCGCCCGGTCCCTCGACGGCGTTCACCACCTTGTCGAACGAACTCGGACCGTCGCCGTCGTTGCGGACGGTGACGGTGAGGGTGAACGACTCGCCGACGGTGACCGTCTCCGGGGCGTCGAGCGCCACCGGTCCACCGTCGCCGCCACCAGCGCCGTCGCCGCCGTCGGTTCCATCACCACCGTCGCTTCCGTCGCCACCGTCGCCACCGTCGCCGCCGGAGCCCCCGAGTCCGAGACAGCCGGCGGTCGTCCCCGTGCCGACGGTCGCCGCCGCGACCAGCATCGCTCGCCGCCCGACGCCGTCCGTCACGTCGTCTCCGTCGCTCATCGCCGTCGGCTTCGCGGTCGGTCCCGAAGCCGTCACCGCCTGGGGCGGTCGCTCAGGGCGTGCGTTTTATTCGTGTCGAGCGAGCCGCTCAGACGGTGGTCGGCTGTCGACGGTCAGAGCCTCCGGCGGTACACGTCGGTGTCGTAGGTCGTGCCGCCGACCTCGACGGTGCCCTCGCCCACCCGCTCGAAGTCGCGTGCCTCGTAGAACCGCTTCCCGTGTTCGTTGGCGGCGAGGACGCCGAGTCGGAGCGCCGAGCAGTCCGGCGGCAGGCGGTCGATCGCCGCCCGCAGGAGTCGGGTGCCGACGCCCTCGCCCCACGACTCGGGGTGGACGTACAGCGACTTGCAGTACGCCTCCCCCTCGGGGACGTGGTCCGGCCGGTGGGGGCCGTGCAGACACTGGACGAAGCCGACGACGCCGTCGTTCTCGGCGACGAGGTAGACAACCCTGTCGGCGCCGGCCACGTCCTCCAGCCGACCGCGGAGGCGCTCGGCCCGCGCGGGGTCGTCGACGGCGTCGAGGAAGGCGTGGTCGTCGAGGGCGTCCTCGTAGGCGGCCCGACAGGCGGCCACAGAGACGCGGTGGATCGCCGCCGCGTCCGCCGGGCCCGCCTCCATGTCGTCCCGCTGCGCGAGGGAGTTCAAGTCGCCGTCGGACGCCGCGGGCCGGTGTCGGGAGCCGGCGGGTCAGTCGTCCGAGCGCGTCGCCCCCGCGACGGTGGTCGTGGCCCGGTCGCCGTACAGCGTGCGAGCGACGAGCAGGCCGACGACGGCGACCGCCCCGGCACACAGCAGGTACTCGACGCGGAAGCCGACGGCGGCGACCAGCGGGAGCGCCACCAGCGGGCCGAGCGTCGAGCCCAGGTCGCCGAAGGTGTTGTAGACGCCGCCGAGTTTCCCCACGTCGTCGTCGGGGCTGATGTCCCCCAGGTACGCCAGCAGCGGGGGGTTCGACCCGCCGACGCCGACGCCGACCAGCACGACCGCGAGCAGGGTCGCCGGCAGCGTGGGCACGAGCGCGAGCACGACGAACCCGGCCCCGAGCACGCCCAGGGCCGGCAGCGTCAGCGACGCCCGGTTGGCGAGGCGGTCGGAGTACCGGCCCACCGCGAGCGTCGTGAGACTGGACGCGACGACGCTCGTCGCCATCACGAGGCCGCTGACGCCGGTCGCGGACAGCACGCCCACCCGGATGTCGTTCGCGTCGGCGTAGAGGACGACCGTCGACAGCAACACGCCGGCGAACAGGAAGCGAACGGTGAAGTTGACCGCCCCGACGGTGAACACGCGGACGTCCGAGCGGACGACCCGGGGCAGGTCCCGCAGCGAACTCGTCGCCGTCCCCTCGGTGTGCACGTCGGGCAGCGACAGCGCGGCGACCAGGGCGGCGACGAGCCCGGCACCGCCGGCGACGACGAACGCCGCCTCGTAGCTGACGGCGTCGCTCACCAGGCCGCCGACCACGAGCCCGGCGGGAAAGCCCAGCGACTGGCCGCCGCGCATGTAGCCGATCCACTTGCCGCGGTCGTCGGCGGTGGTGACGTGGGTGATGGTCGAGAAGGCACCGACGAACACGAAGGCGGTGCCGATTCCCCAGGCGACCCGTGCCGCGAGGAACACGGGCGCGGGGCCGACCGCCACCGGCAGCACCTGGGGGTGCAGCCCCAGCACGTAGCCGAAGGGCACCAGCCCCGACACCAGAAAGCCCGCGACCATCGGTCGCCGGGTCCCCACCGTGTCCAGCACCTGGCCCGCGGGCGCGTTCGCAAGGACACGGGTGAACCGGTTGACCGACAGCACCAGCCCGACGACCAGCGGCGAGACGCCGATCACCGGCCCCAGCGCCGGCAGCGTCGGGAAGGCGACGCCACCGCCCATCCCCGTGAAGAAGACGCCGGCGACCAGGCTGGTGACGACGTACCGCACCGAGGGGTCCTCGCCGCCGAACGCCCGGCTCATCGGTACCGCTCGCCCCGGGGACTGGGCCTCGCCCGCACGCCCGACCCTACCGGCCGATCACCTATCCCTCCTCCGGCTCCGGCACGCCCGGGTCGCCGCGTCGGCGCCTCACAGGTGGTTGCGGAAGGTGTCGTCGCCCCACGGTCGGAACTCCACGTCGAAGGTCCACGCGCTGCGGTCCTGCTCGACGAGCCGGAGGAACTCCTCCGCGAGCACGTCCGGGTCGGCGCGCTCGCTCTCGGGCACCGCCTCGGGCACGGTCTCGTCGTCGACCCGACCGTCGATCGTGACGTGGACGACGTGGACGCCCTCGGGGGTGAGCTGTTTCGCCGCCCGGCGACTGATCCACTTGAGGAACCACCCGGTGTTGTGGATCACCGTCCCCTCGTTCGAGCGGAGGTCCCCCAGCAGTTCGTCGAGCGCGACCGCGAAGCCGTACCCCGGCACGCGGAGCAGGGTCAGCAGGTCCTCGGGGTCGCCGTCGAGCGGTCCGGGCCACCCTCGCTCGACCGACGTGTTGTGGACGTACACGTCGACGGAGCCGAGTTCGTCCCGGACGGTTTCGGCGGCGGCCGCGACCGCGTCGGGGTCGGTCACGTCCGCCTGGACCGCCAGGGCGTCGCCGTCGGTCTCGGCGCGCAACTCCGCCGCGAGCGCCGTCGTGTAGTCGGTGCTGCGTGCCCACAGCGCGACCCGGTCACCCTCGACGGCGAACCGGCGAGCGAGCGACGCTCCCAGGGTGGGACCGACACCACCGATGACGACCGTTCGTGTCATCACGCCCCGTCGGGCGCCCCGCGTCGAAGTCCTTCCGCGGCGGTGCACCCGGGGCGCCGAACCGCCGCCGACCGTCTCCCCGGGGCTACCGGCGGGCCTGGAGCGTGAGCGTCGTCTCCCCGCCGTCGGCGACCCGTGCCGTGACGACCGCCGGCATCCGCCGGTCGGGGTCGAACGAGAGCCGCACCAGCAGGGTCACCGGCGTGATCGCGGCGCCACAGACGGCGTTCTCGCCGGCCGTGCGCCGGACGGCGGTCGACAGCGTGGGCGTGCCAGCCGACACCTCGGGGTCGCCCGTCAGCGCCAGTTCGTAGCAGGTCTGGCTCCCGTACGCCTGCAGGTAGACGAGCCGGTCGCCCGCGTCGAACGCCGTCGCGTCGAGGAAGGCCGCGACGCTGTCCCGCGTTATCTCGCCGAACTGTGCCTCGACCGCCTCCCGTGACGCGAGAAACAGGCCCCAGGGTTCGGTCCCCGCGTCGGGCCGGGTCACCGGGGGGACCGCGGCGTCGCTCACCGCGTACCCGGTCAGCGAGGGTGGCCCGCCGTCGTCCTCGGTCGTGGTGTCGCCGGTCGTCGAGTCGTCGGTCGTCGTGTCCTCGGGGTCCGTGCCCTGTGACGCCCGCCCGACACACCCGGCGGCGGCGGTCACCGTCGCGGCCACACTCGCGAGCGTCGACCGTCGTGACAGGTCCATCTCGCCCGTCCCTACTGGCCGGAGGGGTGTATGAGCGGCACTAACTGAAAGAGGCGCTTGAGTCGCCCGTCCCGCGGGTGGTCAGCCGCCGTACTCGCGGCGGAGCCGGAAGTACGCGAGCGAGGTGAGGAGGTGCGAGCCGGGGAGCAGGGCGGTCAACAGCAGGTAGCCACACAGCGAGAGGAGGTTCGGTCACCCCGAGGCGGACCGGGCGCGGACCATGTCCACGGCCAGCAGGAGCGGCGTGAGCAGCGCGAACGTGAACCCGACCAGTCCGAGCGGGGGTGACCGGGTGAGAAAGGCGACCACGCCCACGGGGAACTGCGCCACGTAACAGACCGCGCCGAACACGAACGGCGAGGACTGGACCGCGGGACCGAGGTCGGCCGGCGCCGTCCGCCCGCCCAGCAGGGCGACCGGGTTGAACCCCGTCTCCGCCTCCTCCGGCGGGCCGACCCCGTCGTACTCTTCGACCAGTCGCAGGACGCTCTCCTCGCGGAGGTGGTCGACGAGGGCCGCCCCGTCGACCAGGGTCACGTCGAGCGCCGCCGCCCGCTCCCGCGCCTCGTCGGTGACCCCACGGGCCCCGCGTCCTCCCCCTCGCTCATACTGGTCGCTCCCCTCAGTCCGACAAGAAACTACCGCCCGCCACCCGCGACCGGTTCCCCGTGGCCGCCCGCACGCCCGCGACAGAGGACCACACCACACGCTGGGCGCTCCCACAGGCCAGGTGCTCTCGTGAAGACGATTTCAGTAAAGCGCGCTACAGAAGTGTTCTTCAGATTACACTTATGGAGGTGTACCGTGTAGGAGAGGATGCGATGTACGACAACACTCGACCGGAGACCCAGCACAGGTTCGAAGACAAGACGCCCCAGCAGACGGTCACCGGTGCCGTCGTGGCGGCGGCGGCCCCGCCGGCCGTCGTGGCGGCGATGGCGGCGCCGGTCGCTGCCGCCGTCGTCTTCGCGGCGGTCGTCGCGGCCGGCGTCGCGGTCGTCGCCGCCCGGGACGACCGTGGCGACGCCCCCGACGAGACGGACCCGCCGACCGCGACCGGGCGAGACGCGATGCGGGGCGCACACGCCACCCCCGCCGACGACTGACGGCCCGACGCGGCGTCCGCCCGCCGTCGGGCCGCCGACCGGTCTACCTCGCCGGTGTGCGGGCAGGCGCCCGCCTGCCACACCGCCGGGGGAGTTCTTCACGACGTGACGAGTTCCCGAGACGACCACGACCCGGAGAGACGGGTTCGTGCCCCGCGAGCGGAGCGTGTCGGGAGCGACGCCCGGGCGAGGCCAACAGTGAAGTGATCGCTCCGTTCATTTCACCGACGATGAAGCACACAGGGAACGAGACCGGGCGGTGCGGGACGACACGCCGGGCGACACTGCGTGCGCTGGGCGTCGCCGGCGCCGGGATCGGTTGGGTCGCCCCGTCGACGGCCACGGCGCGGGCGACCGGTGCGGCGGGCGACATCGCGACGGCCGACGGCCAGCCGTCCGACCTGTCGCTGACGACGCGGGTGGTCGCCGCCGACGGCGACGCCGACGACGGGGTCGGCCACGGCGTGGCCGTCGGCGAGGGCGGAGACACGGTCGCTCTGGGCGCGGTGCGCGACGGGGACCCCAACGGCACGGGGGGCGGGTCGGTGTACGTGTTCCGGCGGCCGGACGCCGTCGCGCTCGACGGCACCGACGACCTCACCGGGGACGTCACCCTCGACAGGCGCGTGGACCCGCGTGAGACGGACGTCGTGTACCGCGGGCAGGTGGTGACCCTGACCGGGCTCTCCGACGGCGAGACGGTGACGGTCAGGGACGCCGACTCCGGGCTCGCGCTCACCGAGCGGACCGTCAGCGGGTCGACGGCCCAGATCGACACCATCGGCTCGCGGTTCGAGCAGTTCGTCGGCCGGTCGTTCGAACTGGGGAGTCCGAGTCTCGGGACGGTGCCGTTCACGTTCGTCGAGATGGGGTACGAGGTCGAGGCCGCCCGCGTCTCCGTCGACAACGGCGCCGGCGCCACCACTGACCTGACCGTCGGGTCGACGAACCGGGCGGGGTACACCCACGTGGTCTCCTCGCCGGACCTGACCGGCGCGGAACTGGCGGCGGTCGTCTCGACGACGGGGTTCGTGAACACGGACGTCCAGGACGCCGACGGCGACGGCGACCGGGAGTTGGTGCTCGCGGACGGCGGCATCGAGGACACCCTCGAGATCGACGCCAGGGGGCTGTCACCCGGCGAGTACACGCTGGAGTTCGGCGTGTACGACGCGGTCGCGAGCGACGAGGTCACCGTCGAGGTGGTCGGCGTCGGGCCGTACGTCCAGGAGGCGAAGGTGGCCCCCGCAGACGGCGACGCCGGCGCCCGCTTCGGCGGGTCCGTGGCGCTGTCGGCGGACGGCACCACGCTGGTCGCCGGGGCACGACTGCAGGACGGCGGTGCCGGCGCGGCGTACGTGTTCGACCGCGACGGCCGCGAGTGGGACCTGACGGACCGGCTCACGGCCGACAGTGCCGCCGGACTCGGGGACGACGTGGCGGTGACCGACGACGGCTCGCTGGCGCTGGTCGGCGCGCCGGCGGCGACCGACGACGCCGGCGACCCCACGGGGGCGGTGTACGCCTTCGAGCGACGGGGGGCGCTGTGGTCGCGGACGGCGGCGGTCGTCCCGGACGGGGTCGACGCCGGCGACGC
>CAYODS010000003.1:22160-57726 GCA_964402765.1 uncultured Halobacteriales archaeon
CTTCGGTGGGGCAGTCGCGCTGTCGGGCGACGGGACGACGGCGCTGGTGGGTGCCACCGGCGAGGACGGCGGCGCGGCGTACGTCCTCACCCGCGACGAGGGGTGGCGTCGGGCGGCGAGACTCACGCCGGCCGGCGACGACGCCGGGGACGCCTTCGGTGGGGCAGTCGCGCTGTCGGGCGACGGGACGACGGCGCTGGTGGGTGCCGCCGGCGGGGACGGCGGGTCGGCCTACGTGTACGGGCGGGACGGCGGCGACTGGTCGTTCGACGCCACGCTGCTTGGGGCGGGCGAGGGCGGCGACTTCGGCCGGTCGGTCGCGCTGGCCGCCGACGGGCGGACCGCGCTGGTCGGCGCGCCCGAACGGGGCACCACCGGCGCGGCGTTCCTGTTCGGGCGGGTCGACGGCGGGTGGCAACGACTGGTACGGGTCACGCCGGCGGAGGGGGGTGGCCCGGAGTACGGGCACGGGGTCGCACTCGGTCGCGCGAGCGGCGTCGGCGTCGTGGGCGACCCCTCGGGGGACAACGCGAACGGGACCGACGCCGGCACGGGGTACGTGTACGGGGCGGACACCGGGCTGGCGGACCGCTTCGACGACGGTGACGGCGAGGTCGAGCCCCGGGAGGTGCTGGCGATGATCGACGCCTACAACGAGGGCGACGAGGCGATAAGCGCCCAGGACGTGCTGGCGGCCATCGAGGCGTACAACGCGGACGCCGGCTGGAGCGGCGTCGACGGGTGAGCCCGGCCACGCCACCGACGCCGACGGTGACTACGCACGGTCCTCCTCGACGCCGATCAGGTTGTGGAACTGCGCGACCCGGTAGGTCGCCAGCGCGGCGAAGGCCACCGGCACCGTGACGAAGAACACGACGACGGCGTCGGACTGGGTGTACGGACCGGGGAACCCGCCCTGTGCGAACCCGGTGACAGCGGCCAGTGCCAGCGGGACGAACAGCAGGAGGGCGACCGTGAGCGCCTCCAGAGTGCGCCACGCGGTCGGAGAGAGGCTCACGTCCCCACCCCCTCGGGCGCCGCCTCGGGAGGCGTCGGCGCGGGGGCCGGCGCCCAGTCCTGGCGGGCCCACTCTATCGCGTGGGCGACGCGCTCCTCGGCTCCGAGGAAGCGGACGCCGGTGTCCTGCGCCTCGACGAACCGGAGCCGCCGGAGGAGCCCGTCGACGTTTGCGTTCTGGATGCCAAGCCCGGGGCGGCGGTTCACCTCCAGCACCGTCGGCCCCCGGTCGGCGTCGAAGACGACGTCGACGCCGGTGTAGCCGAGCCCAGAGGCGACCGCCGCCCGCGAGGCGGTCGCGAGGACCGCCGGCCAGTCGGGCACGGTGAGCGAGAGCGACGCCCCCGTGTCGGGGTGTTCGGAGAGGAACCGGTCACGGGTCTGCTGGTAGCCGCCAGCGGTCTCGCCGGTCGCGACGTCGACGGCGACGGCGACCGCGCCGGTGTGGATGTTGGCGGTGCCGTTTGACTCCTCGGTCGGGAGTCGCAGCATCGCCATCACCGGGTAGCCGAACAGGGTGACGACCCGGAGGTCGGGCACGCCCGCGGTGACGCGGTCAGCCAGCAGGTCGCCGGGGGTCACCAGCGCCTCGACGAGCGCCTGGGTCCGGTCGCCGTAGTCGGCGGTGCCGCCGACGACGATCCGCCGGGCGTGGGCGACGACCCCGTCGGCGGTCATCGACCCGCGGTTCGTGTCGAACCGCTCGCCGTCGCGACCCCGCACGACGAGGACGCCGCTGCCGCCGGTGCCGTCGACCGGCTTGAGCACGAACTGCTCGCGCTCGGCCAGCAGCGACCGGAGTGCCTCAAGGTCCGAGCGATCCCGGACCACGAGCAGCGTCTCTGGCGTCGGGACGTCCAGGCCGTGGAGGACCTCCTTCGTCCGGCGCTTGTCGTGTGCCCCGAGTAGCGGGGCCGGGTTGTACCGGGTGATGAAGTCGCGGTTGCGGACCCGCATCGTCAGCACGCCGGGGTCACGCTCCCTGGCGGCGGCCCGCAGCGCACGGAAGCGGGCGTACTCCGTCAGGCGCGTGTCCGTCCGGGTGCCCAGGAGGACGTTCAGCGCGACCAGGCCGGCCCACGTCTCCGGCGTCTGGGCGAAGGCGTCGACCAGCGGGTCGAAACTTGCCACCGCGAACGCGATCAGGACCGCGATCAGCGTGAACAGCAGCCGGCGGCTGGCGGGGGCCCAGCCGGTGCCGGCCACGCTCTCGACGAACCGCTCGGCGTACCACGCCGTGACGATCACCGGGAACAGCAACACGGGCTCCAGCCCCGGCACGCCCTGCAGGTCGCCGACGGCCCGGAACACCACGACGGAGACGCTGGCGACCACCAGCAGCGCCCCGACGCGGTGGGGCGTGCCGAGGTCGAGCCCGTCCAGCGCGGACCGCGCCGTCGCGGTGACGACGAACGCGTAGGCCACGAGCAGGAACCCCCACAGGGCGCCCGCCTCGATCCACGCCAGCGCGATTATGACCGGGCCGAACACGCCGAACGTGGAGACGCCGACCTCGTTTCGCAGGACCGCCACCGCCGTCGCCGCCAGCATCAGCGGGATCACGAACTCGATGGCGCCCGAGGTCTCGACGGCGACCCCGTTCAGCCGGGCGTACAGGCCCACGAGCGTGAGCCCCGCCACCAGCACGACCGCGGGAGCGTACCGCTTCCAGTGTGTCATGACTCAATGAGGCTCTGAGATTAAATATAACTATCGGGTAAGGACCGCGAGGAAACGGTCAGCGCGACGGGTATACGTCGAGTGACAGAAAATCCGTTCGCCAAACGCGTTTAACCGGGGCGGCCGACGAGTGGTGTATGCCCGAGTACCCACTCGAGGAGATGGCGAGCCTCCCGTCGTTTCACCACCCGGCGTCGTCGCCCGACGGCGACGCGGTCGCGGTGTACTACGACGGGAGCGGCCGCAACGAGCTGTACCTGCTCGACCCCGAGACCGGCGAGAAGACCCAGGTGAGCGACGGGACCGTCCCCCGTGACGCCCGGTACCCGTTCCGGTGGGCGCCGTCCGGCGACGAACTGTACTTCCACCGGGACGACGACGGCGACGAGCAGAACGACATCCTCGTGATCGACCGCGAGGGCGGCGTCGAGACGGTCGTCGAGAACGACAGCCAGTGCATCGTCACGGACGTCCACGGCGACCGGGTGCTGTTCACGAGCGACGTCGGCGAGCAGATGAACCTGCACGAGTACGACCGCACGACCGGCGAGACGGTCCAACGCACGCGGTATCGGCAGCCGGTGTGGGGTGGGCTGTTCGGTCCCGACGGCGAGCGACTGGCCTACGTCACCAACGAGAGCGAGAACCTCGACAACCGGGACGTGTATGTTGCCCCACGGACCACGGACGGCGAGGGCGAGACGGTCGTGGACGACGACGCCCGGACCCTGGAGATCGGCGACCACGGCGCCGAGGCGGGCGTCGCGGACTGGCACCCCGACGGCGACCACCTGCTCGTCTCGGACAACTCCACGGACAAGCCCCGCTGTGGCGTGTACGACCTCACGACCGACGAGGTGGAGTGGTACACCGCCCCCGAGCACGTGGAGTCGCCGACGGCGTTCCTGCCGGACGGGAGTGGCTTCCTCGCGACCCGCACCCGGGAGTGTGCGGAGGTGCCCGTGGTGTACGACCTCGACGGCGGCGAGGGACGCGAACTCGACCTGCCCGAGGGCGTGGCGTCGTTCCCCGGCTACGGCGACGCCGCCCTGCTGTCGGAGTCGGAGGTGTTGCTCACCCAGGAGACGCCGACCCAGCGGTCGTCGCTGCTGGTGCACGACCTGGACTCCGGGGCGACGCGAACGCTGCTCGAACCGGAGTACGGCGACCTGGACCCCGAGGGGTTCGTCGACTGCGAGTACCACACCTTCGAGTCACACGACGGCACGGAGATCGAGGCGCTGCTGTACGACTCCGGCGAGCGCCCGTCGCCGGCGGTGGTGATGGTCCACGGCGGCCCGCCCGCCCAGGACAAGCGCGGGTTCGGCCGGACGATACAGTTCCTCGCCACCCGCGGGTACAGCGTCCTGCAGGTGAACTACCGCGGCTCCACCGGTCGCGGCCGGGAGTTCAAGAACGCCATCAACGGCGACTGGGGCGGTGCCGAACAGGGTGACGTGGCCGCCGGCACGCGCTGGCTCGCCGACCGCGACTGGATCGACGAGGACCGTATCGCCGTCGCCGGCGGCTCCTACGGCGGCTACTCGACGTACTGCCAGATGGTGCAGTACCCAGACCTGTACGCCGCCGGCGTCGCCATCGTCGGCATCACCGACCTCGAGGCGCTGTACGAGGAGTCGATGCCTCACTTCAAGACCACCCTACAGCGGTACCTCGGCACGCCCGAGGAGAACCCCGACCTCTACCGCGAGCGGTCGCCGATCAATCACGTCGAGGAACTCGCCGCGCCGTTGTCGATCGTCCACGGCGTCAACGACCCGCGCTGTCCGATCAGTCAGGCGCGGCTGTTCCGTGACGCCCTGAAGGAGGAGGGCTACGAGGAGGGCGAGAGTGGCGACTTCGAGTACAACGAACTCAGCGAGGAGGGCCACGGCTCCTCGGACATCGACCAGCGGGTCCGCTCGTACCGCATCCTCGCGGACTTCCTCGAGCGCCGCGTGCCGGTCCGGACCGCCGAGGCGGCCGACTGACCCCCTCCGCCGCGCCCGAGAAAGCTTAACAACTTATCCGGCCTGGTTGCCAAGGAGAGCCAAAACCACCCGCCAGCGTAGCACGGGTGTTATTAACACCGGGCGCCGAACGGGTGGTGATGACGGCACCGGACGGCGACGACGGGGGTGGGCCCACGGAGGTGCAGTACTCGGTACCGGAGATGGACTGTCCGTCGTGCGCGGAGAAGGTCGAGGGCAGTGTCCGCCGCCTCGACGGGATCGAGAGCGTCGACCCGCAGGCGGCGACCGGCCGGCTCACGGTGCGGTACGACGCCGCCCGGACCGACGCCGCCGCGATCAGAGAGCGCGTCGAGCGGGCGGGGTACGCGGTCGCGGAGGCGTCGGCGGGTGCCCCCGAGGTGTGGACCTCCCCGCGGGCGCTTCGCACCTGGGCGGGCGCGGTGGCCGTCGTGGTGGGCCTCGCCCTGGAGTTCCCGCTGTCGGGGGCCAACGCCGCGCTGCCGGGCGCCGGCGACCTGCTGGTCGCCGACGTTCTCTTTCTCGCGGCGACGGCGGTGGCCGGGGAGGCGATCCTCCGCAACGGCTACCGGTCGCTGTTGACGCGCAACCTCGACATCGACCTGTTGATGTCGGTCGCCGTTCTCGGCGCCGTGACCGCCTCCGTCGGGTTCGGGGCGTCGCTGTACTTCGAGGCGGCGACGCTCGCCGTACTGTTTTCGGTCGCCGAGTTGCTGGAGGAGTACTCGGTCGACCGGGCGCGGCAGTCGCTGCGCGAACTGGTGGCGCTGTCGCCCGAGGAGGCGACGGTGCTGCGGGACGGCGAGGAGGTCGTCGTTCCGGTGGACGATCTCGCCGTGGGCGAGGTGGTCGTGGTGCGGCCGGGCGAGCAGGTCTCGGCCGACGGCGTCGTAATCGACGGCGAGAGCGCGGTGGACCAGGCGCCGGTGACCGGCGAGTCCGTCCCCGTCGACAAGCGGGCGGGCGACGAGGTGTTCGCGGGGACGATGAACGAGACGGGGTACCTGGAGGTGGAGGTCACCGCGGAACCGGGGTCGGACACCCTCTCGCGGATCGTCACCCTGGTCGAGGACGCCCAGTCGAACCGCACCGAGCGCGAGCAGTTCGTCGAGCGGTTCGCCGCCTACTACACGCCGGCCGTCGTCGGACTGGCGGCACTCACCGCCGTCGTCCCGCCGCTGGTGATCGACGGGTCACTGACCGTCACCGCGGCGGGCTACGTCTACACGTTCGTCGGCGGCTGGGAGCCCTGGTTCGTCCGCGGGCTCACCCTCGTGGTGCTCGCCTGTCCCTGCGCGTTCGTCATCTCGACGCCCGTCTCCGTCGTCTCGGGCGTGACGAGCGCCGCGAAGCACGGCGTCCTCGTGAAAGGCGGGTCCCACCTGGAGGCGATGGGCACGGTCGGGGCGGTCGCGCTGGACAAGACCGGCACCGTCACGACCGGCGAGTTGCGCGTGACCGACGTCGTACCCCTCGCCGACAACACCGAGGCGGACGTGCTGCGGTGTGCCCGGGGCCTGGAGGCCCGCTCGGAGCACCCCATCGGCGAGGCGATCGTCGACCACGCCGACGAGCGGGCGGTCGAGGGCCGCGACGTCGACGCCTTCGAGAGTCTCACCGGGCGCGGCGTGCAGGCCGAACTGGACGGCACCCAGCACTACGCGGGAACTCCCGGCCTGTTCGAGGACCTGGGCTTCGACCTCTCGCACGTCCACGCGACGACCGACGGCGGGGTGGTCACCCGGACCGCCCGGGACATGTGTGAGCGCAACAACTGCCTGGACCTCCTCTCGGAGACGGTCCCGCGACTCCAGCGCGAGGGCAAGACGGTCGTGCTCGTGGGGACGGAGGCGGAGGTCGAGGGCGTGATCGCCGTCGCCGACGAGGTGCGTCCCGAGGCGCGTCGCGCCGTCGAGCGCCTGCACGAGCTGGGCGTCGACCACGTCGCGATGCTCACCGGCGACAACGAGCGCACCGCCCGCGCCGTCGCGATCGAGGTCGGCGTCGACGAGGTGCGGGCCGGGTTGCTGCCCGAGCAGAAGGTCGCGGCGGTGCGCGAACTGGACGAGGCACACGGCGGCGTGGCGATGGTCGGTGACGGCGTGAACGACGCCCCCGCACTGGCGACGGCGACGGTGGGCGTGGCGATGGGCGCCGCCGGCACCGACACCGCCATCGAGACCGCCGACGTGGCCCTGCTTGGTGACGACCTCTCGCGGCTGCCGTACCTGTACGACCTCGCGACCCGCGCCGACCGCGTCATCCGGCAGAACGTCTGGGCCAGTCTCGGCGCGAAGGCCGTCCTCGCGGCCGGCGTGCCGTTCGGACTCGTCCCCATCTGGCTCGCGGTGCTCGCGGGCGACGCCGGCATGACCGTCGGCGTCACCGGCAACGCGATGCGTCTCTCGCGGGTCCGCCCCGAGGAGTCGGCCACCGAACACGCCGACGCTCACAGTCACGACCACGACCACGCCGCAGACCGCGAACGCCCGGACCCGGCCGTCGCCGACGACTGACGCGGTCGCCCCCCGCGGGCCGTCACAATGCCGGGACACTACCGTACGAGGCCCGTCACGGGCACCCGGGCGGGGCCGGGGGTATTTTTCACTTCTCACGCCCAAAATATAAGTCCGTGAGCGGCGGTGTGTGACGTACACACATGATGAAGCCCAGTTCGGCGACGGTGACGTACGTCGCGATGACGCTGGGGGTCGGAGCGGTCACGCTGCTGGCGGCGGGGCTGGTGGGAAGCACCGGCGCCGCGGTGGTGGCGCTGCTCGGGAGCGTGTACCTGCTGTACTCGCTGTTCGTGCTCGTCGGCGAGGTCGTCGACTACCGGATGGCAAAGCACCGCCGGGACCGGTCCGGCGGAGGTGGACGGACCGGGGACGACGGTGACGGCACCACGCCGACCGGCGGACCCGAGGCTCCCGGGCGAGCGGCTCGCCGGAACGAGGCGGACGACGAACGCGAGTACGTCGGGGCGGGCGTGTACGTCGAGGACATCCCCCGGCGAGTGCTCGACTCGATCAGGGGCGTGTTCGGGTGAGCGGCGGGTCGATGGTACCGGCCGGCTCGGGGTGCAGTGAGTGACTGGCCGGGCCGTCGGCTACCGGTCGGCGTACTCTCGCAGCAGCGCCGCCCGCTCCTGGCGACCGAGACGCTCGTAGGCCGCCGCCTCGTACGACAGCGACAGCACCGGCACCCGCCGGTCGTCGAGGGTGACGAACTCGCGGTGCTCGGTCACGTCGACCGGCGGCTCCCACTCGCCGTCGACCCGCTTTTGCAGACCGCCCATCACCTCCACCCTGACGCCCGCGACCGAGAGCACGCCGAAGTGCGAGCGGACCCCGTCACCGCTGGAGCGGGCCACGGGGTCGACCACGCTGTCGGCGAACCGCGCCTCGACCTCGTGGGCGCCGTGGGCGGTCGTCTGGACGTCGACGTCGTCCGGCTCGACGGGCACGCCCTGCAGCGCGAAACTGGTGCTGCCGGTGAGCGCCCACGGCACCCCCTCCAGGCCGTCGACCAGCCGCCGGACGACCGCGGCGTGTGAGTCCGGGAGTGCCATCGTCGGCCGATGGGGCGCGGGCGACAAGTGCCTTCACCCGCGCCGGCGCGAGCGGTGTCCCGGCGGCCACGACCCTGTCTCAAGGGCCGAAACACGACGGGTAATTATTCGGAACGAGTGGTCGTTCGGGAGACACATGAGTGACAAACGGATCGGGGCGGCGGTCGACCGGGTGATGACCGCCGTCACCACTCACAACAGGGCAGTCATACTGGTGATGCTGGTGGCGACGGCGCTGGTCGTGCCTGGCGTGCTCCAGCTGGAGACGGACAGCGGCGGCGGGTTCAATCTGCAGGAACAGACGACCGTGGCACAGAAGGCCGACTACATCCAGGAGCACTACGGCGAGGACGACGGGGACGGCCCGACAACGGCCACACAGAGCGTGTACGTGCGAGCCGAGAACGCCCTCTCGCAGCCGGTCCTGCTGGACGCCCTGCAGTACCAGCGCGCGGTCCGGGAGTCGTCGGCGGTGGGCGACCGCCTGGCGGGGGAGGGGATCAGCGGGCCGCCGACGCTGGTCGCGACGGAACTGGCCGCGGCCGATGACCCGACGCTCGACGAGCAGATAGCCGCCCTGGAGTCCGCCAGCGAGAGTGAGTTCCGGGCGGCACTGACGGCGGCGTTCGCGCGGGACCGGCGTGCGCTGCAGTTCCTCCCGCAGTCGTTCTCGGCGGAATCCGGGGCCGCGGAGTCGTTCCGCATGACGGTCGAGGTGGCCGTCGACGCGAAGGGCGAGTCCGGTGACCTCCAGGGCGTGTCCGTGCCGACCGCGGTCAGCGAGACGCTGCACGAGACGGCCGAGGAGCGCTCGACCGACGGCCTGGAGTACTTCACCACCGGCGAGGCGGCACAGGAGTCCTGGCTCCAGCAGCGCCAGAGCGACCTGATCGAGCTGATCGTCGTGCCGGCGCTCGTGCTGATCCTCGCCGTGCTCGTGTTCACCTACCGCGACCTGGTGGACGTGGTGGTGGGGTTCGTCGGCGTCGTGCTGTCGGTGCTGTGGATGTTCGGCGTGCTCGGCTGGCTGGGCGTGCCTGCGGGGCTGGCGGTCGTCATCGGGCCGGTGCTGGTGATCGCGCTGTCGATCGACTTCGGGCTGCACGTGTTCATGCGCTACCGCGAGGAGCGCGGCCCGGAGGAGGGAATCCGGTCGGCGATGGACCGGGCCACCTCGGGCGTGGTGGTCGCCTTCCTGCTGGTGACGGTGACCGCGGCGATCGGCTTCCTGTCGAACCTGATCAGCCCGGTGCAGATCGTTCGCGACCTGGGGGTGGCGATCACGCTCGGCGTGCTGTCGTCGTTCCTGATCTTCGTGACGCTGGTGCCGGCGCTGAAGGTCAGTCTCGACGGGCTGCTCGAGCGGTTCGGGCTCGACAGGCGGAAGTCGGCACTGGGCGAGGGGCGGTTCCTGCGGCCGGCCCTGACCGTCGGCGTCCGGCTGGCTCGCCGGGCGGCGCCGGCCGTCGTGGTCGTCGCGCTGGTGGCCGGCCTCGCGGGTGGGGTGGCGGTCACCCAGGTCGACCAGCAGGGCGTCCAGACGGAGTTCGAGGTCGCGGAGTGGAAGACGGAACTGCCGGGGCCGCTGGCCTGGGAGTCCGCCGACCTGCCGTTCCAGCGCAACGTCGAGTACGTCCGGAGTGAGTTCCAGCGCAGCGGCGGCGGCAGCGTCACCCAGTTGCTGGTCGAGGGCGACGTGACGGCGCCGGCGACGCTCGAGCGAGTCCGCGTCGGGACCGAGGCCGCCGCCGACACCGACGTGGCCTTCGAGCAGGGCGGGCAGGTGCGGGTCATCTCGCCGCTGTCGACGGTCCGGCGGGTGGCCCAGGACAACGAGACGGTCGCGGCCGCGCTCGCGGCGACCGACACCGACGACGACGGCGTCCCCGAGGAGGACGTCGAGCGGGTGTACGACGCGCTGTACGCGGCCGCACCCGACGAGGCGAGCCGCGTGATCGAGCGCACCGGCGGCGAGTACCGCTCGCTGCGTGTGCTCGTGCCGGTCCAGTCCGACGCCGACCGCGGCGAGCGCGGGGCGGCGATGCGGGCCCTGGCTGACGAGACCGCGACCGAGGACGTGACCGTGACCGCGGTCGGGCCGGCGACCGTGTCGAACGCCGAGTTGGGCGTGCTGGCCGACGGCATCCTCCGGACGCTGCTGATCGCGCTGGCGGTGATCGGCGCCCTGCTGACGGTGGTGTACCGCCTGGAGTACGACAGCGCCGCGCTGGGCGCGGTGACGGTCGTGCCCGTCGCGCTGACCGTCGGGCTGGTGTTCGCCAGCATGTACGTGTTCGCGGTGCCGCTCACCTTCGTCACCGCCCTGCTTCTGAGCATCGCGGTCGGGCTGGGCGTCGACTACAGCATCCACGTCTCCGACCGCTACGCCCAGGAACTCGCCGACGGCGCCGACTCGCTTTCGGCCCTGGAGACGGCGGCGACCGGCACCGGCGGCGCCCTGCTGGGCAGCATGCTCACCTCGGGGATCGCCTTCGCGACGATGCTACTGCACCCCAGCCCGCAACTGCGCTCGTTCGGCGCACTCGTGGTGTTCGCGCTGTCGCTGGCGTTCCTGCTGAGCGTGGTCGTGTTGCCGAGCATGCTGCACCTATGGGCCGACCGGGTGCGGTCGCCGACGCCCGGCGCGGTCGCACCGAGCGACGACTGACCCGCGGGACCGTGCGCGGGCCCGAGGAGCGAGCGGTCGCCGCTCCCGGGCTAAGAGGACGGCTCGCTCACGTCTCCACCGGTGTCGACGTGTTTCTCGAGGGCGGCCAGGCGCTCGCGCAGCGCCTCGTTCTCGGCCTCCAGGTCGTCGATGCGGTCGGCCTGCTCGTCGATGCGCTCCTGCTTCTCGGCGATCGCCTCGCGAGCGTCGTCCAGTTCCCGCGAGAGGCCCTGCACCGCGGCCAGCGCGACGCCGTCGGCGTCGACGTTGGCGATGTGGTCGTCGTCGGCACCGAGGTCGAAGGCGTCGGCGAACTCCTCGGCCATCGGGCCCATGTGGGTGACGCCGTCCTCGGTGTCGTACTCCCACCGACTGACCTCGAGGTCCCGCACGCCGTCGAGGACGGCCCGCGAGTTCACGGGGGTGGTCTCGGACTTCGCGGCGCGGGAGCTGAGTTGGCTCCAGGTACCGCTGCCGGCGGCGAGTTGGACCCCGCTGTTGAACCCGCTGTCGCTCCAGAGGGTCACGCCCCCGCCGGCCTGGAAGACGACCTCGTCGGGCGTGGTGGACTCGACGGTGTTCGTGGAACTGTCACCCCAGACGAACGCCCCCTGGGCGCGGGCCTTGGCCGCCCGGCCGGCGGCGAGTGTGTTGTCGGCGACGGCCTCGCTGCTGGCGCCGCCAGGGACGGTCCCGTTGAGCCCCGCCGCCACGTTGGCCGACCCCCCGCTGACCGTCGCGCCCGCGCCGGTGGCCTCGTTGCCGATGCCGCCGGCGACGGTCGCGGCTGCGCCCGACGCCGTGTTGTTCGTCCCGCCGCTGACGGTCGCGTACCGGGCGCTGTTCTCGTCGCTGTCCTCGGAGCCGGCCTGGTTCTCCGCGCCGCCGCCGACGGTGCCGTAGGCGTCGAAGACGGTGTTGTTCGTGTTCAGCGGGTCGCCGGTGTCGGAGGGACCGCCGCCGGCGATGGTTCCGTACGGGGCCTCGACGGTGTTGTACCAGCCGCCGGCGACGGTGCCGTACGCCCCCCTGACGAAGTTCGTCGACCCACCGGCGACGGTGGCGTAGTCCTCGGCCGCGATGTTCCCCTCCGGGTTGCCGACGCCGCCGCCACCGCCGACCGTCGCGCCGATCGAGAGGGCGTCGTTGTTGGCGCCGCCGGCGACGGTGGCGTAGTCGCCGTCGACGGTGTTGTTCTCGCCGCCGCCGATCACCCCCTCCTCAGCCCCGACGCGGTTGTTGACGCCGCCCGCGACGACGCCGAACGGACCTGTCACGACGTTTGGCTCGCTCGACCCGCTGACGCTGCCGCTGCCACCGCCGCCGATGACGACCCCGTCCGCGTCGGCGGCGTTGTCCGGGTGCCCGAACACGACGCTGCCGGCGTTGCCGATGACCTGCGGTTCGAGGAACCGGCCGAGGGCGAGGGTCGGCGTCCACTCGCTGCCGTCGCCCACGAACACCAGACCGGTGTCCGTCGCGAGGAACTTCGCCCCGTCTTTCGGTTGGTTACTGCTCAGGTCGCTCTGTGGGCCGCGCAACTCGATGTCGGTGTCGTACCGCCGGAAGTTCTCGTTCAGCGGGATGTGCCAGTCCTGAGCGCCCTCGCTGGGAACGTTGTAGGAGTGGTTCGGTGTCTCGGGCATACTACGTGTCGACACCCCCGTACCCGAACTCGCCGTAGGTCTGTTCGCCGTACTCGTCCTCCTGGGTCTGGGTCGAGGTGGTGGTCTGGGTCTGAGTCGGCGTCTGCGTCTGGGTCGTCGTCCGTGTCTGAGTCGGCGTCTGGGTGCTGGTCTGTGTCTGGGTACTGGTCCGTGTCTGGGTGCTGGTCCGTGTCTGGGTACTGGTCCGTGTCTGGGTACTGGTCCGTGTCTGGGTGTACGTCCGCGTCTGCGTCGTCGAGGTGGTGGCCGTCGAGGTCGGCGTGTCCGTCCCGGTCTGTCCCTGCGTCGTCGTGTCGCCGGTCGTGCCAGGAATGGTCGTCGCGGTCACGGCGGAGGTGGTGGACATCGCGTCGGTCACGCTGGTCGTCGCCGTGTCCGTGTCCGTGTCACCGTCCGTCGTCGGCGACCCGCCGTAGCCGTAGGTGGTCTCGGTCGTGTCCTCGTCGTCACCGCCGAACGCACCACACCCGGCGATCGACCCGGCAATCGCCGTCAGCGAGACGGCCCTGAGGAGGTCACGTCGGCGGGGTCCGTCGGCGTCCGTCACGCTGACCACTCCGTCGGTCCAGTCGTCTCGTCCACACCGCCGAGACGCGGGTCACTCGGGATCACGTTACACCCCCACCTCCCTCGCCCGCGGTATCACATTTTTGACCGAAATATGACACAATTCGGCTGCTCTGACGTGTCGGCCTTGCGAGACGAGCGACCCGATGGCGTCCCGTCTACAGTCTCACGGCGGGGGGCCGGGCACGTCGTCGCCACGACTGACCGCAGTGTCAGCCCAGCAGATCGGGGTCGAACCGGCGCATCCGCCCGGTGTCCTCCAGGTAGGCAGCGAGGTCCTCGTACAGGTCGGCGGCGGTGTCGCCGCCGGGGGTGGTCCGCAGCGTGGACCAGTCCCCGACCAGCACACACTGGCGTCGTGCGCGGGTCATCGCGACGTTCAGCCGCCGTGGGCCGTCCTCCGGGCGGCCGAGAAAGCCCACGCGCCCGTCGTCGTTGCTGCGGACGAACGAGATCAGGACCACCGGGCGCTCGCTGCCCTGGAAGGCGTCGACGGTGTCGACGGTGACGCGGTCGGCGCCGGGCACGCGGTCCGCGAGGCGGTCCTCGATCGCCCGCACCTGTGCGGCGTAGGGGGTGATGACGCCCACGTCGCCGGGGTCGACCTCGTCGGGGAGGCGGTCGACCAGGTGGGCCACGAGTCGGGCCTCCTCGGGGTTGGCGTAGGAGGTGCCCTCGCGGCGCTCGGTGCCGCCGATGTCGTAGCCGACGACCGGCTCGCGGTCGGGCAGCGGGTCGACGTCCAGGCCGGTGCGCAGCGACCGGTCGTAGAACTCCCGGTTCGGGAAGTACGCGATGTCGCGGTGCATCCGGTACTGGGTGCGCAACTGCAGGCCGACGCCCTCGAACACGCCGCCCTCCGTGTACACGTGCTCAAACAGCGACAGCCCGGCGGCGGTCTCGGGTGGCTCCTCGGTGCGGCTGAACGGCGGCAACTGGCGGTGATCGCCCGCGAGCACCACCGTGTCCGCGCTCGCCATCGGGATCATCGACGCGACGGTCGTCGTCTGGGTCGCCTCGTCGATGATCGCGAGGTCGAACTGCCGGTCGATCGCGGCGGCGCTGCCGTTCGTGGCGGCGACGACGGCGGCGTCGGCGGGGGCGTCGCCGTACCACTCCCGCACGCGGTCGCTGTTCGACCGGCGGACGTTCCGGCGGTCGATCGTCAGTTCGCCGCTGCCGTGCTGGCCGTGGGCGTGCAGCGACCCCGGATCGGGGTCGCCGGGCGCGCTCTCGCCGACCAGCAGATTGTCGACGGCCTGGTTCGAGTCCGCACAGACCAAGACGCGCTCGCCGGCGTCGACCGCCCGGCGGACCACCTCGACGAGCGTGCGGGTCTTGCCCGTCCCCGGCGGCCCGTGGACACAGAACAGGTCGTCCGCCAGCAGGGCGTACTTCACCGCCGCCCGCTGCTCCTGGTTGAGGGCGTCGTCCTTCCAGGTGCTGTCGGCGGCGCGGGGCTGGGTGAACGTCAGGGGACGCTGGCCGGTGAGTACCGCCCGGAACGTGCGGTCCCGGCGGACGTCCTCGATGGCCTCCGCGCGGCGGTCAAAGGGCAGCGGGTTCAGCAACTTCACCAGGCCGTAGCCAACCCGCTCCTCGCGGAGGAACCGCCGGGTCGCCGCCACGCCCTCGACGTCGAGGTCCAGCGAGACGGTCACACGACCGGTGGCGGTGTCCTCGACGGTCCCCGTCGCCGGGAGACCGTCGGGACTGCGCTCGTCGCTGGGTGGCACCACCAGTACGGGGTCGCCGGGGTAGATCCCGAACGTGTCGGAGACGAAGTGCCGGCGCTTGCGGGCGGCCCGCTTGCTCACGTCCAGGCGGTCAAACTCGATCCCGAAGGTGACCTCCGCACCGTGGGGGTCGAACCCCCGGTTCCGGAGCGCGGGCAGGGCGTCCTCGCCGTCGTCGTATAGCGACATGGGGTTCACGTCGGCCACCGCCGCCCGGCGGCGGGCGATCGCCGCGGTCCGCTCGCTCTCCAGGTACGCACGGACGTCCCCGAAGAACGACTCCGGGTCGACGCGCTCACGGGGTGGCTCGCGGTCCTCGAACGGCGCCCGGTAGTACTCCGGTCGGGGGTCGGGCACGTGGTCGGGGTGCCAGAAGCGCAGCCGACGGGCGAGTTGCGTCTCGGCGAACGCCTCGACCGTGTGGAAGTCCCGGCCGTCACCGTCGGCGTAGACGACGATCTCCCCGTGGACGTCGTGGTCGGTGTAGGCGACGTACTCGTCGGTGAGGGCGGCGCTGTCGGGGGCGTGCAGCGGGAGACAGGTCCAGTCCGGCCGGTCCGGCGGGGTGAGCGCGTCGTAGTGCCGGGCGAAGCGGTACACCGTCGCCAGCGAGAAGTCGACGGGCTCGTTCCGCTCGATCGCCCCGGGCGCCGGGTCGTGCAGCGTGGCCGCCGCGCGGTCGAACGCCCGGATCGCGCTCTCGAGGACCAGCGTCATCCGGTAGTCGTCCCCTCGCCCACCGACCTATATCTTCGTGTCGGCCGGCGACCCCGCGAGCGTCACTCCTCGACGCCGTCGCGGTCGGCAGTCTCGACCGAACCCTGTGCGAGGACGCTCACGCCGGCGACGGATCCCACCTTCGGGACGGCCGCGGTGGGCCACTCAGCCGTCGGGAGCGTCACGCAGAGTGGCAGCAGCCACCCAGGCGTCCGGATTACCCGGATCGCTGGCGACGATGAACTCCACGTCGTCGGCGGTCGCCACCTCCCACGAGAGGTCCGCGCCGGGGCGGGCCGGGACCGGTGGCGGGTTGGTCCAGCCGAGTTCGTCCAGTGCCGCTCTGTCGAGCCGTTCGGTGTCGAGACCGTCGCTCATACAGTACTGACGGGGCGCCCGCCCCCATCAACGTCCGTAGCGCGTCTCCCGTGGCGAGAGTCGTGTCGCTCTCGGTGAGACACTGGGTGACGTCTTACCTCCGGCCGCCCCCTTCGGACGAGTGTCCGGGGCCCTCTCGACGGCCCCGGACCGCCCAACCGACCCTCTGGCCTACCCAGGGCCGGACGAGGGCGGCTTGCCAGGGAGCCACGCCGCCTCGCTACCGGCCCCCCTCTCCCGCGGAACACGCTCCCCGGGACTGCCGGGAAACTGGCTGTTACAGCGACGACTCATCGCTACGACACTCAGCTATAGCCCATAGCTATACTCGACGTGCGAGGCGACCGCCACACCGACACGGGACAGCGACGACATACAGCTACGAGTGGTGGCTGTATCCTTCGATCGAGAGCTATAGCTATACACCGCAGGCGAGCCAGTTAGTATAGGTATAGCCACTATTCGAGCCATACCGTTCAACTATACCGTCTAACTACATCGCACAACTATACTGTATGACTATACCTAACGACTATACTATTTGACTATAGCGTCTGACTTAGGTTTATGGTCGAGGGTGAGAGAGGATGGCCCATGCTGACCTACGCACCGGTCTCCGAGGCGGGCGGCGTGGGCAAGACCACCACGGCGGCGACGCTGGCCGTGAGTCACGCCCGGGCGGGCCACGACGTGCTCGCGATCGACATGGACACCCAGAACGGCAGCCTGACGTACTTCTTCGGGCCAGAGTACGACCGCGGTGACCCGGACGCGGACAACCTCGTCCGGCACCTCGTCGGGCGGCCGAACGGCCCGTTCGAGGCGCTCACCCACGAGGTCGAGGCCGGCGTCGACCTCGTCCCGTCACACAACATGCTCGAGGACCTCCACGAGTTCCTGCTCAACGAGAAGGAGCAGGCCGAGCGGTTCGGCGACTCCTACAGCATGTACCACCAGCTGCACCGCGTCCTCCGGGAGAACGACGTACGGGACGCCTACGACGTGGTGATAGTCGACACGGCGGGCAAGGCGGGGCCGATCCTCTACAACGCGCTGGTGGCGGTGCGCAACGTCGTCATCCCGTTCGAGGCGACCGCGAAGGGCCAGGAGTCGATCGAGGGGCTGGACGACCTCGTCGACGGCCTGGAGGCCAGCGTCGACGTGGACGTGGGCGTGCTGGCGGTGGTGCCGATCGGCTACAAGGACACCCGCGACCAGCGGGCCGTCCTGGAGACGCTGCGCGAGGGCGGCTTTCCCGTCCCGGTCGTCGTCGGGGAGCGCTCCTCGCTGTTCGAGGGCTGCTGGAAGCAGCAATGTAGTCCATACCGCTATATCGAGGCACACCGCGACCGCCAGCGGGACTACGAGCTGGAGACTCTGGAGGGGTTCGACGACCTGGCCCGCCACCTGGAGCGTGAGGCGGGGCTGGTCAGGGAGGTGACCGCCTGATGGGGCTGAAGAGCGGCTCCCGTGACGCCGGCCTGGACGAGGAGGAGGCCGAGGCGGAGTCCGTCGAGGAGGAGCCCGTCGAGGAGTCGGTTCCGGAGGGAGACACCGACACGGCGGAGACCCCCGGTGATGCGGTCGCGTCGGGGGGCAGCACCGACGGCGACGGCAACGGCCGCCCGTCGATGGAGTCAATCCCGTACAAGCTGCGGCGGTCGAAGGTGAACGAGGGACGCGAGC
The DNA here is from genome assembly GCA_964402765.1 of uncultured Halobacteriales archaeon. GTDB lineage: Archaea > Halobacteriota > Halobacteria > Halobacteriales > SW-7-71-33 > SW-7-71-33. The sequence goes on from CAYODS010000003.1 coordinate 39,839, forward strand.
AGGTGCCTTTCTTCCTCCGGAAGGCGGTGATGGACGGCGAGGCCGACCTGCAGGACAGCCTGGAGGCGATGCTGGACGAGCAGGTGTACAAGTCGGACTACCGCGAGGCGGCGATGATCGTCGCCCAGCGCAAGCCCGAACTCGTGGCCGAGGTGCTGCGGGAGTGGGGCTACGACCTGGACTGACCACACCCAGGACGGAGGTCAGTCGCACCAGGGAACTGCGGAGAACGGAGAACGGAGCTCAGGGAGCGATGGCCCCGCCACAGCCGCCGCCGTGGTGGGCGCCGATCTCGGTGTCGTCGTCGGTCTCGTCGTCGGGCATCTCCCGCGGCGGGACTCTGCCGACCTCGGGGTTGCCGACGCTGGCGTAACTCCCCTCGTAGGTCACCTCGGAGTCCTCGACGGTGTCCGTCGAGGTGTCGGCCGGGCCGACGCCCAGCGCGTGGGTGGTCCCGCCGACGAGCAACAGGCCGCCGACGAACACGGTCGCCCCCCGCAGCGGGTTCCCGAGGAGACTCGTCCCCCCGCCGTACAGCGAGACCGCAGCCGCGGCCCCGAACACGGCCGTCGAGACGACCTGCCCACCGGAGAGGGCGACGGCGGACTGACCGAGTGCCCCCAGTCCGACGGCCAGGCCGAGGAGTCCCAGCAGGTTCTTCGGTCGGACCGCGTCCCGTGCGAGTACCACGGCGACGCTGCCGGCGTTGCGCCTGAGTCGACGCCAGAGTCGTGACATGCGTTGTGACTCTGTCACGGACCGACACACATAGTTCCTTGGTCCACGGGCGGTTCGGAGACCGCGATCGACGCGGGTTTCCGCTCGCCGCGTCCAGCGGGGGTATGACGGAGTCCGCGGTGGAGGTACGGGAGTCACTCGACGGGCAGGTCGCGCTGGTGACGGGCGCGACACGCGGTATCGGCGAGCGGATCGCCGCCGACCTCGCCGCCCTGGGTGCGACGGTGTACGCCGGCGCCCGGGACACCGACGACGTGACCGCCGACGACCAGCGACCCGTGCGACTGGACGTGACCGATGACGACGAGATCGCCGCGGCGGCCGACCGTGTCCGCGAGGAGTCGGGCGGACTGGACGTGCTCGTGAACAACGCCGGCGTGTTCCCCGAGACGGGGCCGCTGCACGAGACCACGACCGAGGACCTCGACCACACGCTCGACGTGAACCTCCGCGGGCCGACGGTCGTCACGAGGCACTGCCTGCCGCTCATGCTCGACCGCGAGGGCCCACGCGTGGTGACGCTGTCCTCGGACCTCGGGCGGTTCACCGGCGGGGAGATGGGCGGGTCGTACCCGCCGTACCGGCTCTCGAAGGTCGGCGTCGCGGGGCTGACCGCCTACCTCCACGCCGAGTACGCCGACCGGGGACTGCTCGCGAACGCCGTCGTGCCGGGGTGGGTCCGCACGGACATGGGCGGCCCGCAGGCGCCCCGCAGCGTCGCCGAGGGCGCGGACACTCCGGTCTGGCTGTCGCGGTTCGCGCCCGGCAGTCCCGCCGGGCGACTGTGGAAGGACCGCGCGGTCGTCGACTGGTGACCGCCGACGGGAGCCGAAGCGGTGACGTGTCCCGGTCGGGTAGGCGGGGTATGGTCGAGCGGGGTCGCAGGAGCGTGCTCCGGGTCGCCGCCGGAGTGCTCGGGGTCGGGGTGGCCGGGTGTGCCGGGGACGGCGAGGACGCCCGGCGCACCGACGACGGACCCGCCAGTACGACCGTCTCGACGGCACCGGACACCGGCACCACGTCACCACCGACCACCGATCCCACGCAGACTGAACGGAGCACGGCGACCGACCCGGAGGGAGAGTACGAACTCCGGGGCCCGCCGTCGCTGTCTGTGCCGGACGCGACCGTCGACGGCGTCGAGACGTACCGGGGGCTGACCTACGCGACCGCGCCGGCGGGGCCCCTCGGCGTTGACCTGCACCTCCCGGTGGGCGACGGGCGACGGCCACTCCTCGTGCACGTCCACGGCGGCGGGTGGATCACCGGGAACCGGCGGTGGGACCGGGAGGGACGGCGGCACGCCCGCCTGGGGATCGCGACGGCGACGGTCGGCTACCGCCTGAGCACGACGGCGACGTACCCGGCGGCGGTGCGGGACGTGGTCGCCGCCGTCACCTGGCTGCGCCGGGAGGCGGCCGACGCCGCGGGGATCGACCCCGACCGGGTGGTGCTGATCGGGGAGTCCGCCGGCGCACACCTGGCGGCGCTGGTCGCGAACGCCCCGCGGGTCGGGACCTTCGCGCCGCCGGGCGTTGAGCCGTTCGCGACCGGCGTCGACGGCGTGGTCGGGATCAGCGGGATCTACCACCTCACCGGCGAGCGGGTGAGCGACGAGCCCCTGACCGACCAGTTCTTCGGCTGCACGGGGGTGGAGTGTCCCGGCAAGTACCGCGAGGGGTCGCCCGCGACCCACGTCGACGCCGAGTCGCCGCCGACGCTTCTGTACCACGGGACCGCAGACCGGATCGTCCCCTACCGCGCCTCGACGATGTACCGTGACGACCTGCGGGCGGCGGGCGTGCCGGTCACGCTGGTCACCGGCGAGGGCGGCGGTCACGTCACCCCCTACGAGGACCCGTGGGGCGAGCGGATGCGCGCCGAGCAGCGGGCGTTCCTCGGTCGACACCTCGACGTCGACGTCGGCGTGGACGCACGGGGCGGGTGACCCCCCGTCTCGGGGACTGCGACGACGGGCGCGCTTTTAGGTCGACGGGGGGAGAGATCGGTGTATGACCGCTATCGAGACGCGAGGGCTCCGGAAGGAGTTCGGTGACGTGGTGGCGGTCGACGGACTCGATCTGACCGTCGAGCGCGGCGAGGTGTTCGGCTTCCTCGGTCCAAACGGTGCCGGCAAGTCGACGACGATCAACGTCCTGCTTGGCTTCCTGACCCCCACCGCGGGCGAGGCACGGGTGTTCGGGCACGACGTGGCCGGCGAGTCGGTGGCGGCCCGGGAGCGTCTCGGCGTCCTCCCGGAGGACTTCGAGCCCTACGAGCGACTCACCGCCCGCGAGCACGTCGCCTACGCCGCCCGGCTGAAGGGTGCCGACGCCGACCCGGAGCCGCTGCTGGAGCGGGTCGGCCTCCAGCGTGAGGCGTGGGACCGCCCCGCCGGCCAGTACTCGACGGGGATGGCCCAGCGGCTGGCGCTCGCGACGGCGCTCGTGGGTGACCCCGAGGTGCTCGTCCTGGACGAGCCCTCCTCGGGGCTGGACCCGGAGGGGATGGCCGAGATGCGAGAGCTGATCCGCGCCGAGGCGGAGGCGGGGACGACCGTGTTCTTCTCCAGTCACATCCTCTCGGAGGTGGAGGCGGTGTGTGACCGCGTCGCCATCCTCTCCGGTGGGTCGCTGTCGGTGGTCGGGTCGCTGGACGAGCTGCGGGCGGGCACCGTCACGCGGACCACGGTCGAACTCGCGCTGGACACCCGCCCGGACGGGCTGGTCGAGGCCATCGAGCGGATCGACGGCGTCGCGTCCGTGACCGCAGAGGGCGACGACCTCCAGGTGGAGGTGACCGACCCCGCGGCGAAGGTCCAGGTGGTGCGACGGGCCGACGAGCGGGCGACGGTGGCGGACATCGTCGCCGAGGAGGCCTCTCTGGAGTCGATGTTCGAGCAGTACGCAAGCGGCACGGCGGGCGCGTCGGCAGAGGGTGGGGCCGACGCCGGCACCGACGGGGACGACGCCCGTGCGACGGAGGTGTCCCGATGAGCGACACGCTCACCGTCGCGCGGTTCGACCTGCGCAACGCCCGCCGGTCGCGCATCCTCTGGGGCGTGGTGGCGATCTACGTCGCCTTTCTGGGGCTGCTGTTCTACGCCACGGGCACCAGCCCCGCGCCCCGCGTGGAGAACGCGATCCTCGGGGCGGTGTTCTTCACCGCGGTCCTGTTGCCCCTGGTGGCGATCGCCGCCTCGTACCTCGCGGTGGCGGGCGAGCGGGAGTCGAACACGGTCCGGTTCCTGCTGAGCCAGCCCGTCCGTCGCCGGTCGGTCGTCGTCGGGAAGCTGCTGTCGCGGAGCCTGGTGGTCGCCGGCGCGCTCGTGGTCGCCCTGCTCGTCGGCACGCTGGTCGTCCTCGGCACGTACCCCCAGCCGGACCTCTCGACGCTTGTTCCGTTCGGCGCGCTGACGGTACTGCTGTTGCTGGCGTACGTCTCCGTCTCGGTCGCGGTCTCCGCGGTGTCGGACAGTCGCGCCCGGGCGATCGCCGGCACCATCGCGGTGTACTTCGTCACCGACCTGCTGGCGGTGCTGCAGGGGCTCGGCCTGGAGCGGCTACTGCGGAGCCTGCTCGGTGACCTGCTCGGACTCGAACTCAGCGACGTCGGCTACAGCTTCGCCGTCGCGCTGATCTCGCCGACCCGGGCGTACATCACGGCCACCCTGGGGACGATCGACCCCGACAGGCTCCTGATCGACACGTCCGGTGGAGTGCCCACACTCCTGGAGCCACCCGTGATGGCGGCGATACTCGTCGCCTGGACCGTGGGACCGCTCGTGCTGGGCGTCCTCGCCTTCGACCGGGCCGAGATCGCCTGACCGGACGGCGTCGCCGTCTCACCGGCAGAGACCGTGGGACGCCGACTCAGTCGCCGGCGACTCCACCGGGTGTATGAGCGAACCGGTGACGCGGCGGACGGCGCTGCGGGCGGTCGCCGTCGCGGGGGCGGCGGGCGTCGCGGGCTGCTCACAGCTCCTGGCCGACGACGACCGTCCCGCCGGCAGCCTGGAGCTGTCGAACGAGGACGACCTGCCCCACCAGGTGACGGTGGTCGTCGAGGACGTCGGCACCGGCCTGGAGGACGAGGCGCTCGTCGGCGACCCCGACGTGCCCGACGGGCAGCGAGACCTGCGGGCGACGGCCGCACTCGGGGCCGGGGCGACCGACACCTGGCGGTCCGTGTTCACCGAGTCGGTGTGGTACCGGCTCTCGGCCCGCGTCGACGGGCAACCGGCGGACGAGCGCACGGGCACCGTCCGGTTCGCCCCGATGCACGACGACCAGCCGCCGGGGCGGGTGCTCGTCGGGCGGATCGGGAAAGACGGTCGCTTCGGATGGACGGTGACGACGACCACCAACACCGGCGCGTTCGAGGACTGACGGTTCCTGACGGCGCCGATCAGTGGCGCCCGGGGACGGCAGTCGCGTTCCCCGATCGATCGGGGGTCGGTGCGGTCACCGTCGTGTTGGGCGGCTCCGGCGTCATGGTGCCACAGCCGGTGCAGCTGCAGGCGTGACAGGTGACCGTCTGCGGCGGGTCACCGAGGTACTCGATCCGACGGAGGACGTCGGCGGGGTCGGTGTCGCTCCCGGTCGCCCCGTCCGTGCAGTCGGTGACGGCACACTCGACGGGGTCGGGCGCCGCCGCTACGGCCGCCGCGGTCGGCAGACCACCCGTCAGCAGCGCCACCGCCAGCAGCCCCCCGGCGAGGAGCGCGGGCAGCGTCAGCGGACTGTCTGCGACCCGTTCCAGCGGGCCGTCCGGCGTCACGGTGCCACCTCGCGGTGCTCGGTTCCGGTCTCGCGCTCGGGACGTGTCTGTCGCACGTGTCCGGAGAGGGGACGATCGGTGTTAACGCGACCCGTAGCTGAAACGCTCGCTTGAGCCGGTCGCAGTCTCTGCGACTGCGGGTGGGGGTTTAGCCGCCCGGCCGGAGACGTGAGGACGATGCCTGGGCGAGACGTCCGCCGGCGGGACCTCCTGTGTGGTGTAACCTCGCTCGCGGTCGGGCTGTCGGGCTGTGTCGACGCCGACGTCGACGTCGAGACGACGTACCGCCGCTCCGTCGAGCGGTCGTACGGCGTGGCCGCGAGCAGTCTCGCGGTCACGGTCCCGCGTGGATCCGTGACCGTCCGCGGGACCGACGACCACGAACTCACGCTCTCCGGGTCGATCACCGGTGAGCGCGGCGCCGCGGTCGACGCCACCGAGGTCGTCGCCGACCGCGCCGACGGCCGTCTGGCGCTTGCGGCACGGAGAGACGGGCGACCGGTCGAGGACGTCCGGACGGACCTGACCCTGCAGGCGGCCCGTGACACGCGCGTCGCCGAGGTGGCCGTCGACAGCGGGACGGTGTCGGTGAGCGACGTCGCGGGCCCGCTCCGGACGACGGCGGAACGCGGCGAGGTCGACGTCTCGGCCGTCGAGGGGACGGTGCGGGTGGCACTGTCGGAGGGTGCGGTGTCGGTCGCCGAGGTGGACGGCGACGTCTCGGTGACGAGCGCAAGCGGCGACGTCTCGGTCACGGGCGTCGACGGTGACGTCCGCGTCGACTCCGGGGTCGGACTCGTCAGCGTCAGCGACGTCAGCGGTGACGCCACGGTCGCCGTCGACGGCGGCGACGCGAACGTGGTCGACGTCGGCGGTCGGGTCCGGACCTCGACGGGGGGGCCCTGACCGGCGTCGGTCGGCGGGTCGAGGCGTGCCGTGTGATTGAGGATGGTGGAGACGTACGAATGGGTAGGGATGGTGTTGGCGAACCGACAGTCGACCACCGTGGGCGTGGTCGGCAGCGCCGCCGAGCGGGTGATCCGCGAGGGGCGGGACCGCCTCGACCGGGAGTTCGACGTGGTGTCGGTCGACCCGCCGGTCAGCGGTGACGGCCCGGCGTCGGACTGTCTGGTCGTCGCGCTGTCGGGCGACGCGGAGTGGGTGGTCCGGACGGCCGAGCGACGGACCGCGCCGCCGGTCGTGGCGGTGCCCCGGTCGGAGACCGACCCCGAGACGGTCGAGCGGGCGCTGTCGGCCGGCGTGGCGGAGGTCGTGCCGCGGGCGGTCGCCGACCGGTCGCCGTCGGTCGTCGTCCGGCGGGCCCTCGGGGCGGCCGAGCGGGCCGAGACCGGCCCCGACCGGTCGCTGTACGACGGCGTCTCGGAGCCGCTGGCGCTGCACGACCCGGCGACCGGCGAGGTGGTCGACGCGAACCGGCGACTGTGTGAGTTGCTCGGGTACGGCCGCGAGGAACTGGTCGCGATGCGCGTCGACGAGTACACCGCCGACGTGGCCGGCTACGACCGGGAGCGGGCGGTCGAGGTGATCACCTCGGCGACGGAGACCGGGAGCGCGGGACCGATCGAGTGGCCCCTGGAGACCGCCGACGGCGAGCAGGTGTGGGTCGAGGTCGAACTCCGGCCCGTCGAGGTCGACGGCCGCCAGCGCGTGCTGTCGACGGCGACGGAGGTGACCGACCGACGCCGCCGGCGCCGCCAGTTGCGAGAGATCTCGGAGCACGTCGACGAGGTGGTGTACCTCGCCCGGGCGGACCTCTCGGAGGTGCTGTTCGTCAACGACTCCTACGAGGAGCTGTTCGGCCAGCCCGCCGACGCGCTCGACGAGGACCCGATGGCGGTCCTCGAAGCCGTCCACCCCGGGGACCGTGCCGACTACCGCGCCGACCTCGAGCGGATGGCCGAACACGTCCGCTCGGGAGCCGAGGAGCCGTACGAGTTCACCCACCGCCTGCTGGTCGACGGCGAGACGCGCTGGGTCGAGGTGACGGGGTACCCGGGCCGGGGACCGGGCGGCGAGGTCGACCGCGTCGTCGGCGTGATCCGTGACGTGACCGACCGGGTGCGCCGCGAGCGGGAGTACGAGCAGATCTTCGACGAGGTGAACGACGCCATCGCGGTCCACGACCCCGACACCGGCGAGATGGTCGACGTGAACGACACGTACCTCGACCTGCTGGGGTACGACCGCGAGACCGTGCTGCGGTCGGACATGAGCGAACTCAGCGTCCCGGAGGAGGGGTACACCGGCGAGCGGGCCCGGGAGCTGGTCACCGACGTCGCCGAGCGCGACACCGACGAGACCGTCGAGTGGCGCATCGAGACCGCCGACGGCGAGTGCCGGACGATCGAGTCCAGTCTCACACCGGCGACCGTCGGCGGCGAGCGCCGCGTGCTGTCGATGATCCGCGACGTGACCGAGCGCCGCCGTCGCGAACGGGAGTACGAGCAGATCTTCGACGAGGTGGACGTGACGATCACCGTCCACGACCCCGAGCGACGGACGATGGTCGACGTCAACCGGACGCTGGCGGCGGTGACGGGGTACGACCGCGAGGAACTGCTGTCGGGTGGTGTGGAACTGTTCACCGCCGACGACGCCCCCGTCACCGCCGAGGACGCCTACGAGGTCATCGAGACGGTCGCCGAGACCGGTGAGGACCGCACCGTCGACTGGCCGATCGAGACCGCCGACGGCGAGCGCCGCTGGCTGGCCGCCCGCGCGACGACGGTGACGATCGACGGCCAGCGGCGCGTGATCGGCATCTCGCAGGACGTCACCGAGCGCCGCCAGCGCGAGCGGGAGTACGAGCAGATCTTCAACAGCGTCAACGACGCGATCGTGGTGTTCGACCCCGACACCGCGGAGATCCTCGACGTGAACGACCGCTACCACGAGCTGCTGGGGTACGACGAACTCGACCGGATCCGCGAGCTGGGGATCGAGGGCCTCAGCGTCACCGAGGAGGGGTACACCGGCGAGCGCGGTCGCGAGTTGATCCGCGAGGTCGCCGAGACCGGCGAGACGACGACCGTCGAGTGGCGTGCCCAGCCGAACGACGGTGAGCCGCTGTGGCTTGAGGCGACGCTCGCGCCGGCGACCGTCGGCGGCGAGCGCCGCGTGCTGTCGATCCAGCGTGACATCACCGCACGGCGCCAGCGGGAACGCGAGTACGAGCAGATCTTCAACAGCGTCACCGACGCGATCGTGGTGTACGACCCAGACACCGCCGAGATGGTCGACGTGAACGACACCTTCTGTGAGCTGCTGGGCCACGACCGGGAGACGATCCTGGAGAAGGGTGTCACGGGGGTCAGCGTCATCGAGGACGGGTTCACGCAGAGCCGTGCCGAGGAGATAATCACCCGTGTGGGCGAGACGGGCGAGCCCGAGGAGGTGGAGTGGCGCGTCGAGACCGCCGACGGCGAGCGCCGGGTCGTGGAGTCGACGGTCACGGCGGCGACCGTCGGCGGCGAGCGCCGCGTGCTGACGATCAACCGCGACGTGACCGAGCGCCGGCGCCGCCAGCGACAGTTGGAGGTGATCCTCGAGCGGATCGACGAGGCGATCTACCTGACCGGCGAGACGGCCGAGCCGCTGTACCTGAGTCCCGCCTTCGAGGACCTCACCGGGCTGTCCCTGGAGACGCTGTCGGAGGACCCGTGGACGTTCGTCGACCACGTCCACCCGGAGGACCGCGAGCGGTACCGGCGCCTGCTCGAACGGGTCGAGCACGACGTCGAGACCGGCGACACCGAGGACCGCTACGACATCGAGTTCCGCTTCCAGCGACCGGACGGCGAGACGCGGTGGTTCCACGGCACGGACTACCCGCTGGAGGACGACTCCCGGTACTCGTTCATCAGCGTGCTCAGCGACGTGACCGAGCGCCGGCGCCGCGAGCGGGAGTTCGAGCAGATCTTCGACAGCGTCACCGACATCATCACGGTGTACGACCCGGAGACGGTGGAGCTGATAGACGTCAACCGGACGATGGCCGACCTCCTGGGGTACGACCGCGAGACGATCCTGGAGTTGGGCACCGGCGGCGTCAGCGCCACCGAACTGGGGTACGAACGCTCGACCGTCGAGGAGGTCGTCCGCGAGGTCGACGAGACCGACGAGCCGATCCGCGGCCTGGAGTGGGCCCTGCGGACCGACAGCGGCGAGACCCTCTGGGTGGAGGTCGACGCCACGCCGGCCCGGATCAACGGCGGGCGACGCGTCCTGGCGATCGCCCGTGACGTGACCGAGCGCCGCGACCGCGAGGAGCGAATTCAGGTGCTCAACCGCGTGCTCCGGCACAACCTCCGGAACGACCTCGACGCCGTCCGAGGGTACGCCACGGCGATCGCCGGGGGGACCGACCCCGACTCCGACCGCACGGCCGCGCTCGCCGAGCGCATCCACGACACCGCCGACGGGCTCCTGCGGCTGAGCGCGAAGGCGCGTGACGTGGAGTCGGTCCTCCGGGGCGACGACGACAGCGGGGTCGACGACGTCGCCGCGGTCGTCGACCGGACCGTCGCCGAGGTACGCTCGGAGTTCGAGGACGCCGACCTCTCGGTGGCCCGCCCGGCGGAGGAGGTGCCCGTCGAGGCGGCGCCGCTGCGGCTGGCGGTGCGGGAACTCGTCGAGAACGCTGCCGAACACGGCGGGGCCTCGCCGTCGATCGAGGTGACCGCACGGCGGGCGCCCGACGCCGACCACGACCTCACCGTCACCGTCGCGGACGACGGGCCGGGCCTGCCGGAGCGGGCACTGCGGCCCATCCGCACCGGCGGGGAGACGCAGTTCGAGCACAACCGCGGGCTCGGACTGTGGCTGGTCCACTGGGGCGTGCGCCGACTGGGCGGCAGCGTCGAATTCGAGCGACGTGACGACGACGAGGGCGGCACCGTCGCACGGCTGCGGCTGAACGCCGTCGACCGCTGAAGACGGCCGACGGTGCCGGGAGGACCCGTCTCCCGTCGGGAGAGGCGACGGGACAGTGCGTTCGAGAGGAGGGCCGAAGCGTGGGGACCGTCGCGTGGCGGCCCAGAGGGGTTCGGGCCGACGACTGCCCCGTGGCTCAGGTGATCGAGTCGACGCTGACGCCGGACTCTTCGAGGGACAGTTCCACCGTGTCCAGCGCGAGGCCGAACTCCTGACGGTGGTGGCCGTCAGTGTCGATCGCGATCCCCGTCTCCACCAGGCCGGCGTCCTCGAGACTGCTCAGGCGCCGGTAGACGGTGGCGCGGGAGGCGTCGACACGCTCGACGAGCGAGCGCGCCGGCAGCGACTCCTCGCTGATCTCGGCGATGATGGTGCGGGCGTACTCGTCGCTGAGGAGCCGCAGCAGTTCGTCGGCGTCCGCGTCCGGACCACGGTCGGCGCTGCCCGGTCGCTGACGGGTGTCGTCCGCTGGTCGACTGCCGGTGCGTCGTCGGCCGTTGTATCCTGTCTGGGCCATCGTCAATACTCTCTTACTCACAGTTCCCCCTGTAGCACGGGGCTACCAATCAAAACGCCGCGTCAGCCAGCGGTCTAGCTATGCAGACGCCGGCCCGAGCGGTGACGAACCACATATGTGCGGGGCCCGCCTCGGGGACAACGATGGCAGAGGATGGGGCGAACTCGCGACCACGGGTCCTCATGGTCGACGACCAGAAGGAGGTGGCAGACGCCTACGCGTTGCGCCTGGAGGGGGTCGCGGCGGTCGAGGTGGCCTACGGCGGGCAGGAGGCACTGACCGCCGCCGACGAGACGACACCCGACGTGACGCTTCTGGACCGGCACATGCCGACGCTGTCGGGCGACGAGGTGCTCCGGCGGCTGCGCGACCGGGAGTTCCGCACACGGGTGGTGATGGTGACGGCGATCGACCCCGACCTCGGGGTGCTGGAGATGCCGTTCGACGACTACCTCTCGAAGCCGGTCGACAAGGCCGACCTCCAGGCGGTGGTCGACCAGCAGTGTCGTGTGCTGGCGTACGAACTGCTGGGCGAGTACTTCAGCGCCGCCTCGAAGCGGGCCGTTCTCCGGTCTGAACTCCCCGAGGACGCAGCAAACGACGACCTGGACTCCCTGGAGGCGCGGACCGAAGACCTGCGTGCCCGCGTAGAGCGGCTGCTGCCAGAGGCGACGGACCTGTTCGACACCTTCGCAGGCGTCGACCGCGCGGGGTACTGACCCGTCGCTCAGGTCACGGGAGAGGAGTCCGGGTCGTCGTCGAAGAAGGCGTCGAGGAGCCTGCGCTGCGCGCGGCGCAGGTGGTACAGCATCGTGGGGCCGGTGATGTCGAGCGCGTCGGCGACCTCCTCGGAGCTGCTGCCCCGCGGCGAGGCGAAGTAGTCAGAGAGGTACGCCGTCCGGAGCACACGACGCTGCTTATCGGTCAGCCGCTCGTCGAGGTCGTCCCGGAACCCACCCGCCGAGCGGGGCGTTCGGGACTCGCGGGTCTTCGAGCGGACTGTCGTCTCGGCGGCGACGGCGTCGACGGTCTCGACGAGCCGCCGGGGGTCGGCGTCAGGTGGCGCCCACGCCTCGACGGTCGCGCCGTCGGCGTCGTACGTCGCCTGCCCGACGGTCGCCCCCCAGTTCGTCAGCGCCCCGACCGGCGACGACCCGTCGACGGTCACCTCGACCAGCGTGCGGTCCTCCGAGCGGACGGTGCGGGTGTCGACCACGGCGGGGTGGTCCTCGAGTGCGGCGACCGTCGGCTCGGCGTCGCCGTCGGTCACCGCGTAGGCGACGACAGTGTCGTCGTCCCGGGGGACGACACCGGTCACCGACACCTCCGCGCCGGTCGCGTCGGCCGCCCGGGACAGCGCCAGGTCGTCCTCGACCCGGAACTCGACCGTGGTGACGGTGTCGGCAAACAGCATGTCCTCGCGCCTGGTCGACTCGATCGCGAACCCGGCCACGACGCCCAGGGTCTCCAGGCTCGCGCGCTCGCGGTCGCTCAGCCCCTCCTCGCGGGCCGCGTACAGCCCGAGCACGCCGTAGACGGTGTCGCCGCTGGCGAGGGGCACCGCGACCGCCGACTGTAGTCCCTGGCCGAAGGCGGCGGTGCGGACGTCCTGGGGGACGGCATCGGCGGCGGCGACGCGGTCGAGCACCTGCGTCGTCCCCGAGCGCAGCGCCTGCCACTCCACGAGCGACGGCTGGGGGTGCCCCGGCGTCGCCGTCTCGTCGGAGGCGGCCGCCGGTGGGTCGAGGTGTGTCTCGATCCGGTCGGCGAGTTCACCGCCGCGCCCGGCGGCGGCGGTCACCCGGAGCCCGCCGCCGGTCGGGTCACGCTCGCCGACCCAGGCGTACTCGTACAGGTCGGTCCTCCCGAGACGCTCACACAGCGTCCGTGCGACCGCCTCGCGGTCCTCGGCGTCGACGACCGTCTGCAGGACCGTCGCCGTCAGCGCGTCGATCGCCTCGGTGCGGTCGAGCCGGCGCCGGAGTCGCTCGACGCTGGTGGCCCGCTCGTGACGGTCGGTCACGTCTCGGAGGTACACCACCACCCCGTCCTCGGTCCGGACGACGTCGACGGCGAGCCAGCGGTCCACCGAGGGGAAGTACTCCTCGATCGCACACTCCTCGATCGGTGTCGCCGACAGCGCCGTCTCGAGCGTGCGGTCGGTCGAGGACGGCAGCGCACTCCCCAGGTGCTGGCCGGACAGGGCGTCGGGGTCAGTGTCCAGGAGGTCGGCCACACGGTCGTCGGTCGCGGTTACCTCTCCGTCGGTCGACGCCGTCACAACGCCGACGGGAGCGCGCTCGAGAGCCTCGTCCATCTGCGGACTACCGGAACCATCGGCGCCGGCCACTGTATCACTGGCGGTCGCCGTCGAGGAGGATCTCGACCCGGGCGCCGTCTGCGTGGCTCTCGGTGAGGCCCACCTCCCAGCCGTGGGCCTCGGCGATGCGCCGGACGATCGTCAGCCCCAGGCCAGTGCCGGCGTCGTCCGTCGAGTACCCCGGCACGAACACCTTGTCGCGCTCGGGGTCGGGCACACCCGGTCCGTCGTCGGCGACGGCGAACCCGCTCGTGGCGCCGTCTGCGTCGACGCTGACCACCCGGACGGAGACGGGGTCGCCTGGATCGGGGGGACCGCCGGTCGAGCCGTGCTCGACCGAGTTCCGGAACAGGTTCTCGAACAGCCGCCGGAGACGGTCGGGGTCGGCCTCGACGGCCGGGAGGTCGTCGTCGACGGCGAGCGTCGCGGGGTCGGTGTCGACCGTCTCCCACGCCCGCCTGACGACCGTCGCCAGGTCGACGCCTGCCTCGGGACTGACGGCACCCTCGCCTCGGGCCAGCGTGAGCACGTCCTTTATGATGCGTTCCATGCGGTCGTGGGCCGCGCCGACCGAGGCGAGGTGGTCGGCGACGGTGTCGTCGGCGGTGGTCTCCCGTGCCGCCTGGAGGTGCGCCCCGGCGACGTCGAGCGGGTTCCGGAGGTCGTGACTGACCACCCGCGCGATCCGCTCGGCCTCGACGCCGTCGCCGTCGACCGGGGCCAGCACCATCACGCCGCCGTCGTCGGTCGTCGGCACGACCCGCAGGGCGAGTCGTTGGGGCGTCTCGGGACGGCGCAGCCCGTCCGACTCGAGGGCCTCGCCGTCGCGCAGCGCTCCACAGAGGCCGCTAGCGGTCAGGTCGTCGGCCGCGACCTCGGCCGTCGACCACCACTCGCGAACGGGCGTGCCGGCGCCCACCTCGAAGGTGGTCTCGAAGGCGTCGTTCGTCGCGGTGAACACCGGCGTCCCGTCGGCGACGGCGTAGCGTGCGGCTGGCGAGGGCACCGCCCCCAGCGGCACGCCGGGGTCGTCGTTCCCCGCGCGAACGTCGCTCATCTGCATACCCGGGCGTCAGAACGCCCCCGTCGGGACGGAGGGGACAGCATCGAACCACCGGTCGCGCGACCGTGCTGGTCGGCTGCCGTACACGGGGTGGTCGTCCGGGCGGAGACAGTCATGAGCCTCATCATACTACCCCAGACGGTGTCCTCTCCCTTAGGTGCGCTCTCTAGAAGTCACGAGACGAGGTCTAGAGGGAGGGTCCAGCCAGGGGGTAACCCGGTCGAGCGGGATCAGTCTGGCGGGTCCGATGTCGTCGCGTTCGGCGCGTCCGTGCATTTATCACTTGGGTAACAGGTAGTCGTCACCCACGTGACCGTCGCGTTCGGCGTGTCCCTGCAGCTGAGTGCGTGGCAGGTAAGCACCTGTGGAGGGGTGTCGTTGCCGGGGGGCGGGTCGACGGCTGGTGCCGAAGTCCCACCGTCGGGTGGCTCACAGTCGGCCGAGCCGACGGGGCCAGTCGCGTCGTCCTGCGGGCAGTCGACCGGGTGCGTGACCGCGGGGGCCGGCTGTCGCGTGGTCTCTGCGATCGGACCGGCGTTCGCGAACAGTGCCACTGCCACCAGTCCGACCGCGACCGCCGCGGGCAGCGTGTACGCACTCTCGGCGAGCCGGTGGGACGGGCCGCGCTCGTGGTCGGGAGCGTCTGTCGCCGGGTCACTCGGCCGGTCGCTCGAGGGTGTCACGGCACCACCCCCGGGGAGGACGCGACGGGAGCGTCACGTTTCGTCGGTCGCACACGCCACAGAAAGGGGTGTGCCTAGTTAACTCGACCCGTAGCTGAAACGACCAGTTAAGCCACGGGGAGAGCGGGGCCACACGATCGCTGCAGTCGTGGGACCGAACGAGCGGCGACCTGTCGGGGATCACTCGTCGTCGTGCCGGCGGACGAGGCGGCGTCGCCAGGCGTTCTCGGCCGCCGGCCAGTCCGGTCGCGGCTCCGTGGGGTCCGTGCCGCCGGGGTTGACGTCGGTGTCGGCGGGCGTTCCCTCGTCCGCCGGGGACAGCCACTCCACCTCGAGGTCGCGCAGGACGAGTGCGTCGGGGTCGTGTTCGCGTTCGCTCGACTCGGGGTTCGGGACGCGGTACACCCAGCCCTCGGCGCGGACGGTCGCGAGCAGTCTGGCCTGGACCACCCCCTGCCGGGCGGCGGCGACCTGCGAGCGCTGGGGGTGGTCGTGGTGGTGGGCCGCGGTGACGACCCAGCGTCGTTCGGGCGGTCTGGGCGTCACGCCGTCGGGGTCGGTGACGGCAGTCAGGACCACACGCTCGCCGTCGCTGAAGGTGGGCGCTCTGACCGCCTCGTGGAGTCCCAACTGCTCACGCAGGTCGTTCTTGCGCGCACACCGCCGGCACCGGCCCCGTGTCCGGTGACCCGGAGCGACCAGGGGACGACCGGCTAGCGCCGCCGTCACGTCGTCTCGCATCGCGTTCACCCTGTCTGCGTGCATCGTGCTGGCTCCAGTTCCGGCAGGTGGTCCACGGGCGGTGCCGCCACCGTCCCGGCGTCTGGGGCCGCGTTCGGACCCGTCACGACCCCACATACAACGCCCACCCACCTAACTGCAGCCCCGTGTTTCTCGGCGCGACACAGTGTGTGGATTGTTCTCGTGAAGCGGAGTTCAGTAAGCGCCCGAACAGAAATGCCATTCTGCGGACACTTATGGCGTTGGCACCGCTTCGATCGGACAGGATGGCACGGAACACGACGACACGCCCTCCAGTTCGCTCCGGCGACGAGGCGACCGCCGAGGACGCGCCGGTCGCTCCGGAGACGCTGCTCGAACTGCTCGAGGACGAACACACGCAGGCGGTGCTGTCGACGATCGCGGCCGAGGCGAAGCCCGCCCGGGAGATCCTCGACGAGGTGAGCGCCTCGCGGGCGACGGTGTACCGGCGACTGAACAGTCTCGAGGACGCGGGGCTGGTGGAGTCGGGGATCTCCATCGACGCCGACGGCCACCACCGGCAGGCGTACCGCGCGGTGCTGTCGGACGTGACCGTCTCCGTCGAGCCGGACGGACTCAGCGTCGAGGTCGACACCGAGGACTGAACGACCCCCGCGTGCTCACAGCCGGTATGTCTCGACCGGCGTGGTCGTCTCGGACCACTCGGCGGTGGCGTCGTACTCGGCGAGGTGGAACTCCGTCACGGTGGTCGCCGGAAAGGTGAGGTCGCGGTTGGTCTCCAGAAAGTCGACGAGTCGGTCGTACTCCTCGTCGCCGGTGAAGTACCCAAGCGTGAGATGCGGGAGAAACTGGTCGGCGTCGCGGTCGACGGTCAGCGTCTCCACCCGGGCACACAGCGCCTCGTTCACCGCCGAGAGGACGCCGTCGTCCTCGACCTCGGCGTAGACGGTGTCGGGAAAGAGGTTGAGTCGGGGGAACTCGACGGCGAAGGGGTCGACGTTCTTGAGCGCGTCGCGCACCAGGCGGTCCACTCGCTCGACCGGCGGCGCCTCGGTGTCCGGGGCCCGCGTGCGGCGGTCGAACACCTTCGCCGTGAGGTGCAGTTCCGTCGCGGGGGTGGGACGCAGGCAGGGGAACTCGTCGAGCCGGTCGGCGAGGCGCTCGTACCGGTCCACGATGGCACCGTCGGTCACGTCCGCAAGCAGCGCCAGCCGCCGGTCACCGTCGGTGGCGACCGACCGCTGGGTCGAGGGGACGATCTCGCGGCGACGGTCCCAGTACTCGTCCACGTCCGAGGCCATTCCGTCGTCGTGCATGGCCGTGTGTCCACAACGAGACGGGATCATTTCCCTCTTGTGACCCTCGGCAGCCGGTCCGTCACCGGGAGATCACGGCCGGGCCGACGGGTCGGGGGCCAGTGGGCGGTCAGTCACCCGGCGAGCGGACCACGAGTGCCGCCTCACAGACGCAGTCGGCCCCGCACTTGGGGCACTCGCCGTCGGCGTGGCCGGCCATCGAGCGGCGGTGGACGACCTCGTAGCCGGACCGCTCGAAGAACGGCTCCGGCGAGTCCGGGCCGCCGTGGAACCAGGCGTCCGCGAGAAACAGGTCCACGTCGCGCTCGCGACCGAACCGGTGGACGGCGCCGAGCAGTCGACTCCCGACGCCGCGACCGGCGTGGCCCTCGCGGACGTAGCCACTCTCCAGCAGGCCGTACCGGTCGGCCGGCGGCACGGGGTCGGTCGTCTCCACGAGGTACATCTCCTCGCCGACGGCCGCCACGCCGTCGAGGACGGTCAGTCCCATCACCCCCAGACGCGTGCCCGACTCGTCGACGGCGACACGGAGCGTGCGGTCCGGATCGTCGGGCGTGGCCGTCACCGTGTAGTCGGCATCCGGGCCGAAGTGCTCGGTGACGAGTGCCTCCAGGTCGTCCTCCTCGGCGGGGGTGGCCGGGCGGACGGTGAGTCCCTGCATCTACCGCACGCTGGGCGCTCCGGGTCCAAAAGCACACGCTCACCGGCCAGATTCGTCGCCGCTCGGCGGGGCGTCCCGCACCCGGGGCGGGTCCCGACCCACGCGGGCCGCCGGACGGACCCGCCCTGCGGGCCG
>CAYODS010000004.1:0-33214 GCA_964402765.1 uncultured Halobacteriales archaeon
ACCTGGAGTCGTTCATCCTCCCCGGCGGGAGCGACGCCGGCGCCCGGCTTCACCAGGCACGGGCCGTCTGCCGGCGCGCCGAGCGCCGCACCGTCGCCGCCGTCGAGGCCGACGACTCCGTTCGACGCACCCCTCTGGAGTACCTCAACCGCCTCTCGGACTACCTGTTCGTCGTCGCCCGCGTCGTCAACCACCGCGCTGACGTGCCTGAACAGAACCCCTCCTACTGACCGCGTCGCTCTCTGAGACGCCCACGCGAGACGCCCGCGCCGACGGGGGTTTATCAGGTAAACCGCGGTGTGCGATACGGAATCTCGCTCACGGCACAAAAGATTTATTCGTTGCTCGCGTGAGGTCAGATATGAACAAGCACTTCGAGGACGCGGGGTACTACCTGAAACGTGCCGGCGAACACGCCAAGCTCGGCCTGAAGGAGGAACTCGAACCCGTCGAGCAGCGAGTGCGCGAGGTGGTCGGCGAGGAGGAGGAGCCCGAGCCCTCCCGCGTGGAGGCGATCCGCGAGGACCTCGCCAGCCTGGAGGAGCGTGCCGAGGGCCAGACGAAGGAGGCCATCGCGGACGCCCGCGAGCGGATCGCCAACTACCGGGGCAGCGAGGCCGAGACCGAGGCGGAGTAGCGGTCACAGGGTGCCGTTCTACGCCCGCTCCCGACCTGCCAGTGGTGCGTGTCCCGATCGGTAAGGGTTAAGTCGCCCGCTCGGTGACCATTCAAAAGCGGGTTGGTGGTCTAGCCCGGTTATGACACCTCCTTCACACGGAGGAAGTCGGCGGTTCGAATCCGCCCCAACCCATCCGCTTCCTGCATGTTCCTGAAGGAGACGACCGAGGAGTCGGGCGTCCGCCGGGTCACCGCCCGAACCCGGGGCCGTCGGGCGTGACAGACAGCGGCGGCGCGGGCAGGGCCTCGCTCACCGCGGGGTCGTTGCACGCGCCGGGGGCCACGTCGTTGGGAGCGTCCGGGTAAAACAGCGCGGCGAGTGCCTGGATCTGGCGGCGCCCGACGTCGAGTTCGAACTGGCCGCCGCCGTATGTCGTGATCCCCGCCCGCTCACACAGCGCCAGGGTCTCGAACAGCGACTCGACGGTGCCAAACCGGGAGGGTTTGATATTCAGCCACGCGGGGTCGAACGGCAGCGCGTGGACGCTGTCGACGCCGGTGATCGGGGCGTCCCAGGCCACGCGGTCGCGCACGGTGCCGGTGAACAGGGCCCGCGTCGTCTCGGTGAGCCCGGGGTCCTCGATGACGGCGTCGGGGAACGCCTCGAGGACGCGCTCGTACAGCGCGCGGTCGGGTGGGTTGTCCACCTCGGTTCCGGAGTACCCGGACTTGAGATCGAGCACCCGGACGGCACCGGTGGCGGCGAGGGCGTCGACGACGGCGTCGTCCCAGTCCGGCGTGGGGTCGAGTTTCAGGCCCAACCCGGGGTGCACCTGCAAGAGGGCGTCGACGCGGTCGGTCGTCGGCGGGTCACCCAGGCGGGTGGAGGCGACGAACCTGACCGGGTCGTACGACCGCCCGAGCAGGTCGCCCAGGGTGGTCTCGGCCTGTCGCAGGGCGAGATCGAGCGCGGCGCTCTCCAGTGCCCACCGGCGGAAGTGTCTGGCCGACGCCTGCGTGGGTGGCTCCGGGAACGGGTCGCGGTCGTCGAGCCGGTCGGAGAACTCCCCGAACGTGAACGCGCCGGTCGGGACGAGATCGCCCGCGGCGTCACCGTAGGCGGCGACGAACGCCTCGTGGTCGCCCGTGTCGTAGGTCACGTCCTCGCCGCGTCCGACGTGGCCGTCGCCGTGGAGTTCGACCACGGTCGTCGTCCGGACGAACCCACTGGAGGTGTCACGCTCGTGGGGTTCGAGCGTGTAGTCCGTGACCGTCAGCGGCAGGTCGGCGACGGCGTCGTAGTCCATGCGCCGCGGTGGGCGTCGGCGCGCATGACGGTTGTGGTGCCGACGGCGGCGACGCCGAGCCTCGACCGGTGTCGCCGCGTGCCATTCATACGCCAGCGTGACGTAGCCCGGTCGATGGACAGACGACGGTTCCTGTCGCTCGCGGGGGTCGCGGTCGCGGGCGGCGTCGCGGGGTGTGCCGGCGACGGCGGTGACGACACCGACCCCGACGGGTCGACCACGGGGTACGCGGTCGAGACGGTCGCCGACGGGTTCGCGTACCCCTGGTCGGTCCAGCCGCTGCCGGACGAGTCCGCGCTGCTGGTCACCGAGCGGGTCGGGCGCCTACGGCTGGTCGATCCCGACGGCGGTGTCGAGACGGTCACCGGTACGCCCCAGGTGTACGCCGAGCGCCAGGGTGGGCTGCTCGACGTGGCGCTGTCGCCCGCGTTCCCCGACCGGCGGTGGGTGTACCTCACCTACGCGGCGACCGACGGCGCGGGTCGGTCCGCCACCCACCTCGGGCGGGGGCGACTGGACCGCGCCGCCGGGCGACTGCGGGCGTTCGAGCGCCTGCACGTCGCCGAGCCGTTCGTCGCCTCGGACGCCCACTTCGGCTCGCGCGTGGTGGTCCGCCCGGACGAGGTGTTCTACACCGTCGGCGACCGGGAGTCGAAGGCGTTCGGCCCGGACCACCCTTCCCAGGACCTGTCGAACGAACTCGGGACGACGCTGCGGCTGCGCCCGGACGGCTCCGTGCCCGAGGACAACCCCTTCCTCGACCGTCCCGACGCCCGGGACGCCATCTACAGTTACGGGCACCGCAACGCCCAGGGGATGGCCGTCCACCCCGAGACGGGGGCGCTGTGGCAGAGCGAGTTCGGCGAGCGGGACGGCGACGAGATCAACGTCGTCGAGGCGGGCGCGAACTACGGCTGGCCGGTCGCCGACGAGGGCTGCACCTACGGGTCGGGCGAGCCGATCGGCGTCTCACACGACGACCGTGCCGACGTCGTCGCGCCGGTGTACTCCTGGCCCTGCGGGTCCGGGGGGTTCCCGCCCAGCGGGACGACCTTCTACGACGGGTCGGCGTTCCCCTGGCGGGGTGACCTGCTGGTGAGCGGACTGGCCTCGCGGTACCTCGCTCGCTTCGCCGTCGACGGGCGCGACGTGACCGAGCGCGAGCGGCTGCTCGCCGACCGAGACTGGCGGGTGCGTGACGTCGCCGCCGGGCCCGAGTCCGGCGCCGTCTACGTCGCCGTCGACGACGGGGACGCGCCGCTTCTGCGACTGACGCCCGCCTGACCCGGTAGAGACAGCGCGCGGTCAATCGTCGTCGGCGGTCGCCTCGGGTGGTGTCTCCTCGGTGGGATCGTACTGCTTGAACGCGGCGGCGATCAGCAGCGGGACGACGAGCGTGGCCTCGGCCTTCACCTCGGTGTAGTTCGTCCCCTCGTCCTTGATCTTCCCCCAGGAGACCGCCTCGTCCGGCGGGGCGCCCGACAGCGAGCCGTCGTGTTCGACGCCCGTCGAGACGTAGACGGCGTAGTCCGCGCCGCCACGGAAGAGGTTGGTCATGATGGCGTGGTGCTTGGGCACGCCGGCGCCGAAACACAGCAGGCCGGTCGTGTCCGCCAACAGGCCCTCCTCGATGAGGGTCTCGTAGTCCTCGAGGATCTCGATGCCGACGTCCTGTTCGGCCTGCTGGTTGTAGTAGTAGAGGAAGTTACCCACCTCGGCGTCGGTGAGGGCGGGACAGAACACGGGGATGTCGTTGTCGGCGGCGTTTTTGAGGATCGAGTCCTCGTCGTCCAGGGTGGCGCCGAGTTCGTGGGCGAACTCGCTCGGGGTGCGAACGGGGTCGTCGGCGAAGAAGTCGGGGAAGAAGTCGTTGAGGTACTGTTCGAGCCAGACGTAGCGGTCCGAGGGGACGAACACGTTGCCCAGGCGGTTGATCCCCTGCTCGCGCATCGCCGCCTCGTCGACGTCCCACTCGCCCATCTTGAACGGCTCGGCGGTCTTTATGACGTCCTCCGTGATGGAGCCGGAGGTGGTGATCAGCACGTCCACGAGGTCCGCCCGGCAGAGGTATGCGATCGACTCCCGCAGCCCCGAGGACACCATGTTCGAGGTGCACGCCAGGTAGATCGTGGCGTCGTCGTCGCGCATCGCCCGCGTGATCTCGACTGCCTCCGCGAGGTGGGTCGCCTGGAACCCCGTGGTGGCGTAGTCAGAGAGCAGGTCCTCCAGGTCGACCTCCCCGCGGAAGTCCGGCCCGCGGACGTCCGGCGTGTCCAACTCCTCGTCGGACCCCGGCAGGACGTTCTCGCGTGTCTCGTCGTCGGTCATACGGTACGAACCACGCTGCGGGAATAAATGGCCTTCTACCTGGGGTACAGTCGGGACGGCCGTCGACACCGGCACGAGCCCGTGCGACGACGAACCTGCACCCTATACGGCGCCTGCTCACCGGGACGTTCCCCGGTGTGCCCACCGGTTTTATCCCTCCGTCGACCGCTCGATCGAGCGTGCCGACGATCGAGACCAACGGAGTGGAGACCCACTACGAGCGCCGTGGGGAAGGGCCGTCGGTGGTCTTCGTCCACGGTCTCGGGTGGGACCATCGCTCGTGGTCCCCGCAGCTCGCCGCGCTCGAGGACGAGTACGACCTCGTCGCGTACGACTACCGGGGGCACGGGGAGACGGCGGGTGGGCCGTCCGTCCGGTCGATCGAACAACTGGCCGACGACCTCCACGACCTCGTCGAGGGGCTCGACATCGACCGACCGGTCCTCTGTGCCCACTCGTACGGCGGACTCGTCGCTGCCGAGTACGCCGTCCGGTATCCGGACGCAGTCCGGGGGATCGTCCTCGCGGACGCGCGGACGGACATCGGCGAGTCGCCCGCCGAGCGCGTGATGCTGCGCCTGCAGCCGGTCCTCGAACGCCTCGAGGCGCTGGTGGGCGAGGAGCGGTTCGAGCGGCTGATGACGGCCGTCGCGAAGCGGCTCGGGGGGATGAAGGAGGGACCGGACGACGAGGTTCCCGAGCTCGGGATGACCCCGAGCGAGTACGCCGAGGACGCCGGAGAGTCGGTCTCCGACGAGACACGGGACGCCTGTATGGACGCCGCGCAGGCGTACGTCGGGGCGAGCCCGACCGACTTCCACGTCCCCGTCCTCTACGCCTACGGCGAGCTGACCAGCGACGTGATATCGGACAGGGCCGAGCGACTCCGGCGGGCCCCGACCGACGTACGCGTCAGGGAGATCGAGGGCGCCAGCCACGGCGTGATGCTCGGACGGCCCGACGCGTTCACGGAGACGCTGCGGGCGTTCCTGGCCGACGTGACCGCCGACCCCGACGAGCGGGCATCGCCCGTGGACGCCGACGACTGAGCCCGGCCGTCAGACGACTGGCCGTGCGCTCGGCGCACATCCTCGCGTAACCTATAAAATCGTTCTGCTGTCGCGAGTGAAACGATGGGGTCGACGAGTTGCCCGAACTGTGGTGCGGGAATCACGTTCGACGCGCGAATCGACAAGACGATCGACAAGAAACACGCGACGCCCAGCGGGATGAGCCACTGGGAGAACCACGTCTGTTCGGACTGCGGACACACGTTCGGCATCAGGTTCGAGAAGGCAGAACACAACCGGTAATGACCGGGTGACCGATGGTCGTCGTCTGCTGCAACGCGCGGTGCCTACTCCTCGGCGAACTTGACTGCTCCGTCTCGTCGCCACGTGTCACCACCACCCCGTGGCGCCCCGCGTGAGGACTGACTCGCGCCCGGCCAGGTGAGGTGCAGGTCACTGCCGGCTATATGTCGCCGGCGCCCGTCTGCCGGCGTATGTCAGATTTCGAGGTGGTCGTGATCGGCGGCGGTACCGGCAACAACGTCGCGGCGGCGGCGGCCGACGCGGGCCTGGAGACCGCCCTGGTCGAACCCGGGCCCCTCGGCGGCACCTGCCTGAACCGCGGCTGTAACCCGTCGAAGATGGTGATCCAGGAGGCAAACGCCGTCAACGCGGTGCGCGAGGCCGGGCAGTTCCACGTCGACGCCACCCTGGAGGGGTGGGACCACGCGACCGTCGTCGCGGAGATGGACGACCTGCTTGGCGGCCTGGCGGAGGGCATGAAGGAGTCGTACCGCGAGAAGGACCGCCTCACGATCTTCGAGGAGCGCACCCGCTTTCTGGACGAGCGAACGCTCGAACTTGGCGGCGAGGCGGTCACCGCCGACCGCGTCGTGATCGCGACCGGCTCCCGGCCGCTCGTGCCGCCGATCGACGGCCTGGACGGGACGGAGTACCTCACCAGCCGCGAGGCGCTGTACCTGGAGGAGCCACCCGAGTCGATGGTCGTGCTCGGCGGCGGCTACATCGCCGTCGAACTGGGGTACCTGTTCGAGTCCCTGGGGACCGACGTGCGGATCGTCGAGATGGAGGACACCCTCGTGCCGCGGGAGGACCCCGAGGTCGCGGCGGCGTTCACCGACGTCGCCGCGGAGCGCCACGACGTGTACACCGGTCACCAGGTGACGGCGGTCGAGAGCGGGTCGCCGGCCGCCGTGCGCGCCCGCCGGGACGACGGCGCCACCGTCACGATCGAGGGCGAAGAACTGCTGGTCGCGCTGGGCCGGCGGCCCAACACCGACTCGCTCGACCTGGCGAACGCCGGCGTCGAGACCGACGACCACGGGTTCGTCGAGACCGACGCCCAGTTGCGGACCACCGCGGAGAACGTCTGGGCGCAGGGTGACGTGGCGGGCAACGCGATGTTCAAACACAGCGGCGACTACGAGACCCGGCACACCGTCGCCAACGTCGTCCACGACGAGGGCCGCGAGGTGGACCTCTCGGCGCTGCCACACGCGATCTTCACCGAGCCACAGATCGCCGGCGTCGGGGCCACCGAGGACGACCTCCCCGGTGAGTACGTCGTCGGCCGTGCTGCCCTGTCGGAGACGGCCATGGGTCGGGCACAGAAACTCGACCACGGCTTCGCGAAGGTGCTCGCGGCCCCAGACGGCGAACTGCTCGGCGCGCACGTGTTCGGTCACGAGGCGTCGGTGCTGGTCCACGAGGCGGTCGTCGCGATGCGCAACGGCGTCACCGTCCCCGAACTGGCGGACACGATCCACGTCCACCCGACGCTGTCGAAGGTGATGGCGAGCGCGTACGCCGACGCCGTCGACGCGCTCGCTCAGTAGTCGCCGGGGTCCTTCGCCGTGTAGTCGTCGCAGTCCTGACCGTTCACCGTCGAGGCGTCACACTGGAGGGAGCCGGCGTACACCTCGCCCTCGACGGTGACGCCGTCGAGGTCGACCTGGCCCGCGCCGTACACGTCGCCCTCGACCGTCGTGCCATCGAGGTCGACGTCGCCCGGTGACTCGACCGTGCCGTCGACCGTGACGTTCTGGACCGACACGTCGCCACCGGCGTCGACCGGGCCGCCGACGGAGCCGTCCTGCACGTCCACCTGGCCGCCCGTCGACACCTCGCCGCCGACCGCCGTGTCGTCGGCGTCGACCTGGCCGTTCGCGTCGACGCCGCCGTCGAGTCGGCTGCCGTCGAGGTCGACGCTCGTGTCGGCGGTGACGCCGCCGGCGGTGACGTTCTGCAGCGCCACGTCCTGGGTGCGGCTCTCGACCGGGCCGCCGAGGGTGCCGTCCTGCACGTCCACCTGGCCCGTGCCGACGACGCCGTCCCCGACGCTCACCAGATCGAGGTCGACCGCGCCGTCGGCGTCGACTTCCCCCGAGACCTCGGTGTTCTGTGCGGAGACCTGTCCGGCGCCGACGAGGTCGCCGTAGTAGTCGCTGCCCTGTGCGTCGACGTCGCTGCCCGTGCTCTCGACGCCGCCGAGGACGGTGACGTTGTCGGTGTCGATCTGGCCGGCGGTCTCGACCGCGCAGGCGACGGTCACGTCGTCGACGTCGAAGTCGCCGGTGCCGCCGCCTGTCTTCGAGTCCACGAACGGGCACTTCTCGTCCGGTTCGGGCATCCGGTCGCCCGGCGGGACGGTGGCCTCCCAGATGACGTAACTCGTCCGGTCGCCGTACCAGACGACCTGGACTCGGTCACCGGTCGGGAACACGCGGTGCCCGTCGCCGCTCTCGAACTCGCCGCTGAGGCCGTCCGGCCTGGCGACGCCCCGCAGTTCGACGTTCGAGGCGTCGAGGACGGTCCCGCCCCGGTGGACCAGCACCATCCCCGGGCCACCCGCCGGCCGCTCGGTCTCGAAGGCCACGTCGGGAGCGGGTTCGCGCTCCCGGCCGAGGTCCAGAAACACCGCCGCGGTCACCCCCGCCAGCAGCACCACGATCCCCACGAGCAGGGTCACGCCGACGACCGGGGACACGCCACGCTCGCCTCTCCGTACCACGCTTGGGGGCCGTAACGGCCGGTCGTATTCAACCTGAACGGCGCGTATCAGCGCTGATAACGGCGCCCGCGGCGGTCCCGACGCCGGTCCGCTCGCCGGTTCCCGTGCACTTTCCTGCCCGCCCGCCGTCGTCCACCCATGGCACGCCTGGTCGTCCTCAACAAGGACGCTGACACGCTGTCGGTCGTCGACCCCGCCACCGGCGAGACCGTCCGAACGGTGGAGACCGAGTTCAACCCCCACGAGGTCGCGGTCGGCCCCGACGGCGAGCAGGTGTTCGTCACCTGCTCGCTGGGCGGCGCCCTGCTGGTGTACGACGCCGACACCTTCGAGCGCGTCGCCACGGTCGAGCACGAACTGTTCGAGTTCCCGCACGGCCTCGCCGTACGGGAATCGGCGGGCGAGCTGTGGCTCGTCGCGACGTACTCCTCGACGGTGTTCGTGATCGACCTGGACACCCACGAGATACTGGCGACGTTCCCCACCCACCTGGAGAAGTCCCACATGGTGTCGCTCGGCCCGGACGACTCCCGCGCCTACGTCGCAAACATCGGCAGCGACTCCGTCACCGTCGTGGACTGCGACGAGCGCCGCGTCGTCGCGGACCCGCCGGTCGGCGAGGAGCCGGAGGGGATCGCCGCGATGGCGGAGTACGTCCTGGTCGCCAACCAGGAGGACGGGACGCTGTCGGTCCTCGACCACGACGACCTGGCGGTGACCAGCCGCGCGCTGCTGGGCGAGACGCCGATCCGTGTCGTCCCGCAACCGGACGGGCGGTACGTGTTCGTCCCGAACCGCGAGTCAAACGACGTGTCGGTGATCGACACCGAGCACGTCCGCGACGGCGAGCGCCGCCCCTGGGAGATAAAGCGCGTGCCCGTCGGCCGGTGGCCGGGCGGCACCGTCTTCGACCCTGCCGGCGAGCGGGCCTTCGTCGCCAACAACAAGACGAACGACGTGTCGGTGATCGACGTCGACGGTCTGACCGAGTTCGACCGGATCGACGTCGGCACGCACCCGGACGGGATCGCCTACCTGGAGTGAGCCGTCGGCGGACTGCCCCGGGAGTCAGGCGTGCACGTCGCCCGTCGCGTCGACGGCGTCCTCGACGTCGGTGTCGACGTCGTCCAGCACGCGGGCGGCGACGGCGTGGACGCCGTTCGTGAACGTCGGCGCGGGACGGTCGGCGGCGACGGCACGCTCGACCTCGTCCGGGTCGCGGGCGACGGTGAACCCCTCCAGCTCGAGCAGCCGGCGGGCGACGCCGCGTTGCTCGTTGGTCACGGGACAGACCACGCAGTGCGTGCCGGCGACGGCGGCCTCCATCACCGTCGAGTAGCCCGAGCAGACGACGGTCTCGGCACGGCGCAGCGTCGGCAACAGCGACGGGAGGACGGTCCAGTCGTCGTCGCCGACGAGCGTGACCCGGTGCTCGCCACGGAGGCGGTCTGCGAGGTCGTCGAAGCCGACGGAGTACGCCGACGGGACGACCACGACGCCCGGGTCAGAAGGGCCGGTGGGGCCGTCCTCGGGTGGCTCCAGGGCCACCGGGGGAACGCGGGCGGCGCTGGGGATGTCCTCGCCGCGGGGCGGCCACACGGCGGGACAGAAGAACCGCTCGGCGGCGCGGCCGACGCCGGCGTTCACCGCCCGCGTGACGCCACCGACGACGGGGTCGTCGTACAGCGCCCCGGCGTCGTGCGAGAGGGCGTACAGCGGGTGGTCTGTCGTCGCCGCGGCGGCGGCGCCGAACATGTCGTCGGTGACGACGGCGTCGGGGTCCTCCTCGCGGATCCAGTCACGGATCGCCCGGACGCGGCGGACGCTGGCGGGCACACTGCCCGCCAGCACACGGGCGACGCCGTGGGCGCCGCTGCCGGCGTCCTGGTAGTCGTCGACGTAGTTCACTCGTGGCGGCTCGTACACGTCGAAGTCGTTGGGCTCGTACAGCCGCCGACCGTCGCCGCCGCCGGCGAGGGCGACGGTCGCGCCGCGCCGGTCGAGTTCGCGGGCGACACCCATCATCCGGGTCGCGTGGCCCGCCCCCTCGGGGTAGTGCACGACGGCGACGTGTGCGGACACGGTCGCGTACGCCGTTTGGCGAGTCATCAACCTTTCGCTCGCCGGGCCGAACCCGGTGGATACAACTCGGCGTCGCCCGAACCCACGGACGGATGCCCCCGACCGACCTCCTCGAGGAGGCAAAGCGCAACCTCCGTGGCGCCGGGTTCGGCGCCGTGCGGGAACTCCTCTGGCGCACGTACCTGCGACACGGGCGGCGTCTGCGGGCCGACCCCGTCCTCGGCGCCGACTGGGACCTGCTGGTGGTGCTCGACGCCTGCCGGGCGGACCTGTGGGCGTCGGTCGTCGACGACCGCTCGCTGCCCGTCGGGACCACGCGGATCTCCCCCGGGGGCACGTCGACGGAGTGGCTCGACGCCGTCTTCGGCGACGCCGACCCCGCCGCGCTCGCCGACGTGGGCTACGTCACCGCGAACCCGTACAGCGAGAGCCACGCCGACGACGCCCTGGGTCACGTCGAGGAGGTGTGGCGACACGGCTGGGACGAGGAGTTGCGGACCACACCCCCCGACGCGGTGACGAGGGCGGCGGTGCGGGTGGGCCGCGAGCGCGACCTCGACAGGCTCGTCGTCCACTACATGCAGCCACACTTCCCCGCGGTCCGGGGCGATCTCGCGGGCGAGGGTGGCGTCGACCGCGACGCCTTCGGCGAGGAGTCGCTGTCGATCTGGGAGGACCTGCGTTTTGGCACCCGCTCGACGGCGACGGTGTGGGAGGCCTACCGGGAGAACCTGCGGGCGGTCCTCCCCGAGGTCGAGACGCTGCTGTCGAACGTCGACGCCGAGCGTGCCGTCGTCACCGCGGACCACGGCAACGCCTTCGGCGAGCGCGGCCTGTACGGCCACGCCGCCGGCGTCGCGCTGCGCCCGCTGCGGGAGGTGCCCTGGGTCGTCACCGAGGCGTCCGACGAGGGCACGCTCGACACCGACGACCGTGACGACCGCTCGGCGGAGATCGACGCCGATGTCGAGCAGCGCCTGCGCGACCTGGGGTACCGCTGACCCGGGGTCGACGACTGGCAAGCGGTGCTCGCGCGACTCGGGGCCACCCGTCCGCCGCCAAACGGCGCCCGCTCTACTTCACGATCTCGGCGTCCGGTCGGCGCAACTTGATCACCGTCGCGGAGGCGGCGCCGACGGAGGTGGTCAGCAGGAACCCGCCGACGCTGAAGATGAGGACGGCGGCGGTGATCGCCGACTCGGCGGCGGCGGTCGTCGCGGTCAGCAGCACCACCTGCACCGTCTCGGTGCCGCCCAGACCGCCCGGCGTCGGCAGGGCGCCGGCGACCGTCCCCAGCGGGACGACGAACAGGGGGACGTACGGCGGGACGGTGACGCCGACCGCCCGGAGCGCGACCCACAGGCCGACCGCCTGGACCAGCCAGCCGCTGCCCGACAGCGCGAGGGCGGCGGTCACGCGACGGCGGTCGGTCGCGACCGACCCCAGCCCGGCGAAGAACTTCCCGATCCGCTCCTCGACGCCCTCCCTGGTGGGGGCGCTCACGCGCGGGACGATCCGGGCGAGGAGTCGGGCCGGCGGGGTGACGACCCGGGCGATACCGGCACGGACGGCGTCGCGGTGGCGCCAGGCGGTCACGCCGACCAGCGGGAGCCCGACCGCGAGCACCACCACCCCGGCCGCGAGCCAGCGGACGGTCGTGCCCAGCGTCGCCACCACCGAGTAGTACGCCAGGCCGACGACCGCGAGCGTGAGCGAGGGGATGACGTTGATCACGTCGAAACTCGTGATGGCGGCCATCGACCGCTCGAACGGCGCGCCCGAGACGTCCGACAGGAGCCAGGCGGCGATCGGCTCGCCGCCCGCCTGGCCGAACGGGGTGACGTGGTTGGCGAAGGCGGCACCGGCGTGGACCAGGACGGCGTCGCCGACGGAGATCCGCGCGCCGACGGCGGCGAGCACTACCCGCAGGCTGATCCCCCAGAGGACGAGCCAGGTGAGGATCGACGCCGCGACGACCGCCACGAGACGGAGGTCCGCCCGGCCGAGTTCGGTGACGACGCTGTCGACCCCGACCAGAAGCGTCAGCACCGCGAGCACCAGCACCGCCGCGCCCAGCCCGGCGGCCAGCACCACCAGATTGCGAGCGTCCACACACGATGCCCGACCGCGGCGCTCTTGAAGGGTACGGACCTGTGGCGGGACGGCGCTCGCGAGACGACCGCCGTCTTGCTCCGACGACTCGGTCGCTCGCCGGAGGACCTACGGCGCGGGACCGGCGGCGGAGCCGGTGACGCGGCCCTGCTGGCGCCGCAGCGCCCGCAGGGTGTCGTCGGCGATCTCTACGAGGTGACACAGCGGGTTGCCCGGGTAGACGACGGGGTTCTCCAGGACGCCCACCAGCAGCCCGGTGAACGGTGCGGTGACGGTGTCGGTGTCGGTTTTGAACGGGTTCGTTATCTCGCAGATGACCTCGCCCTCGTGGACCAACTCGCCCCGCCTGCGGCGCATGTCGACGATACCGCCGGTGTCCGCCCGCAGCCAGGTCTTCTGGTCGCGGCCGATGACGGTGCGCCACCCCGGCCAGTCAACGCGCGCCCCGGGACGCATCCCGTACTCCGCGAGGACGCTCTCGACGCCGGCCAGGGCGCGGTCGATCAGGTCCCGCTGGAAGCGGTGGGCCTCGCCCATCTCCACCGTGATGGTGGGCACCCCCGCCTCGCTGGCCTCGCGACGCAGCGACCCCTCCGGACCGGTGCCGTCGATGATGACGTTCGTGCCGAAGGCCCGCGAGAGGCGGGTCACCGCCTCGTCGTCGGTGTCCGCCCGGACGTGTAGCATGTTCGTGCGACCCCGCGTCGAGGTGTGGAAGTCGAGGCCGACGTCACACGGCTGGACGAAGTTGTCGAAGATGGTGCGGGCGATCCGCCGGGAACTGGTCGACCCCTTCCGGCCGGGAAAGGCGCGGTTCAGGTCGCGGTCGAGCACCGGCAGGTACCGCTGCTGGGCGAGAAAGCCGGGGACGTTCAGCACCGGCAGACAGACCAGCGTCCCGTGGAGGTCGTCGTGGTCCCACTCGTGGGCCACCTCGCGGACCACCTCGATGCCGTTGAGTTCGTCGCCGTGGGCCGCCGCCGACAGGAACAGCCTCGGCCCCGGCTCGGGCCCGTTGACGATCGTCACCGGAATGCGAACGGGGTCGCCGAGGTACGTCTCGCTGACCACGTACCGCACGTTGGCGGTCTCGCCGGGGTCGACCCGCCCACCGTCGTAGGTGAACGGCTCCGGCTCCGGTGTCGCCGCGTCGCCCGCGGCGCTCGCCCCGTCGGCGGCCGATTCGGTGCTGTCGCCGCGCTCCATACCCCCCGGCGGGGACGGGCCATTAAACCTCTTTATAACTGTCCGACGGCTGGGCGACGCCACCTCCAGGCCAGTCGCGGCCCCGGTTGCGGTCTCCCGTCTTACCCGGTTCCGCACGACACGACGGTCCGTGAACGGGTAGCAAACCGACTCACGAGCGGGCGATTGATGTGGACGGCTCCCCTGCGTGTGGTATGACTGACCCGGTTCGCGTGGGCGTGTTGAGCCTGCACAACAGCAAGGAGACGAAGGCGATCTGCAACGCGGTCAGGGCGCTGGGCCACGAGCCCCGCTGGCTCCGTGAGGAGAACACCGTCGTCCGCATCGCCGACGGCGAGGTGAGCGTCGACCCCGAGGTGGACGTGGTGGCGAACCGGCTCCTGCTGACGAACACCGAACAGCCCTGCGAGGAACTCGGCCTGGCGGGCACGCTCGCGGGGGTGGTCCCCGTGCTCAACCCGCCGGCCGCGGCGCTGCGGGCGATCCACAAGTTCGCGACGGCGGTCACGCTCGCCGAGGCGGGGGTGCAGGTGCCGGACGCCCTGCTGGCGCTGTCGAGCGACCGCTTGGCCGCCGAGCGCGACGCCTTCGGCGAGGAGGCGGTGTTCAAGACCGCCATCGGCACCCACGGCGGCGGCACCTGGAAGGTCGGCCCCGAGGACACCGTCTCCGCGACGGTGGGCACGCGGTACGCCTTCCTGCAGTCGCTCGTGGAGCCGCCGGCCCCCACGGTCACCGACGGCGGGGGCGGGACCGCCACGGCGGGGGACGCCGACGCCGGAGCGGACGCCCCCCGCAACCGCGACGTGCGGGTGTACGTCGTCGGCGACGCGGTCGTCGGCGCGATGTTCCGGTACGCCCCGGACAACGACTGGCGGACGAACGTCGCCCTGGGTGGTGCGGTCGAGAACGCGGCCGACGAGTTGCCCGACGCCGTCGTCGAGACGGCGCTGCAGGCGACCGACGTGATGGAACTGGACTACGCCGGCGTCGACCTCGTGGAGGGGAGCGACGGCTGGTCCGTGCTGGAGGTGAACCCCACCGCCGGGTTCAAGGGGCTGTTCGAGGCCACCGGCGTCAGTCCGGCGCCGTACATCGCGCGGCTGGCGGTAGAGCGCGCCGGCGGCACGGTCGAGGAAGACCGCGTCCACGAACTCGCCGCCACGCTCGACGACTCCGTGCCCGACTGCAAGCCCGCGCCGGTGGACCGCTCCGGCGGCCGGACCACCGTCGGCTACACCGAGCGTGTCGTCGTCTCCGGCACCGACGGCTCCACGCAGGTCGTCGCGAAGTCCGACACCGGCGCCACCCGCACCAGCATCGACACCGCCCTCGCCGCCGAGGTCGGTGCCGGCCCGATCCAGCAGACGACGACCGTGCGGTCGGGCTCCTCGAAGCAGTCCCGCACCCGACCGCTGGTGGACATCGTCGTCGGCGTCGGCGGCACCCAGCACACCGTCACGGCGAGCGTCGAGGACCGCAGCCACATGGACTACCCCCTGCTGCTGGGCCGGGACATCCTCCAAGACTACCAGGTCGACGTGGGCCGCCGCGTCGACCGGCACGACCCCGACGCCGACGAGGAGTGAGCCGGGTCGCGGGTCGGCGCTCGGCTCAGACCACCCGATCCAGCGCCTCGATTCCGCCGGCGGCGAACGCACGGTACTGCTCGGCGAACCGCTCGGCGGCCCGCGCCTCGTAGAACGGCGTCGTGCCGGCGGTGTGTGGTGTCGTCACCACGTTCGGCAGGTCCCGCAGCGGCGACTCGGCCGGCAGCGGCTCCGTCTCGAACACGTCCAGTGCCGCCCCGCGGATCCCCGACCGCTCCAGCGCCTCGACCAGGGCGTCCTCGTCGACGACCGGACCACGGGCGACGTTGACGAGCACCGCCGAGTCGGGCATCGCGCGGAACTGCTCGGCGCCGATCAGCCCCCGCGTCGCCGGGGTCAGCGGACACGCCAGGACGACGTAGTCCGCCCGCCCGAGCACGTCGTCCAGTTCCTCGGGCGGGTGCATCTCGTCGACCGGGTCGGGCACCACGGAGGGGTCGCGGCGCACGCCGTGGACGGTCATCCCGAACGTCGCCCCCAGTTCGGCGACCCGCGTCCCGATCGCGCCCACGCCGACCACCACGAGCGTGTCGTCTTTCAGTTCGCCGCCCTGGAAGCGGTCCCACTCGCCGGCCCGGCGCTGTCGCATCCCCTCGTGGATGCGTCGCTCGAACACGAGCAGGTAGCCGAGCACCTGCTCGCCGGCCTGCTCGGCGTGGATCCCCGCGGCGTCGGTCAGCGCCACGCCGCGCTCGGTGAGGGCGTCGGTCGGGAAGTGGTCCGTGCCTGCCGTGAGCGCCTGTACCCACCGCAGGCCGTCGACGCGTGCCACCTGCCGCCCGCTGAGGTCGTACGCGAGCACAACCTCGGCCGCGAACGACGCCGACGTGGGGACGACCACACTGACCGCGTCACCGAGTCGCTCCCCGATCGCCGGGCGGAACTCCGCGGCGGCGTCGGCGGCGGTGCCGACGAGCGCCACCCGTGTCGGCTCGCTCGACTCGTCCATGCCGGTCCCTCGGCGCGGAGCCACTAATGCACTCACGACGCTCCGGGGGGGCGAGTCGATCGGTCGGCCGACCCGAAGAGTCATCTGAACGGTCGTTCAGACGAGCGCATGGACGAGGACCGACGGCGGGGGGCGACCGTCCCCGACGACTGTCTCGACGACGCCGACGGGCGGGCGGCCCTCGCCCGGGCGGCGGAAGAGATTCGGGCGCCCACACCCGGTGAGTTGGCGGCGCTGTCGGCGCTGGGAGACGAGACTCGCCACAGACTGACGCGACTGCTCGTCGCCGCCGACGGTGAGTGCTGTGTCTGCGAACTCGGTGCGCTCGTGGCCGTCGGCGAGAGCGCGGTCAGTCACGCCCTCTCGGACCTCGTCGACGCCGACCTGGCGGAGCGCCGCCGCGAGGGGCGCTGGCGGTACTACCGGGCGACCGACCGCGCCGAGGCGCTGGTGGCGGCGCTTGACGCGACCCGCGGGGACGCCGCCGACGGCGGAGGGGTGACGGCGTGACCGCCGCGGTCGAGCGCCCGGAGCGCCTGTGCTTCGTCTGTGTCCGAAACGCCGGGCGCAGTCAGATGGCCGCCGCGTTCGCCCAGCGGGAGGTCCGCGAGCGGGGCCTGAGCGGGGTCACGGTCCGCAGCGGCGGCACCGACCCCGCCGACGCGGTCCACCCCGTCGTCGTGGGCGTGATGCGCGAGGTGGGGATCGACCTGGCGGAGCGCACCCCGCGGCGGATGCCCGACGAGGAACTGGCGACCTGTGACCACGTCGCTACGATGGGCTGCTCGACGCTGTCGCTGCCGGCGTCGGTCGAGACCCACGACTGGGCGCTCGCGGACCCGGGTGGGGCCGACCCCGAGACCGCCCGCAGGATACGCGACGCCGTCGAGGAGCGCGTGGTCGCGCTGTTCGACCAGATCTCCGCGACGGCGTGACCGACCCGCTGTCGCCGTCGGTCCTGCTCGTGGCGTTCGCCGGGGGTGCGTTCGGCGCACTGGTGGGGGCGCTCCCGGCGTTCTCGCTGACCGGGGCGGCGGTCGTCGTCGGCGAGACCTGGACTCGCCTCGCGCCGGCGAGCGCCGTCGACCTCACCGGGCAGGTGGCGTTCGGTCCCGTGCTCGGTCCCCACGTCGCCTTCGGCGGGGGCGCGGCGGCGCTCGCGTACGCCGCACGGTGGGACAGGGTGGACCTCTCGGACGCGCCCGACCCGCCGCCGAAGGCGGTGACGGTGCCGCTGGGTGCTCGGCCGGACGTGCTCGCCGTCGGCGGCGTCTTCGGCGTGTTCGGCCACCTCGTCGCGGTGGGGGCTGGCGCCGTCCCGCTGCCGGTGGACCCCGTCGCGCTCGGCGTCGTCGTCTCCGCGCTCGCTCACCGCGTCGCGTTCGGTTACGGCGTCCTCGGCGCGGCACCGCTCGGTCGGCTCCGGGTGGCCGCCGGCGCCGACGCTCGCCCGTCGACGGCTCCCGGCGACGCGGACGCCGCCCCGACGACTGACGGCGGCGGTCCCGCGGTGCCCGCGCCGTGGCTCCCCTACCAGTCCCGGTGGCGCGACGTGACCGCGCTGGGCGTCGTCGTCGGGGCACCGTCGGCGTACGTCGCGTACCTGACTGCCAGCCCCTTCCTCGCGTTCGGCGTCGCCGCGGCGACGCTGTCGCTGCTGGTCGTCGGCGTCCCGCGCGTGCCCGTCGCCCACCACGTCGCGCTGCCCGCGAGCACCGGTGCCCTCGCGCTGGCCGGCGTCCCCGCGGGCGAGTTGACGCCCGCGGTCGCCGCCTCCGTGCCGCTGTGGCAGGCGCTGGCCGTCGGCACCGCGCTCGGCGTGGCCGGCGCCCTCCTCGGCGAGGTCGCCGCCCGGGCGCTGTACGCCCACGCCGAGACACACCTCGACCCGCCCGCGGCGAGCATCGCGCTCACCTCGCTGCTGGTCGCCGCCCTCACCGTCGCCGGCGTGCTCCCGTCGGCGGTGTGGGTCCCGACCCCGTGACCACCGACCGACGGAACTCTCGCCGTCGGGCGGCTCTCCCGCCCGACTCCGAGGGCCCTACCCTACGGCCCCTCACCGCTCTCGTAGTGCTGCCAGACGTACAGCGCGGCGTACGAGCGGTACGGCCGCCACTCCCGTGCCCGCTCGCGGATCGCCGCCCGGTCGTCGGGCGCCAGGTCACACAGGGCCGCGGTGCCGCGCCGGATCGCCAGGTCACCCACCGGGAACACGTCCTCGCGAGCCAGGCCGAAGATCAGGAACATGTCGGCGGTCCACTCCCCGACGCCGGTGATCGCCGTCAGGTGGTCGCGGACGGTGTCGTCGGGGAGGTCGGCGAGCGTCGCCCGCGAGAGGTCCCCGCGCCAGGCCCCGGCGACCGCCCGGACGTAGCGGGTCTTGGCCTCGGAGAGGCCCGCCGCACGCAGGCGGTCGGGGTCGGCGTCGAGCACCGCCTCGGGGGTGAACGCGACCGTCTCGCGCAGGCGCTCCTCGATCGCGTCGGCGGCGGCGGTCGACACCTGCTGGCGCAGCACCGACCGCAGGAGGCGGGCGAAGGGGTCCTCCGCGGGGGACAGTTCCAGCGGGCCGTACCGCTCGACCACCGGCGCCAGCGCGGGGTCGGCGCGGAGGTGCTCGTGTGGGTCGTCGCTCCGTGCCACGGTCTCGTGTCGAGCCGGCGGTGAAAAGGGGTGTCGACTCGGCCGGTCAGAGCTCGATCTCCACGTCGCCGGTGTCGAGGAAGGCGGTCTCGTACCCCTGGTGACGGGACACCTGCGGCGGGGTGGTGACCGACAGGGTGAGCGTGCCGGCGGACTCGACGCCGTCGACCGGTAGCCCGTAGTGATAGCCCAGTTCGGGGTCGAGCGTGCGGGTCAGCGTCTCCCCGGAGACGTCACCGACCGTCGCCTGCAGGCCCATCGAGGGGAGCACCATCCGGTTGTACGGCGTGGCGGCCACGACCGCGAGGTAGCCGCTGCCGTCGGTGAAGCGACCCGCGTCGCCGGCCGGCAGGTAGACGGCCCCGAGGTCGACCTCGTCGAGGCTGGCGCTGCCAAGCGCCCGCCCGGGCAACTCCTCGACCGGGGGGACGCTGCTCTGGGGCATCGGCATGTCCATCGGCTCGACGGCGCCGGGCTGGCCGCCCTGGTCGATCTCCTGGCTGGAGACCTGCTGTTGGGTCTCCTCGGTGAACTCCAGCCCGATGTCGACACTCGCCGGCTCGCCGAAGCGGCCCTCGAAGGCGCCGGTGCGGCGGATCGACATCCCCGAGACGCTCGGCCGTACGGAGTAGGTGCCCTCGGCGTCCAGCCCGAAGTTGCCGCCGTAGTGAAAGCCCATCCGCTGGGACAGCATCGGGTAGATGACCTCCTGGCTGACGAGTTCGTCGTTCTTGTAGATCTCGGCGCTGAGTCCCGTCTCCGGCAGGACCGTCCTCGTGTCGGGGTCCCAGACGACCGACATCAGGTGGATCGACCCCTTTTCGGGCTGCTCGGACAGTTCGGTCTGGGT
Organism: uncultured Halobacteriales archaeon; assembly: GCA_964402765.1. Taxonomy (GTDB): domain Archaea; phylum Halobacteriota; class Halobacteria; order Halobacteriales; family SW-7-71-33; genus SW-7-71-33. The sequence continues at coordinate 19,747 of CAYODS010000004.1, forward strand.
GGGCGTCCAGAACTTGTGTGCCGTGGTCCACATCACCCCGAACGCGTAGTCGCCGGTCTCGGCCATGCCGGCCATCTTCATCTGCTCGACGAACGGCTGGACGTACACGCCGTCGGGTTTGTCGTCCGCGCCGTCGTCGCCGTCGCCACCGTCACCGCCGTCGCCGCCGCCCCCGGTGAGTGACCCGACACACCCGGCGACGCCGGCCAGTCCCGCCACCCCGCTCAGTTCGAGCAGGCGCCGTCGCGTTGGCATCGTGTACCCGACTCATACCCCGGCGGAATTAAGAGTTGTGCCGACGGTGATTCAACCGCTCCACCCTCGCCGCTCCCCGGTCGCGGCGCCGGGGCCGCCCCGGCGGTCTTCAGCGTCCCCGACGGAAGAGCACCGCGGTCACCGCGGCCACGACGACCGCCGCGGCGCCGACGACCGGCCAGCTCATCGAGACGCCCTCCTCCGTGACGCCGAGGACGAACGTCCCGACGACGGCGACGGCGACGACGACGGTGCTGACGAACAGCATCGGGAACACGTCGAGGTACCGGAGGTGGTTCGGCACGTCCATCGTCCGCTCAAGCGGGCGGAGAGACAAAAATCGCCGTGCTACCGGAACAGTCCCCGGAGCCGTCCGCCGGAGTCACCCTCGCGCTCTCGCCCCGCCTCTCGTCCGTCGTCCTCGTCGTCCCCGTCCAGGGTCCACTCCACGCCGCCGGTGTCGCGTCCACCCGCCCCGCCGTCGGTGACGGTCCGGGGGGTGTCGGTGCGGTCCGACCCCCGGCGGTCCGTGTCGCCGACCGCCTCGGGAGTCAGCAGCGTCGGCGGCGCGTCGGCCAGGTCGACGCCCTCGCCGGTCAGGCGCTCGACGCACTCGCGGTAGGCGTCGGCGGCGGCGTCGGGCCACTCGCCCGGCGCGGGGACGCGGCCACACAGCGGGTAGTCGGGGTCGCGGACGGTCGTCGGCGGCGGCGCCGAGCGGGTGGGCTGGACGGCGACCGTGCGGTCGGGGCGGACGCCGCCCCGTTCGGCGGAGCGCAGACTCTCCAGGCACCGCTCGACCGTGCCGGTGTCGAGGACGCCGACCACGCCGTCCGAGCGGGCGACGGTCCGGTTCAGCGTCGCCACCCAGAGGCGGTCCAGGCCGACGAGGTCCGGCAGCGGCGGGGCGACCGCACAGACGGCGTCGAACGCCCCGACGAGGTCGTCCAGTACGCGCCCGGCGGCGTCGGCGGGGTCGTCCTCCGGCGGGACGACCGGCGTCAGCGACCGCCCGAATGGCAGCAGTGAGACGTCGCCGAGGGCCACCGGGTCGTCGCCCGTCGGCGCCGCCGGGACGGTCGTCGTCGCCGCCTCGACCGACCGGTGGTCGGCCAGCACCGCCGCCAGTCCCGTCCCGGCGTCACACAGCGGCGGCGGTGGCGTCCGCGGTTGCAGGTCAAGCACCACGACGTCGTCCCCGGCGGCCGCCAGGAGGTTCGCCGCGTTGGCCGCCGTCGCGGCCCGCACCCCCGCCACCCGCCCGAGCACGGTGTACACGCTCGCTGTCACGATCCCCGGGCGATCGTCACCGGACAAAACGCCTTCCGTGCCGTCGGACGGTCGTGAGACCCCCGTCTGACGGGCCGGCGAGACGACAGTCCTACCCCGCCGCGCTCCCCACTCCCGGGTGATGGCCGAGGAGACCACGCAGCTGGACCTGACCGACGAACTCGACCGCCTGTCGGCGATGCGCGGCGAGGACGACGGCGAGGGGTACCGGGTCGCGGTCCACGACGCGGTGATCGACCCCGACGGCGTCGAGGGCCGCCGGCTCACGGGAACGACCGTCGAGGGCCCGGCCGACCTCCGCGGGCGGAAGTGGGCCTACCCCCTCGACGCCTTGCACCGCTCACACGTCACCGCCCGCCGGGACGGTGAGCCGGTCGACGTGCCGACGCTGGTCGACGCCCTCGGCGGTCCCGACGTCGACCGCTACGTCCTCGACCGCGAGCGGTACCTCGTCGGTGCCGTCGAGGACGACGGCGACCCGCTCGTCCTGCGGGTGATCGAGGCGCCGGCGTCCACAGAGCGAGCCGTGGGCGACCGCGTCGAGGTGGCGCCCGCGGCGCTCTCGACGGCGACGGTCCGGGGGTACGCCGACCGGCCGCGCTACCGGGTGTTCGACCGGTACGGGCGCCCGACGACGATCGACTGAGCGGGCGTCACTCGGGCGATCGGGAGTGGGGAAGGGGACCGCAGTGGTCAGAACAGGGAACCGATGAGATCGATCAGCGCACCGATCAGGTCGCCGCCGGACCCGCCGGTGCGGTCGCCGTCAGGACCGCTGTACTCGTCCGGGTCGGGCTGCTCATAGTCGCCGTCACAGTCGGGGTCCTCGGGGACGCTGATCTGGCAGTCACTCCCGAAGTCGTCGTCGGCGGCCGCGACGGTCGGCGCGACGCCGACGAGCAGTACCCCCAGCGCGAGCGCGAGCGGTAGGAGCCGTGTCACCCTCATCACAACTTGCAGTAGGAGCGCCCTGCAAAAAAGTATTCCCCTTCGTATAGGTTGCGCCAGTACGTTACCACACCGCAACCGTGTGAACGAGTCACGTTTGCTCGTGAGGGACTGAGGCGCCGGTTAATCGTTACCACGGTGTGTGGTAGCACGCGAAACACCCCGGTCCAGGTCGTGATCGAATAGTTATGTTAGTGGGAACGAACTCCAGGGATCCGAACGAAACTGCCGGGTGGCTCACGGATCGCTGACACGAGACGGTCGGGCGGGCCGGTGACTGGACCGGCAGCGCGCTGACGGGTCAGAACTGAAGGTCGGGGGCGCCGTCCGGTCGGTCCCGCGACACCGAGCGGGCGGTGACCAGCGTGGGCCGGGCGCCGGCGACGAGGTCGGCGGCGACCTGGCCGGCGCCGGGCGCCTGCATGATCCCGTGCCCGGAGAACCCCGCGGCGTGGACGACGCCGTCGACGCGCTCGACTATCGGCACGCGGCGCTCGGTCATGGCGTACATCCCGGTCCAGCTCTCCGCCACGCGTGCGCCCTCGAACAGGTCGCTCACCTCGCGGGTACGGGCGAGCGCGTCGGTCTCGTACCCATCGTTGCGCTCGCGCGTGAGGGCGCCATCCGGGTCGACGGTGGGGTCCTCGTCCGCGAAGTGCCCGCCGACGAGGAGTCGCCCGTCCGGATCCGGAAGGGCGTACACCCCGGTGTCGAGGTCGACGGTGAGCGGCAGGTCCCCGGGGGCGTCCCGCTGCAGGGCGAGGATGCGGCGTCGGCGCGGTTCGACGGGGAGGTCGTCACCCAGCGCCGCCGCGACCCGGGGTGCCCAGCCCCCGGCGGCGTTGACCAGACGGTCGTGTGTCCGCTCGCCGTCGGGCGTGGTGACCCGGACGCCGCCGTCGGTGCGGTCGAGGTCGGTCACGGGCGTCTCCTCGCGGACGGTCACGCCGACGCGGTCACAGCCGGCCAAGAGGGCCTCGACCATCGCCGCGGGGTCGGCGACGCCGGCGGTCGGGGCGACGACCGCCCGCTCGTAGCGGTCGGCGTGCAGGCCCGGTACGCGCTCGACGGCGCCGGGCGAGCAGGCGAAGGCGGGGCCGCCGTAGGCGCGCTGGCGGCGCACCTGCCGTTCGAGTTCGGCGACGGTGTCGCCGTCGGCGGTGAGAAAGCAGTAGCCGTTCTCCCGGAAGCCGATGTCGACGCCCAGCGTCTGCTCGGCGCGGCGCCAGAAGTGCAGGCCGGCCTGTGCCAGCCGGACGTTGGCGCGGTCGGCGTAGAAGGTGCGCAGCCCACACCCGGCACGGGTCGTCGACCCCGCGCCGGGCTGGTCGCGCTCGTAGACGACGACGCGGGTCTCCGGGTCGGGGTCGGCGGCGCGGGCGCGAGCGGCGACGCTGTAGGCGGTCGCCAGCCCCACCACGCCGCCACCGACGACGCCGACGCTGTCCGGCCAGTCCATGCTCTCGCTGTGGCCGTGGGGCGTTTCTGTCTGTCGGTCCCCACCGTCACGCCTATGCGTCGCTCCCGGCTACCGCCGGCATGGACGAGCACGGGATCGTCGAGGCGGCGGCGCCCGCCGAGGCCTTCGGGGCGCTGGCGGACCCGATGCGGGTCGACATCCTCCGGGCGCTGTGGGACGCCGAGGACAACGAGGCCACGTTCACCGAGTTGCGCGACGAGGTCGGCGTCTCGGACTCCGGGCGGTTCAACTACCACCTCCGGCAGTTGACCGACCGCTTCGTCGCGAAGACCGAGGACGGCTACCGCCTCACCGTCGCCGGCTCCTCGGTCGTCGGCTCCCTGCTGGCGGGGGCGTACACCCGCGTGGGTACCGTCGGCCCGCTGCCGGTCGCCGAGCCCTGCGGGTTCTGTGGCGGCCAGCGACACTTCACCTACGACGACGAGCGCGCCCGCATCGAGTGCGAGGACTGTGACGTGGGCACCCACTTTCGTGTGCCGCCAGGTGTGTTCGCCGAGTACGACGAGGCGGAGTTCCCCGACGTGACCGAGCGGTACGTCCGGTCGAACTTCCAGCAGGCCGACGACGGGTTCTGCCCGTACTGTGAGGGCCGGGTCGACCCCCGCCTGGAGACCGCCGACGACCCCGGGGCCGAGGAACCGGACTTCGAGGCCATCCCCACCGCCGAGTACCGCTGTCGGCGCTGTGGCGAGACGTTCACCACCGACCTCGGCGCCGGACTGATGCACCGCGCACCCGTCGTCGCGTTCTTTTACGACCACGCGATCGACGTGACCGAGGCGCCGCTGTCGGTCGTGCGGGCGACCGACCCCGGGGACGCCGTCGTCGAGGACCGCGACCCACTTCGGGCGCGGGTCCGCTACCGGGCCGACGGCGAGACGCTCACCCTGCACGTCGACGAGACGCTGTCGGTGATCGACACCGAGCGCGCCGGCCCCGCTCCCGGCGCCGGACGCGACGGCACCGACGGGAGCGACTGACCACCGGGGTCGGACTCAGGCCGTCTCCTCGTTCGTCGCGATCGCCGCGAGACGGTCACTGCCCTGCTCGACGTGGCCGCCGTGGTAGCACAGCGTCTCCTCGACCGCGAGGTCGGCCAGGCGCTCGACCGAGTCGAGTGCGGTCGCCACGTCGGCGCTGTGGGTCTCGCTGGGCCCCGCCAGCCCGCCGTCGGCGGCGACGACGGCGTCCGCCGCCAGCAGCAGTCCGGCCTCGGGAAAGTGCAGCGAGACGTGTCCCGGCGTGTGCCCGGGCGTGTGGACCACGTCCATCGGCCCCGCCCGCGTCGCGAAGCGCACCCCGTCGACGACGGCGACGTCGACCTCGACGGGGTCCGGGGCGTCGCCGCCCTTCGCCGGCGGACGCTCGCCTTCGACGTAGGGGACGGCCTCGCGGTGGGCGATCACGTCGATGTCGGTGTCGACTGTGAGCAGTTCGGGGGCGCCGCCGACGTGGTCGGCGTCCTGGTGGGTGAGCAACAGGTCGTGGACGTCCGGCAGGGCGATGTCCGCGGCGGCGAGTCGGTCCTCGATCTGGTCGCGCGCACCCGGGAGACCGGCGTCGACCAGGATCGCCCCGCGTCGAGTCTCGACGGCGGCGGCGTACAGCGTGAGATCGCGGTCGCCGCGCTCGAACGTCAGCGGCAGGGCGTGGACGCCCTCGGTGAGTTCCATGCGGGAAGGTCGGCGGCGCGGGGCTTGAGCCTGGTGTCTAACGCGGTGTGGGGCGCGGTTCTCTCCGACCGGCGCCGGCTACGTAAGCCCTAAACCGGCGAGGGCCCTTCCGCGTCCATGAGTCAACGGTACGACCGAGGGACCGTCGAGGACTTCGGTCGGTGGACCGAGTTCTCGGCGGGCATGTGGGCCTGGGTGCTGCACAAGTTCACCGGGTGGGTGCTCGTCGGCTACCTGTTCACCCACATCGCCGTCCTGTCGACGGCGATCCCTGCCTCGTCGGCGCCGATGGCCGACCTCGCCGCCGGGACCGACGCCTACACCAGCACGCTGAGCGGCCTGGAGAGTCTGCTCGTGGTGCGCGTACTGGAGGTCGGGCTGCTCGCCGTCGCCGTGTTCCACATCCTCAACGGGGTCCGGCTGCTGCTCGTCGACCTGGGCGTCGGGCTGGACTCGCAGGACAAGAGCTTCTACGTCTCGCTCGTGCTGACGGGGGCGATCACCGTCGCGAGCGTGCCCACGTTCCTCGCGGGCCTCGGAGGTGGGTGAGATGGCGGAGTACTACTCCTCGTTCGACCGGCGGGGGTGGCGGTGGCTCGCCCAGCGGCTCACGGCCGCCTTTCTCGTGGTGGTGCTCGCGTTCCACTTCTTCCTGCTTCACTTCGTCCACCACGCCGCGGAGATCACCTTCCTTGGCACGCAGGCGCGGATGTCGAACCTGGGCTACTTCGCGACGATGTGGCTCTTTCTGGTGACCGCCACCTTCCACGGCGTCAACGGCGTGTACAACGCGCTGGTCAACCAGGGGATCGCCGGCACCCAGAAGCGGGTCGCCCAGTTCGTGCTGGTCGGCGCCGGCGCCCTGCTGGTGCTGCAGGGCACCCGCGTCGCCCTCGCGATGTCGAACCTGTTCTGATCATGAGCACGGAATCACAACAGCAGCCCGAGACGGAGCCCGAACCGGAGCCCGAGCAGGAGTCCGCGCCCCACGCCCGGCGGATGGCCGAGAAGGCCCGCCGTGCCGAACAGCGCGAGCGCGACCGCACCGAGGAGCGCCGGCAGCGGGCGGCCGACGCCGAGCGGACGCGACACCTCAAGGTGTTCCGCTACGACCCCGACGTGGAGGGGAAGGACGAACCGTACTTCGACGACTTCCACGTCCCCTACGAGGAGGGGATGACGGTGCTGGACGCGCTGATCTACGCCCGCGACGAGTATGACTCCTCGCTCACGTTCAGACACTCCTGCCGGCAGGCCATCTGTGGCTCGGACGCGATGTACGTCAACGGCCAGCAGCGACTCTGCTGCAAGACCCAGCTGTCGGCACTCGACGACCCGGTGCGGATCGAACCGCTGCCCCACCAGCCCGTCCTGAAGGACCTCGTGGTGGACATGGAGCACTTCTACGAGCAGATGGAGGCCGTCGAGCCGTACTTCCAGGGCGACACGCCCGAGGACCCCCTCACCGAGCAGCGCCAGTCCCGCGAGAACCGCGAGGAGATCAAGATGTCCACCCGCTGTATCTGGTGTGGCGCCTGCATGTCCTCGTGCAACATCGCCGCCGGCGACAACGAGTACCTCGGCCCGGCGGCGATAAACAAGGCCTATCGCTTCGCGATGGACGAGCGCGAGGAGGCGGCGGTCAAGGAACACCGCATGGACGTTCTCGCCCAGGAACACGGCGTCTGGCGCTGCCAGACGCAGTTCTCCTGTACGGAGGTGTGCCCGAAGGACATCCCGCTCACCGAGCACATCCAGGAACTCAAGCGGGAGGCGGTGAAGTCGAACCTGAAGTTCTGGTGACTGTGACGCGGTTCATCACAACTCGCCCGGGCGTGAATTTCTCCAGGGTTGATACGCCTCCCGCTCGTCGCGGGGCACGGGGCGGACCGCCAATGGAACGTGCCACCCGTGCTTCAGACACCCGGCTGGACGGCGGTCACCCCCCCATCCCTGGTCACGCCAGTCGTGGCTCGCGGCGACGGGCCGCGAGTCCACTTTTCGTGCCGACCACTCCGCCGTGACCGGCGGTGGTCAGTCGTCACCCTCGGGGTCGCGCGCGGGCAGCAGTCCCTGCGCGAGCAGCCGCCGCGAGATGACGACCAGCCCGTTGCCGAAGCCGCCGCTGAAGATCGCCTGTTCGGTGCCGTCCTCGGTGACCGAACTGACGAGGATCGACGACCGGTCGACCAGCATCAGCCGCCCGACGCTCGTGGTGTCGCCCGCCTCGGCGTCGAGCCACTCCAGGCCGGAGACGAACGTTCGCGCCCTGGGGAGCCGGTCCTCGACCTCCGCACGGGTCTCGTCGTCCAGCACGCCGACCAGCAGGTCGACACCCGGGTCGAGGGCGGCGAGCGTGTCGAACACGTCTTCGGTGAGCACCGAGGGGTCACCGACCACGAGGACGACCTCCTTTGTGGCCTCGGCCAGCAGCGTCTCGGCACGGTTCTCGACGGCGGTGCGGTTGGCGAGCGACCACACCTCCTGGACGGACGTCCCGTCGGTCCCGTCGACCTCGTCGACCTCCTCCAGCGCGGCCCTGAGTCGCTCGACGCGGTCCTCGTAGCGGTCCCGCAGCGTCTGCGTCGCCTCCTCCATCGACACCGCACGGAACCGCTGGGGGTTGGTGTGCTGGATCTCGACCAGCCCCTGTGCCTCCAGGACGCGGACGGCGTCGTACACCCGCGTCCGTGGCACGTCGGTGATCTCCGACAGGCGCTTTGCGGTGCCGCTTGGCAGCCGCGTCAGCCCGACGAAACACCGTGCCTCGTACTCCTTCAGTCCGAGCTGCTGCAGTACGTCGATCGCCTCCTCTATCGTGTCGTCCTGAACCATGTGTCCCAACCATACCGGGCCTGGCCCGGTCCTCGCTCGATCGTGTGCAGGAGAACTAATATGAGTTGGCACTTCATGCCGACCACTCCCACTCTGTACGGAAAAAGTGATGATCTCTCGTCACTATCGGTGTCACACGCGGGACGATTCGGCCCGCGCCACCGCCGCCGTCCGGGACGCGTGCGACGACCTACTCCGTCGGTAACTGTTCATTCGAATAATCACAAAACCATTATCAGGGTGTACGACATACGAACCGACGGCGCGTGGTGCTGTTTGTGTCCCAACCACAATCGACCGCGCGCCCCCCGTCACACCGACGGGGTTCCTGATACCACCGCACAGCGACGGTCCCGGGCAACGCGTGGCGCTCGTCGCACGCTCCGTCGGCGTGACCGACCCGTTCCGGCCCGTGTCCGTCCGTCGGCGTGCACCGTCGACCCCGCAGGTTAAGCCCTCCCCGGCGCTACGCCGGGCGTGGTCTACATCACGCGCGGCCTCGCGACGGTGTTGCTCGACCTCGCGGCCGACGCCGAACCGGAGTCGGTCACCGCCGCCCTGGCGGTGTCGCCCGCCCGGGAGCTGACCGCGCCCGACGGCTCCGTGCTCGACTTCGAGTTCGAGTTCGCGGACGAGGCGGCGGCGTCCGGTGCCGACCGCGGGCTCACCCCCGACACGCCCGTCTTTACTGACTTCTACCTGCCCGACGCCGCCGGGGCGGTGTCGCGGGTGTTCGGCGTCGACCTCTCGACGCCGCCCGGACAGACCCAGGGCCGGTTCGTCTCCCACCCCGACGGCGCGCTGGAACTCACCCGGACCGACGACCTCCACGAGGCGGTGTTCGTCGCCGTGCCGCCGTGGGATCTCGACTCGATCGCCGCCTTCGAGCGGGACGGCCGACGCCGGCCGCTGCAGGTGATCGACGCCCGCCCGCCGACCGCGTTCACCGCCGAGTTCGACTGACCGCCTCACGCGGCGCCCGGGCGCCGACTACCCCTCCTGGCGCCACTCAGTCTAGTGACCCCTGTCGGCGTCACTCAGTCCAGTGACCCGTGGCGTCACTCAGTCCAGTGACCCGTGGCGTCACTCAGTCCAGTGGCCCGTTGCGCCACTCAGTCCAGTGGCCCGTTGCGCCACTCAGTCCAGATAGCCCAGGTCCCGCAACTGCGTGGCGATCTCCTCGAACTCGGCCTCGGTGAGTTCCTCAGACTGCTGGTGCTGGATGACGATCGACCGCAGCAGGAAGCGCACGAGGTCACTGGTCGAGGAGAAACTGGTCCCCTCGATTGTCTCCTCCACGCGGTCGGCCAGGTCCTTCGGGATCGAGACGGTGGTGTACTCTGTCACGTTCGCCCGTGAACGCCCCGGCGGAAGGCCTCACCGATCCCCGGTCGTGCCCGACCCGTCACGACCCCCGTCGGTCTCGGTCTCCGGCCGCGAGGGGTCCTCCGGCTCGCCCTGGCGGGGACCGTCCCCGGTGCCGCCGCCGTCGCCGGACTCCGGGCCGAGGGGTCGCTCACCGCCGCCCAGCCCGCGCGCCCGGTCGACGGGCCGCTCGGGCGGCGGGGCGGTGCTGCGGTGCTCCACCTGTCGCAGGCGGCGCAGTTGCTCGCGGTGCAACTCCACGATCATGTCCGACAGCACGCCGAAGATGATCAACTGCACGCCCAGCAGGATACCAAAGGCCGACACCAGCGCGAGGATCTCGTGTGGCACCCGGCGGGTGACCCACTCGACGCCGACGTACACGCCGATGCCGCCGCCGGCGAGCAGCGACACTAGCCCCACGCTGCCGAAGTAGAAGAGGGGGTTCGAGGTCTTCGCCAGCTGGTACAGCGTGACGACGATCCGCCCGCCGTCCCGAAACGGGTGGAGGTTCGTCTCCGACTCGTCCGGCCGGGGGCGGTACGTGATCGGGACGACGGTCGTCCGCACGTCGTGACGAACGCACTCCACCGCGAGTTCGGTCTCGATCTCGAACCCCTCGGCGGTCAGTCCCAGGCGGTCGATCGACTCCCGGGTGAACGCCCGGTAGCCCGAGAGGATGTCCCCCAGATCGCGGCCGTGGACCCGCCGGAACACCGCGTTGATGATCCCGTTGCCCACGCGGTTGAGTCGGGTCATCGCGCCGGGCTGCATGTCCGCGAACCGGTCGCCGACGACGTGTTCCGCCTCGCCCGACAGCAGCGGCGCGAGCATCCGCTCGGCGTCCTCCGGGCGGTAGGTGCCGTCGCCGTCCAGCATCAACACGTACGGCGCGTCGATCAGTCCCAGCCCCTCGCGCACCGCCTGGCCCTTGCCGTCGCCACGGCCGGCGCCGGACTGCTCCACCACGCGGGCGCCCGCCTCACGGGCCCGCTCGCGCGTCTCGTCGGTCGAGTGCCCGTCGACCACGAGGACGTTCGTCAGCCCCAACTCGACGAACCCACCGACCACGTCGCCGATCGTCGCCGCCTCGTTGTACGTGGGGACGAGCACGCAGACGTCCTCGCGGTCGAGGTCGATGTCGACCGACGTCATCAGTTCGGGTTCGTCGACAGCCCTGAAAAACCCTGTCGCTCCGGCGGCGCCGTCACACGCGGTCCCGGGCCGCCCGCCGGGACCGGGCGACTACCAGGTGAGGCCCTCGTAGACGATCCCCTCGCGGCGCTCTATCACGCGACGCCCGTCGACGACGACCGGCGTCGCCATCCGGTCGAACGCCGCGTCCAGCTCCGAGAACGACGGCCAGTCGGTCACCACCAGGCAGGCGCTCGCATCCTCCAGTGCCTCCTCGGGTGACGCCGCGTACGTCACCGTCTCCGGCAGCACCGCACGCGCCTTCTCCGTCGCCACCGGGTCGAACGCGACCACGTCGGCCCCCCGCTCGTGCAGCCCCTCGACGACCGGTATCGCCCGCGAGCCGCGCACGTCGTCGGTGCCGGGCTTGAACGCCAGTCCGAGCACCGCGACGCGCTCGCCAGCCACGTCGACGTGACGGTCCAGCAGCGCGAGCAGGCGGCGCGGCTGGCGGTCGTTCACCTCCCGAGCGGCCGTGACCATCGGCGCGTCGTAGTCGTGCTCGCGGGCGGCGGCGACCAGGGCGGCGGTGTCCTTCGGGAAGCAGTTGTGAACGACCACCCCGTCCGTCGTAACGAACGTGTGGTCGTCCTCGACCTCGAGAGAGTAGACCCCGGTGGTCGTCTCCGTCCTCTCGATTGCCTCGATCTCGACAGTCGTGTGTTGCCCGGTCCGTGAGTGTCCCGTCGGTGCTATCTCGCGGTCGTAGTCGTCCAGTCGCTGACGGATGCGTTCTCGCTCCTCCGGCAGGAACAGGTCAGCGAGAACGGCCACCTGCTCACGCGAACTCACCCGGAGGTGGTGAGCGACTTGGGTCGACTTCTCGGACCGTGAGGTCTTGTAACTCGGAACGATCCCGAGGCTGTGCAGGAGGAACTGCATCCCCTGTATCAGTTCCCCGCTGACGGACCCGTACTCGTAGACGACCGCGTTCGAGTGGCTCGGGTACGCGACGTGACCGTCGCCCCTGAACAGTCCGGCGAGCAGCGCCCGTCTGTTCCTTTCGGACTCGCGGTACGCGGACCGAGGGATCTGAGCGGAGTAGGACCCGCTGCCACACCCGAGCCACTCGATGAACGCGGCGAACACCCGACTCGAAACCTCGATCTCCGTCGCCGTGGTGCCCGTCCGCGTTCGGTAGCGGACGCCAAGTTCCTCCAGATAGGACTCGACATCGTTCACGTACTCCTCCTCTTCAGTCGGGTGGAAACTGAGGAAGACCCGTCGCCGTGTCGTCGATCCCCGGCCGGAGTCGTCGTCGTTGATGTGTCCCTCGCTGAGATAGTACCCGACGAACCGCCAGAAGTCCTCGTCGGCCGTGAGCTCGGCGGGGACGTACGTCTGTCCCCCACCGACGGTGGTGTACAGCGCTACGTCGTCCCGCGAGAGCGGCAGTTCGTCCTCGAAGTCCAGAAACACCGGCAGGGGAAGGTATTGGTTCCGTAGGTACTCGTGGACTCTGTTGTAGTCGAACTGCCGTTCGTGGTCGGCCAGAACGGTCCGTAGCTCCTCTTCGACCTCTGTGAGGTCGATCGATGGCTTCACGTAGACCTCGTCGACATCGACCGACCGCGAGTCCCCGATCATCTCGATGAGATCGAACGTCTCGACGGGGTCTGCTGGAAGCGTCGAAGCGACGGGTATCTGGTCACCGTCCGACAGCCGGTGTGCCTGTCGAACGACTGCCTCCCCGTCCTCGACGGTGACCATCGGGTGATCGTGGGTGACCGTGACCTCCTTGTTCATGCGCGTCCGGACCGTGTGCAGTTCCCCCTGGTACTCTCGACGTGTCGCCGCCGTGACTGGTTTGTACTTCGACGTTCCTGTCTCGGGGTCGTAGCTGAGGACGGAGACATCGTCAACGGTCCCGTCTGCGGCGTAACGGTCGAAGAACTCCGCCATCGTGAGCAACTGCGTTTCGACGCCGTCTCTGACGAGCACGCACTGGTCGCCGGTGAGACAGGAGCCGCCCCAGCCAAGCCCCGAGCGCAGGAACTTCGCCCCGATGCGGTCGTCCAGGCCGACCGCCTCCGCGACCTCGTAGGTGTCGACACCGAGTTCCTTGCAGACGTTGCCGATGTCGTTTATGAGCGAGATCTTCGACGCGAGAAAGGCGTTGTTCGCGTACTTGATCATCTCCGCCTCCCGCACTCCGGTCTCGACGACCGGCGGGTCCGCCCGCTCTATCAGGGGCGCGAACACATCTCGCATCGCCGCCAGCGCGCGGTCGTCGTCGGTGCCGAACACCACCTTCTGTGGGTCGAGGAAGTCCTCGACCGCGGAGCCCATCCGCAGGAACTCCGGGTTCATCCCGACGTGGAGGTCCTCGCCGACGGTCATGCCGCTCGCCTCGGCGATCGCCGGCGCGATCCGCTCCTCCGTGGAACCGGGGATCACGGTGCTCTTGACGATCACCGTGTGCTCGCCC
>CAYODS010000004.1:33224-55015 GCA_964402765.1 uncultured Halobacteriales archaeon
CTTTCGCGGCGAGGGCCTCCCCGAGCGTCTCCGCCGCCGACAGCGTGATCGAGAGGTCGATGCTGCCGTCCTCCTCCGAGGGCGTTGGCAGACAGAGGAAGGTGACGTCGGTGTCGCGGACGGTGTCGTACTCCGTCGTGGCCCGCAGGCGTCCCGTTCCGCGGGGGGCGTGCTCTGCGATCCGCTCCGCGAGGCCGGGCTCGTGGACCGGGGTCTCGCCGTCGTTTATCGCCGCGACGATGGACTCGTCGACGTCGACGTTCACCACCTCGTGGCCGAGGTCGGCGAAACAGCCGGCGATCGTGGTGCCGACGTAGCCCGACCCGATGACGCTGACCTGCATGGCCGGCGCTACCCCGCGGGAACACTTGAATCGCCCGCGACGGGCCCGCCGTCGGTCCGGCTCACATGTACCCCAGGTCCTCGAGTTGCTGCTGCAGGTCGGCGGAGATCTCGTCGTCGGTCGCGCCCACGCCCGGGAACGCCTCGACCGCCGACTGGCAGGTCTCGACCAGGTCCGCCGGCGCCGCCGCGGGGTCGCGTGTCTCACCGTCTTCCCAGGCGTCGATGTCGCCGGTCGAGTCCGCGAGCACCCGCCAGCGGTCCGCGACCCCGAGGACGGCGTGGGTGTCGGTCTCGCGCTCGACGTACCAGTCGGGAACGTCGCGGTCCTCGTAGGAGTCCTCGCTGTAGGGGTTCGCTGGTAACTCGAACAGCGCTGGCTCCGCCGGTAGCGTCCCGGCGGGGTCAGCGAGCCACTCGGTCCCCTCCTCGATCAGCGCTGTCGAGAGCGCCCCCAGGGGAACGGGGTCCTCGACGGTCACGGGGTCGAGCGCGGGGGCGGCAAGCACCAGCGGCACGGTGTACAGGTGCTCGCTCAGCGACCGCAGGTGGCCCATCGAGCGCTCGTCCCGGAGGTCCCGCTCGCCGAGCACCTCGCCGTGGTCGGAGGTGATCACGACGAGTGTCTCCTCGCGCAGTCCGGTCCGCTCGAGGGCGTCGAGCAGGCGTGCGACCCGGTCGTCGACCGCCCGCACCTCCGCCCGGTAGGCCGCACGCACCAGTTCCAGGTCGTCCTCGTCGACGCCGTCCCCGAAGTACGCCTCCAGAAACGCCCAACTGTTCCCGAGGTCGGGGTCGAGCGCCTGCAGGTCCGCGACGCCGTACCGCCCGTCGGTCTCCGCGCGGAGGTACTCCGCCGGCGGCTGGTACGGGTAGTGAGCGTCCATCAGGTTCGCAAACGCGAAGAACGGTCGGTCGTCGCCGGCGTGGCGCTCGAACAGGTCCACGAGCAGCGACTCCGCCCGATCGCCACCCTCGGTGAGGAAGCCGTACCCGTCGTCGTCCGCCCAGGGGAGATACTCGCGGTAGCCGTACCGGCGGTCCATCTCGATCCCGACCGCCCGCATGTAGTTGCCGAGACTCGCCACGGGACGGTCGTGAGTCGCCGCCGCCCGCAGCACCGCGAGGTAGGTGCGCAGGTCCGGCCCCTCCGGCGGCTCGCGTCGCCTGACCGCCGAGAACGGGTTCAGTCCGTGGGGATTCAGCGGTCGCCGGGTCTCGTGGAACTCCTCGAAGCCGCGGTCGAACCCCTGGCCACGCGAGAAGTAGATGTTCGTGGTGACGCCGACGGTGTGGTGGCCCCGCTCGGCGAACGCCTCGACCAGCGGCAGCGTCTCCGCCTCGTGCTGGCGGTGGTACACGTGGTGCTCGTGTGGGTACTCGCCGGTGAGGATCGAGGCGTGGGAGGGTAGCGACCAGTAGGCGGGCGCGACACACGTCTCGACGGAGGGGTTCTCGGCGGCGAGGTCGGCGATCGTGGGGGCGGTCGCCGGCGTGACCGCGTCCGCACGCAGACAGTCGAGGACGAGATAGAGGACGTTTCGCACCACGGTCTACGCCAACCCCTCGCCCGCCGGGCCATAACCGCTTCGACTCGCCGCCTAGAGGTCGACGCTGCTGTTGTCCCCGAGGTTGAGCTGTGTCGGCTCGCCGTTGACGACGGCGTTGTCCCCGAGGATGCTCCCGCTGATGTTCGCGTCCACCACGGTGGTGTCCACGCCGACGATGCTGTCGCGGACGATGCTGTTCGTGATCTCGGCGCCGTCGTCGACGCTGACGTGTGGCCCGACGACGCTGCCGCTCACCTCGACGTCGTCACCGACGTCGACCGGCGGGACCACCACGCTCTCCGCCAGGTCTGTGGGGGCGTCCGTCTCCAGCCGCGACAGCAGCACCCGGTTGGCCGCGAGTAGCGTCTCCGGGCGCCCGCAGTCGTACCACTCCTCGACGTCGAAGGTGTACAGCGCCTGCCCGCCGTCGACCAGTCGCCGCAGCGCGTCGGTCAACTGGAACTCGTCGTCCGCGCCGCGCTCGTCGTTCTCGATCATCTCGCCCAGCACGTCGAACAGCGCGGGGGTGTCCTCGACGACGTAGACACCGCTGATGGCGAGGTTCGACGGCGGGTCCGCGGGCTTCTCGACCATGTCGACGATCCGGCCGTCCTCGACCTCGACCACGCCGTAGTGTCGCGGCTCGTCGACGGGCTTGATGCCGATCGCACCGTCGGGGTCGTCGAGGTCGTCGTAGGCCGCGAGGAACTGCCGGTAGCCGCTCTCGAACAGCATGTCACCGAGGGCGATCAGCACCGGTTCGCCGTCGACGGCGCTCTCGGCGTAGTAGACCGCGTGACCCAGCCCCTCCGGCGAGGGCTCCTCGACGAACGAGAACGCGAACCGGTCACCGTACGCCTCGCGGGCGTACTCGGTGATTTGCTCCTTCATCGCGCCGCCGACGACGATCACCACTTCCTCGATCCGGGTGTCCGCCAGGTTCGAGAGGATGTGTCCGAGGATCGGTCGTCCGGCGAGCCGCACCATCGCCTTCGGCTTGGTGTGGGTGTGTGGGTACAGTCTCGTCCCCTGTCCGGCGGCGGGGATGATCGCCTTCATACTCGCCCCCTCGACGCGCCGGATGAAAGGTGGTGTGCTTCGCGGTCAGTAGCCGAGGACGCCCGCGGCACGCAGGTACGCCTCGACGTACTCGTGGCAGTCCGCGGGCGGGTCGGTGAACACCGCCATCGCCTCGTGCTGGTCGTCCGCGAGCGTCGGCGTCTCGGTGGTCGTCACGTGGTACCCGTGTGCGACGTAGTGTTTCCCGTCGTCGCCCACGTCGGACGTCTCGTAGAAGTGATCGTACGGGCCGAGGTACTCCTCGACCGAGACCTCGACCCCGAGTTCGGTCGCCGCGACCCGGTCGACCGCCGCCAGGATTCGCTCGCTCTTCCTGACCCGGCCGCCGGGGACGAACCACTCGCCGGCCGCCGGTTCGTTCGTCCGCCGCGCCAGCACGACGCCTGTACGCGCGCCGCCGCCGTCGCCCTCCTCGGGGCCGTCGACCTCGTGGCGCCCCCCGTCACCGTCGACCTCGTGGCGCCCCCCGTCACCGTCGGCCTCGTCGCCCGTGGGACCGTCCTCGACCGTCACGACGAGGTCGACCGACACGATCGGCACCGACTCGACGACCGTCGTCCAGTCCGCCTCGGGGATCCACTCCGTCATTCCGCGCCGACTATCTCCTCGCGGTTGGCCTCGTACCACTCGACGGTGCGGCGCAGGCCGGTCTCGAACTCGGTCGTGGCCTCCCAGTCGAAGTACTCCTTCGCCCGCGAGACGTCGAGTCGGCGCCGCATCTGCCCGTCGGGTTTGGAGGTGTCCCACTCGATTTCGCCCTCGAAGCCGGTGACGTCGGCGATCGTCTCGACCAACTCGCGGATGCTGATCTCGGTGCCGCTGCCGAGGTTGACCGGCTCGCTCCGGTCGTACCGCTCGGTCGCGTCGAGGATACCCTCGGCGGCGTCCTCGACGTAGAGGAACTCGCGGGTCGGCTCGCCGGTCCCCCACGCCGTGATCGAGTCCTCGCCGCGTTCGCGTGCCTCGACGCACTTCCGGATTATCGCCGGGATGACGTGTGAAGTCTCGAGATCGAAGTCGTCACGCGGCCCGTACAGGTTCACCGGCATCAGGTAGATGCTGTCGAAGCCGTACTGCTTGCGGTACGCCTTCGACTGGGTCAACAGGGACTTCTTCGCGATCCCGTACGGCGCGTTCGTCGGCTCCGGGTACCCCTCGAAGAGGTCGTCCTCGCTGAACGGCACCGGCGTCTCCTCGGGGTACGCACAGATGGTGCCGAGGATCGTCGCCTTGTCGACGCCGAACTGCCGGGCCATCTCCAGCAGTTCGATCCCCATGACGGCGTTGTCGTAGAAGTACTGGCCGGGGTTCTCGCGGTTAGCGCCGATCCCGCCGACGGTCGCAGCCAGGTGGATGACTGTGTCGGCGCCGGACTCGACGAACGCCTGCCGGATGGCGGCCCGCTCGCGGAGGTCGTACTCCTCGCTGCGGGGGACGAACACCGTCACGTCGTCCGACCGCGCGCGGAGTCGCTCCACGAGGTGGCTGCCGAGGAACCCGCTGCCCCCGGTCACCATCACCGTCCGGCCGTCCCAGTAGCTCATCGCCAGTCGACCCTACCGAGCCACTCCCGGCGGTTGTTCGCGTACCACTCGATCGTGCGGCGCACGCCCTCGCGCCAGTCGACCTTCGGCTCCCAGCCGGTCTCGCGGTTGAGCTTCTCGTAGCCGACGAGCAACTCCTCGACGTCGCTGTCGCCCGGCCGGAACCGCTCCTCGTCCTGGACGATCTCGGGGTTGTCCCAGTGACCCTCCTCGCTGCCGACCTCGAGGATCAGGTCTGCCCACTCCCGCATCGAGATGTTCTCACCGTAGCCGTACACGTACTGCTCGCCGGCGTTGCCCGCCAGGGCGACGTGGAGGTGACCGCGAACCCCGTCGGTCGCGAAACACATGTCACGCTTCGGTTCCAGGTTGCCGAGTTCGACGATCTCCCGCTCCAGCGCCTGCGTGATGATCGTCCCCGTGATGTAGCGGGGGTTCTGCCGCGGGCCGTAGTTGTTGAACATCCGCGTGGTCACCCCGGGCAGCCCGTAGGCGTCGTGGTAGTTCATCGTCAGGAAGTCCGCCGCAAGCTTCGAGGTGGCGTACACGCTCTTGGGGTTCACCGGCGAGCGCTCGCTGAGGACCACCCGGCCGTCCTCGGCGAACTCGTGGTTGTCCCGTTTCTCCTGGTCGATGTTGCCGTACTCCTCGCTGGTGCCGGCGGTGTCGAACTTGTCGATCTCCAGGTCGAGGTCGACGACGGACTGCAGCAAATTCAGCGTCCCAACGACGTTCGTGTCGACCGTGTCGTACGGTCGCTCCCAGGACTCGCCGACGTGTGCCTGGGCCGCCAGGTGGAAGATCAGCGTGTCCCCGTACCCCTCCATCGCCGACAGCGCCTGGTCCACGGAGTGTTTGTCCCTGAGATCGCCCCGGTGGACCGTTATCTCGTCGGCGTGGTGCCGGATGTTCTGCAGGTCGCCACTCGAGGTCGCTCGCACGAAGGCGTGGACGTTTGCCCCGTGGTCGACGAGCGTGTCGACCAGGTGTGACCCGATGAACCCGTCGGCGCCGGTCACGAAGACGGGGCGCTCTGCCAACTCGGATTGCAGATCGACCATCTATACCCGGTGACTCGCAACTCCGAGATTTAGGCTTTCGGAATGCGTCCTCGTCCTCTACTCGACGCTCTCGCCGTGTGCCCGGACACCTGCCACCGACAGTGTGAGAGGGACGGCACGGTATCCTGGCCGACCGTCGCCCGTTAACAGAACTTTGATTTCGGCAGTCCGGGTTGGAGCCACTGTGAACGAACCCCTGACGACGAGCGAGCGGACCGCCGACGAGCAACGATGACCGCGACACGATAGCATGACAGACCTACGAGACACGTCCGTCTCGATCTGTATCGCGACGTACAACATGGCGGACACGATCGAGGAGTCCCTCCGGTCCATCACGGAGGACCTCCCTTCGAACTTCGAGATCGTGATCGTGGACCAGTCCACCGACGGGTCCGAAGCGATCATCGACGACGTCGCCAGCGACTCCGACCTGCCGTTCAGGACGATCCACACCGACTTCCCGCTCGGCGTCGGGCCCGCGAGGAACCTCGCGGTCTGTGAGGCGACGGGCGACGTCGTCGTCACACACGTCGACGCCGACGACTGGTACGACAGTCGGTACTTCCCCGCCTTCGTGGAACTGTACCTGGCGATCAGGGAGGCACGCGGCTCGGACTTCTTTTTGTCGTGTCCAAACATGAATATCTCGTCCCGGCAGCACATGAGAGAGAACTACCTCCTGACCTCGCTCCCGATCGGGGCCAACGAGAAGGAGTACCGGTGGCGGGCGCTCAGCAACGGGGACTTCCTCCAACTGCTGACGGACGCCGACGTGTCGGGGCGCATCAAACTGTCGGACCGGAAGGACCTCGCGAGCAGGATGAAGCGGACCTACGTCAGACACCTGGGTATGTACAGGATCGGGTACAGCACCGAACGGATTGTCCGAGAGGACATCGTCGGACGACCCTGGCCGCTTTACTCTCGCCTGTTCAGGACGGCCATCATCCCGGTCGTCTTCGTCCACTCGCTGTTCGCCGGGACGGTCCTCGACGCCCCCGCCAGCGAGCGGACGCTCGACGAGGTGATCGCGGACCACGCCTACGACCTTGACGAACTGCGGCGACGGTACGACCTGCCTGAGGACCTGACGATCGACGACGCGGTGGCCGCCTGACACCGTGTGACACGCCGCCGGACGCCCGACCAGCCCGTCCCCGCGGATCGAGTCCGTCGTCTCGCCCGGACACGGCGGCTCGAACCACGAGAGACTTAGGAACCCGCGTCGAAGGCGACTCCAGTGCCCGGACGGCTCCGCCTCGGTCAGACGTCCGTCGTGCTCTTCCTCTCGAAGATCGTGGCGTCCGTCCTGGGGTTCGCGGCGACGGTGTACATCGCCCGACTGCTGGGTGCCGACGCCCTGGGCACCTACTCGCTCGCGCTCACGGTGGTCTCCTGGCTCGGCATCCTCGGGACGATGGGGATCACGAGCGCCATCAAGAAGCGAGTGAGCGAGCAGGAGGAGCCCGCTGCCTACGCCGCCGCCGGGGGGATCACGATGGCGGTCCTGTTCGCCGTCGTCGCGGTCGGGATCGTCGCCGCCCGGGGCCAGGTAAACGACTACGTCGGCTTCCCGGCGGCACCGTACGTCGTCGTGATGCTGGGGGCGACCCTCGCGGGCAACGCGGTCTCGGCGACGCTGAACGGTCAACACCTCGTCCACGTCGCCGGCGTGCTCTCGCCGGTCAACCAAGGGAGTCGTGCCGGCGCCCAGATCGCCGCGCTGGCGGCTGGTCTCGGCGTCGCCGGGATGTTCGGCGGCTACGTCGTCGGCTACCTCGTGTTCGTCGTCGCCGGGGGGGTCGTCGTCGTCCGCAGTCTCGACGCGGTCCGGCTCCCGCGGCGCCGGCACTTCCGGCGTGTCCTGTCGTTCGCGAAGTACGCCTGGCTCGGTGGCCTGCGCTCGCGGGCCTACGGCTGGGTCGACATCGCGCTGCTCGGCGTGTTCGTCTCCAACTCGCTGGTCGGCTACTACACCGCCGCCTGGAACGTCGCCCAGTTCCTCGGCGTGTTCAGCGACTCCGTCAGTCAGACGCTGTTCCCCGAGATGAGCGAGAACGACTTCCAGGACGACGACGAGAGCGTCGCCGACCTGCTGAACTCGGCGCTGTCGTTCGCCGGCCTCATCCTCGTCCCGGGACTCGTCGGCGGGACGCTGATCGGGCAGCGCCTGCTCCGCGTCTACGGCCCCGACTTCGCGCGAGCGGGGCTGGTGCTCTCGATTCTCGTCCTCGCGACGCTGCTGCAGTCCTACCAGAAGCAACTGCTGACGACGCTAAACGCGATCGACCGCCCCGATATCACCTTCCGCGTGAACCTCGTGTTCATCGTCGCCAACGTCGCGCTCAACCTCACCCTCATCGCTCTCTACGGCTGGGTCGGCGCCGCCGTCGCGACCACCGCCGCCATCGCGGTCAGCCTCTCGGTCGCGTACTGGTACCTCCGGTCGCTGGTCGAGTTCACGGTCCCGACCGGCGAACTCACCGCACAGTGGCTCGCCGCGGGCGGGATGGGTGCCGTCCTGGTGGCGCTGTTACAGGTCGAGTCCGTCTCCCCGCTCCCCCGGGTCGCCACCGCCGTCGCGCTCGTGTTCGTCGGCGCCGGGGTCTACTTCCTGCTGCTCTTCGGACTCTCCTCGCGGTTCCGCACGACGGTCCGGGACAACGTCCCCGTCTGGCCCCGGTGACTCACGCCGCTCGCGCCCGGACCGTCCCCGTTCCGCGGCGACGGCGTCCACCCCCCCGGGTGCCCTCAGAGGTACCCAAGGTGTTCGAGTTCCTCGCGTGCCGCCTCGGAGATCTCCTCGGTCCGGCGGGAGAGTTGCACCGAGAACTCGTCCATCTCCCGGAGGTACGCCCGCGCCGCCTCGGCGTCGAACCCGGGGTCGCCGAAGGTCCGGGTCGGTTTCAGGTGGTGGTACAGCCCCTCTCGGGCGCGCAGGGCGTCCTCGCCGCGGAACGGGTTGAAAAGCGGCGCCTGCCGGAGCGCGTGGACGAACAGTCCCCGCAGGTCCGTCTCGTTGAACGCGTACCCCCCGTCGGCGTCCCAGGCGCTGCGGACCACGTAGTCGTAGTAGTTCTGGAGAGCGAACTCCTCCAGTTCGTGGGGCTCGGAGCGGAACTCACAGAGCTTGATCGGCGAGCGGTCGCGGTCGCCGTACACGGACGTGCCGGGCATCGTCCACGGCTCCGGCTCGTCGAGAACGTCGAGTGCCGTCGGGAGTACGTCGACGTGGCTCGCGTGGTCGGCGTCCGGTTCGGGCCCCTCCGGGTGACGGAGCACCATCGGGACGCGGACGAGTTCGGGCACCACAGGGTCGCTGTGGCTCATCTCGCCGTACTCGCCAAGCAACTCGCCGTGGTCGGCGGTGAAGATCACGAGTGTCTCCTCCAGCAGCCCCGCGTCCTCGAGTTCGTCCAGGCGGCGACGGAACCGCTCGCCGACGCGCTCGCTGGCCTCGCGGTAGTCGGCCCGGACGCGGTCCCAGTCAACGTTCTTCCCGCCGAAGTACTCCTGTGGTCCGACGTCGACCTCCTCGTAACTGGGGTAGCCGTAGGGAGCGTGGGTCGTCATGTCCCGCTCCATGACGACGAACGGCTCCTCGAGGTCGGGGACGGGGTCGTCGGTGGTCTGCTCGACGCCGAGCACCTCGGCGAGTTCGGTCTCGTACACCTGGAAGAAGCGGGTGTCGTACGACTCGAGAGCGTTGAGCACGTTGAACGCGGACTCGAGCCGGTGGGTGAAGGCGTGGGCCTGGTGCTGACTGGGGTAGAGACCGGAGACGAGACTCGAAAAGCCCGCCGGGGAGTTCGTCCCCGCCGCCGTCGCCGGAACGTAGTCGCCCGCCTCCCTTGCGGCGTCGGGCAGGTGGTCGTCGCGGAGGGCGTCGGCGACGAAGAGATAGACGTTGCGGACCGCCATGCCGGGTCGACGACACACCCGATCATAAATACATCGGAACCCGCGGGTCGCCCTCTGTCGGCGACGACGCGATGGCTTTATGTCCCGAAGCGGCCCTCTCTGGACACCGATGAGTTCGCTCCCGCTGTCCAGACGGGCTCACATCTGGTTCAAGCGCACCGTGGCGCTGCCGCTGAACCGCTGGTACCACAGCGGGTACGGGCAGTGGCAGTACAACCGTGACGGCGTTGACCTGTTTGAAACCGACTGGGACAATCTGTTTATTCTCGACGCCTGCCGGTACGACACTTTTGAGAGGCTCCACGACCTCCCCGGTGAGTTGTCGAAGCGGGAGTCACTCGCCTCCACGACCCCGGAGTTTCTCCGTGCGAACCTCCTGGGGCGGGAACTGCACGACACCGTCTACGTCACCGCACAAGTGCAGATCCGTAACCACGACGACATCGACAGTCCGTTCCACCGTATCGTCGACGTCTGGGAGGACGGCTGGGACGCAGACATCGGGACGGTCCTCCCGGAGACGGTCGCGGAGGCGACGATAGCGGCCAACGAGCGGTACCCCGACAAGCGACTACTCGTGCACTTCCTCCAGCCACACTACCCGTTCATCGGCGAGACCGGTCGGAAACACTTCGACTACAGCGGCATCGGTCTCGACGACCCCGCGGAGTCCGACGAGGACGCCGAGAAATTTTGGGACACGGTCGGGACGAGAATAAACGACGTTCCCGAGGAGATCGTCTGGCGAGCCTACGAGGAAAACCTGGAGGCGGTGCTCCCCCACGTCGAGCGCCTGATGACCGAACTCGGCGGCAAGACCGTCGTCACCGCTGACCACGGCGAGATGATCTACGAGCGGGCCTGGCCCGTCCCGGTGACGATCAACGGGCACCCCGGTGGACTGTACACGCCGGAACTCGTCGAGGTGCCCTGGCACACGTACACCCACGGGGAACGCCGCGAGGTGACCGCGGAACCACCCGAACAGCGCCGGTCGGACGACGTCCAGGACGAGACCGTCGAACAGCGACTCCGCGACCTCGGCTACGCCTGACCCCCGGCGCGGTCGAAAGGGATAGTTTATAGATCGCTGCCGGTTACGGGTAGTCATGAGCAGTTCGCCCCCGAACGTCCTCCTCGTCGTCTGTGACACGCTCAGGCCGGACGTCCTGTCGACGTACGGCGGGCCGGTCGAGGCGGCGTCGTTCGAGTCGTTCGCCGTCGAGGGGACGACGTTCGAGAAGGCCTACGCCGCTGGCCCCGGCTCCTCGATCTCCCACGCCGCCCTGTTCACCGGGCAGTACCCCTCCACGTCGGGCGTCGGCGGGCAGGTCGACATCCCCCCTGACGTCCCGCTTTTCGCGGCTCACCTGCGCGACAACGGCTACGAGACGTTCGGACTTCCCGGGCCCTCCCGGACGGGCTCACACTGGGGGTACGACCGCGGCTTCGAGGAGTACCTGGAGAAGTGGTCCGACATCCCCTCCGGGGTGACGGTGGAGGACCTGCGACTGGCGATCGACGACCCGGGACTGCTGGTGCCGATGCCCGCCGAGGTCCTCCGCAGGCTCCAGGACGGCGACGACAACTACACCTCATACCTGCTCGACGTGTTCGAGCGGAAGGTCAGCGGACTCACGGAGCCGTACTTCGGGTTCCTGAACCTGACGACCGTCCACACGCCGTACGACCCACCGCGACCGTACAAGCAGGCGGCCACCCCTGAACTCCGCCGTCCGAGGACCGGACTCGGTGACGTACTCGGCGGCGAGGAGACGATCGACCGTGAGGACGTACGACTGGACTGCCTCGCCGAGGCCCAGAAGCACGAGGGCGTCCCACGGCTGTACGAGGACTCCTCGTACCTCACCGACGCCGAACTCAACGTGCTCCAGGAGTGGTACCGAGCGTCGGTCCGGTACCTCGACGACCGACTGTCCGCGACGCTCGACCGACTGCGGGCGGCGGGCGAACTCGACGACACGATCGTCGTGTTGACCGCGGACCACGGCGAGCAGTTCGGCGAGCACGGTCTGCTCAAGCACATGTTCTTCCACTACGACGCCTGTCTCCACGTCCCGCTCGTGGTCGCGGGGCCGGGCGTCCCGCAGGGGCGCCGCGACGACTACGTCTCGCTGATTGACCTGTTCCCGACAGTGTGTGACCTGGCCGGGATCGACCCGCCCGAAGAGATCGACGGCCGGTCGGCGTTCGGCCCGGAGTCCGGCCGTCGTGACGCCGCCCTCGCCGAGAACGGACGGCGGGAACTGTCCGACCGCTACCGGGAGATCCTCTCGGCGGAGTCGTTTGAGCGGTTCGGACGCGGGCTCAAGAGTGTCAGGACCGACGACTACCTCTACACGATCGACTCCGCCGGCGAGGAGCGTTTGTATGAGCGGCCAGGCGAGAAGCAGGTCCCGCTCTCGGCGGGCCCGGCCGACGACCTCCGCGAGCGGGTCCACGACACGCTCGGCGAGTCGTTTCCGCCCGGCTCGCAGTCCGACGAGTTCGACGACTCCGTCGAGGAGAACCTCCGGCGACTCGGGTACATCGAGTGACGCCAACGATGTCCGGGCTCCCCTCTGAGATCTCCGCTCGACTCTCTGGGGCCGTCCGGACGCTGTACACCGACCACCTCCGGCGCCCGCTCGCGCTGTCGCTGTTCGACCGGGTGGGGTACCCGCTGCTCACCCGCCGCCGACTCTTCGACGACCCGCCGGCGTACGTCGCCGACGTCGCGGAGTTCTTCTCGCCGGAGACGGTCCGGATCGACTCCCCGCGGGGTGTCGGACCGGTGCCGGCGGACTTCGAGGCGGTGGCCCGCGGGTGGACGTTCACCCGGCCGTTCGTCACCGTCCTTGAGGACGTGGATCTCGTGGGGCCGAACGCCCTGCCCGTCGCGCCCGACGGGTCATTTATTATCGAGGCGGCTACCGGTAGCGCACCCCGTGTGACCGACGCGCTGGTTCGGACCGTTATTGATGGTGTTGCCCCCGTCTATCGCGGCACCGGCCGGCGCTTCGAGACCGTCGTCTCGTTCGCGGGGGCGTGGAGCGACCAGTTCTTCCACTGGTTCGCGGACTACCTGCCGCGGTTGCGGGTCCTCCAGGAGTACGAGCGGACTGCGGGCGTCACCCCCCAGGTACTCGTCCCGCCCGACCCGCCGTCGTGGCTGACGGACTCGCTGACGGCGCTGGGCGTGGGCCCCGACCGTCGCACGGCGTGGCGGGGTGGTCGGCGGTCGGTCGACCGCCTCGTCGTCCCGTCGATGCCCCGTCACACCCACTCGACGGCGCCGCCGGAGGGGTACGTCCACTCCCCGCGCGAACTCGGGTGGGTCCGCGACGAACTCCTCGCGACCGTTTCCGGGGCGGACGCCCCCGAAGTCGGCCGCCGACTATACGTCTCCCGCTCGCGCCAGTCCACCCGTCACGTTCGCAACGAGGCCGACCTGCTGTCGGTCGCCACGGAGTACGGCTTCGAGACCGTCTACCCCGAGGACTGGTCCCTCGCGGAGCAGGTCGCTGCCTTCGCCCGCGCCGACGCCGTCCTCGGCCCCCACGGCGCCGGCCTGTTCAACGCCGTCTACGGCGGCGACACCACGCTCGTCGAACTGTTCGGCCAGCGTACCAACCCCTGTTTCTTCGCCATTGCCGACGGGCTCGGGATGCCGTACGCCACGACCCAGTGCGAACCGGTCGGGAGCGACATGCGCGTCGACCCCGACGACCTCGACGCGCTGCTCGACCTCGCGCTCGGGGAGTGAGGAGTGCCGGACCGGGCTACGCCAGTTCGGACTCGAAGTAGTCGATCGTCCGGTCGAGTCCCTCCTCCAGGTCGACGGTCGGCTCGTAGTCCAGCAGTCGCTCGGCCTTCGTGAGGTCCGGTCGGCGTCGCTGTGGATCGTCCTCCGGCAGCGGCTCGTAGGCGACGTCGCTGTCGGTGTCGTACACGTCCAGAACCGTCTCCGCCAGCGTCCGGATGGTGATCTCCTCCTCGCTGCCCAGATTGAGGACCTCGCCGGCGAGTCCGTCGGCCCGCATGAACGACCGCAGGCCGTCGACCAGGTCGGAGACGTAGCAGAACGAGCGGGTCTGTGAGCCGTCGCCGTACACCGTCAGGTCCTCGCCGCGGATGGCCTGCGAGAGGAAGTTCGGGATGACCCGCCCGTCGTCGGTGCGCATCCGCGGGCCGTACGTGTTGAAGATGCGGGCGGTGCGCACGTCCAGGTCGTACTCCTCGTGGTAGGCGACGGTGAGCGTCTCGCCGAAGCGCTTGGACTCGTCGTAACAGCCCCGCGGCCCGCGGATGTTGACGTTGCCGTTGTAGGACTCGGGTTGGGGGTGGACCTCGGGGTCACCGTACACCTCGCTGGTGGAGGCGTACAGCAGCTTCGCGTCACAGTCGAGGGCGTGATCGAGGAGGTTGCGGGTGCCGGTGGTGTTGGTCAGCGCGATCTGGACGGGGAACTGCGTGAAGTCCGCCGGCGAGGCCCGGGAGGCGAGGTGGTATATCTCGTCGACCTCGGGGAGCACGGGCAGGTCCCGCACGTCGGCCTCCATGAGTTGGAAGTCCTCGCGACCGACGAGGTGGTCGACGTTCTCTCGCTGGCCGCTGCCGAAGTTATCGACACAAATTATGCGGTTCCCGTCCTCTAAGAGCGACTCACAGAGGTGACTGCCGACGAAGCCTGCCCCCCCAGCCACGATGGAGATGGTTTCCGTCACAGTCTCGCTGTGCTTCTTGCTTGCATTTAGTGACTTCTATCGGGGGCCACTGTGGGATCACTCCCGTGCCGATTCGAGAAGTTGCTCTACGACCGGGACGTGAGATTTGACGCTGTACTTCTCGAGAAACCGCTTCCGAGCACTCTCTCCCAACTTCCGTCGTTGCTCCGGGTCGTCTATCAGCTCCATGAGGGCCTTCCGAAGTCTGTCCGGGTCAGCTGCCTCTATCCGGTACCCACACCCGTTCAAGATATCCGGAAGGTCCGAGATCGGGGTGTAGATGACCGGTATCTCCATCGCCATAGCGTCGAACACCTTCGCGGGGATCTGTCCGTGAATACCCGCACTGTCTTCCTGTGGAACGGCCACTAAGTCCGCCACCGCCACCCACTTTGGAACCTCGTCGAAGGGCTGTGGACCGATCAGGATGAGATCGTCACCGGCTATCCGTCTCAACTCCTCTGTGTAGTCGGACTCGTCTGCGCCGACGACGACGAGTCGAACGTCGTCTCGATCCAGCCTAGCGACCGCTTCGGCGATGATGTGGACGCCTTTATGTCTCCGGGGGGTACCAGTGAAAGTGATGAGAAACGCATCCGTCGGCAGTCCCAACTCGTCTCTGCTCGTCTGCCTATCGAAGCGGCTCGGATCGAACTTCGATTCGTCTCTCACGTGAGGAACCAGGCCGCCGCCGAACTTTCTCTGGAGGAACCTGTTCGACACTGTAACTCCGTCCGCGAGTGAGGTCATAGACTCAAGTAGACGGGTGTAGTACAGCGAATTCAGGTTGATCAGGTCCGGGACGGCCTTGAGCCACGGGAGTGACCGGTTCGACGTAATGAGTCCGACTTCCCAGTCTTCGATGTCGAGTAAGAGCGGACGGTCTCGCAACCGTCGTAGTACAAGACCGAGTCCATAGCTGACCGCTCTCGGCTTTCGTGCCCACAGCACATCCCCACTAATGCGGTCGCTGAACTCCGACATAGAGCGTGGGAATCGGTAGATACGAGAGTCGGTCGACACTGGAACGTATTCGTACTTGTCAGCGAGCGGCTCCCAGATTCCACTCTCGTCCACCGGCCCTGCGATCTCGACCTCGTGGTTGCGCTGTAGGATCTGTGCCAGGACGTGAGATCGCACTAAACAGTTGTGCGAGAGGCTGTACTCGAGCAGTGTGACCTTCATCGGGACGGTTCAGTCGCGAATAAGACCTTTCTCTTCCATCTCAGTATATGCTTCGTCGGTCCTGTCTGTGGCCTCCTCTTCCATCCCCCACGAGACCAGCTCTTCGAGTCCTTCCTCAAGCGTGACCTCTGACTCGAACCCGAGTAGTCGCTTCGCGCGAGAGGCATCGGCGTAGCAGTGCCGGATGTCCCCACTTCGGAACTCGTTCGTCACGTCCGGCGAGAGCTCGTCCTCCTTCCCGTACCGGCGGATCAGTTCGGAGGCCAACTCCGCGATCGTCGTCGGGTCACCCGTCCCGACGTTGATCGGTGTTCCGACGGCTTTCTCTGTCTCTACGGCCAGGCGGTTCGCCCGGGCGATGTCGGAAACGTGGATGAAGTCTCGGGTCTGCTGTCCGTCCTCGAAGACCAACGGCGGCCGGCCGTTCTTGATGCGTGATGAGAATATTGCGCAGACGCCGGTGTAAGGGTTGTCGAGCGCTTGCCGACTTCCATAAATGTTGAAGTAACGAAGAGGGACTACTGGGATATCATACGAGCGCCCGATCGAGAGGCACATCTCTTCTTGAGCCTTCTTCGTGATCGCGTAGACGCTATCGCTGTCGAGAGACTTCGACTCCGTCGTCGGTACGGGATTCAACCGGGCATCACAGTCGGAACATTCGAGCTCCCACTCTCCGGCTTCGAGCTGTCCGACATCGCGTAACGGTGGGGCCTTGCGTTCCTCACACTCCTCACAGTAGTACTCCCCCTCGCCGTACGCCGACATCGAGGAGGCGATCACGAACCGCTCCAGATCGATCTCCTCGTTGGCGAGCACATCAAGCATCACTGCAGTCCCGTTCATGTTGACGTCGACATACTCCTCGATCTCGTACATCGACTGCCCGACCCCGACCTTACTCGCTTGGTGTGAGACGGCGTCGACCGACCGGAGGAGATCGGCGACCTGTTCACGATCGCGGATGTCTCCCCAGACGTACTCAGCATCCTCGTTCAGGTATTCCGGCTCCCCGTCGTGAACCTGCCCGTCAAGATTATCCAGAACAGTGACATTGTAACCGTGGTCGACGAGTTCGTCGACAACGTGTGACCCGACGAACCCTGCTCCGCCGGTCACTAGTAGCCTTTCCATGGCGGTATCAGTGTCACCTCTGTCTTTAGCTCTCCGGTACTGGCCAAGACGCCGGTCAAACATGTGCGTTCGGTACGCCCTCACTCGACAGACGGCCAGAGGAACGACCGGTGTTCCGGGAGACTTCCCCTACATGTTGACGACGCCGATACCCCCCCAGGTCTGGTCCGGATGTGATATGATCTCGGTCGTATCGTAGTCTCGCTTCAGTTCCGACCAGAACTGGTCCACGTTGCAGTCCGGATGTGATTCTCCCCACACGAGATGTCGGTCCTCGATACCTTCGACAGATCGTCGTTGACGGACCGTTTCCTTGTCGTCTGGATGCTCCACGATGTCGTGCAGGCAGACGGTTCCTCCCTGGGATACGAGCTCGCTGTACATCTCGAAGTCCTGTTTCACCCCATCGTACGTGTGGTCCCCGTCGATGAACAAAAAATCCACTTCGTCGATAATGTCTGAGACGGCGTCGAACGTGCTTTGTTCGTGTGAATTGTCGCGCACGAAGTGCATCTCCTTCTCGGGTGCGAACTCCCTGAACAGGCCTATCTTCTTTTTGTTGTATCCACCACCGAATCTCCCTCCAGGTAGGTCGAGACTGACCAGGCGACTCACACTGTCGAGATACCTGCTCCAAATGTAGAGTGTGCCCCCGCTTGCGGTCCCGATCTCCAGCACCGTTTGCGGCTCGTCTTCCTTGATCAGGTTCGCGAGCGACTTGATCTCGTCTCTGAGCTGTATCGCCGAGATCTCGTACGGTCGGTATCCCGGCCGGATGTTGAGCACTGTGTCGAGTACATCGTCAAGACCGCTTTCGGACTGCTTTCTGGCCTCGATCTGGTCCAGAGACTTCTGATAGAGGAGCTGGTTCCCATACGAGGTCCGCCGTGCCAGGTACAGCGACGTCTCCTGCGCCAGAGACCGTATGCCTTCAGTGCGTAACACCCTTGCAGCAGACCTGATCTTGCGGTTCATCTCTTTGTTGCGCTCCAGTTATTCGGACCCGATGCTTGATGATTTCGCACTCGCCCCTCCAGTCTTGAGTAGGATCCGAGTGGCCCGATTCTCCGAGGGAGCACTCC
Organism: uncultured Halobacteriales archaeon; assembly: GCA_964402765.1. GTDB lineage: Archaea > Halobacteriota > Halobacteria > Halobacteriales > SW-7-71-33 > SW-7-71-33. The sequence continues at coordinate 50,854 of CAYODS010000004.1, forward strand.
GTCTCCGTTCAGGTAACCGTTCCCACCAGGTTCGGAGTCCGGTGATACCTACGCCGCCGATCGGACCGAACGACGAAGCGGACCGCGTTCTGACTCGTCGGAGAAAGTGACCAACAACAGATTCACCTGACAGTTCCGTGATTCCTCCGTTTGTGGCCTACAACTCATTCGTACGTCCTCACGCCACTTCCCCGTACAACTCTAGGTACCGCCGCGCCACGTCCCGGTGGTCGTACCGCTCCTCGACCACCGCCCGCGCTCGCTCGCCGGCCGCCGCCCGCCGCTCGTCGTCCTCCAGTACCCACCCGATCCCCCTGGCGAGGTCCGCGGGGTCGTACGGCTCCGCCAGCCACCCCGTCTCGCGGTGCTCGATCTGGTCCTTCGGCCCCGTCGCGTCGAACGCGACGACGGGCGTGCCACAGGCGAGTGCCTCGAAGACGGTCTGTCCGAACCCCTCGTAGCGGGAGGGGACGACCATCGCGTCTGCCGCCGAGTAAAGCAGCGCGAGACTCTGGTCGTCATGGAGGTAGCCCGTGTAGTGCGTGGGAAAGCCGAAGTCAGGTGGGTCCGCCGGCCGCGAGGCGCCGAACACCACCAGTTCCACGTCCGCCGGGGGGTCCTCGGCGAGTGATCCCAGCGCCTCCCGGAGCAGGTCGGCACCCTTCCGGCCGTCGCCCATCGGGTCGACGGCACCGAACAGCACGAGCCGCTTCTCCTCGGGCAGATCGAACAGCTCGCGGCCGAGGGTGGGGTCCCGCGGGCGGTACGTCTCCACGTCCAGGCCGTTGGGGATCACCTCGACGCGGCGGTCGCCAAGCAGCGAGGAGCGACGGGCCTGTTCAGCCAGCCACTCCGAGGGCGCGACGACTGTGAGATCGAGGTCCTCCCACGCCCGGCGCTTCCGGTGCCAGGTAAGCCGCGAGAGGTCCAAGTCGCGGTCGCTGCCCAACTGCGGGCAGGCGCCACAGCGGTCCTCGAAGCGGTCACAGCCGTCGGCGTAGTGACAGCCGCCGGTCACCGCCGTCATGTCCGGCAGCCGCCAGACGACCGGGCGGTCGATCCGCCCGATCGTCTCTACCGACAGCGCGCCGCGCCACACCCAGTTGAGGTGGACCACGTCGGGGTCGAGGCGGTCGATCCGGCGGTTCATCCGCTCGGGCAGCCAGTTCACCCCGAACCCGCCGCTCCGACCGTACAGGCGCAGCGGGAGCATGTCCACGTGCGGGCGGACGAGACTCCACCCTCGCCCGACCGTCGACTCTGGGCCGACGATCGTCGGGTCGTCGCTCCCCTTCTCCTGGACGAGCAGCCGCGAGTCGACGCCGACCCGTCGCAGGCCGTCGTGGATGCGCCGGGTCGCCGTCGCGGAGCCGCCGGTGTCCGAGGTGTTCACCAGCAGCGGTTCGATCCCCGTCTCGGCCGCGTGGGCGCCCGTCTCCGTCTCCGTCTCGGCCGACGCGTCGGTTGTCACGGTTCGGCCGCCTCCTCCGGTGTCGGGCGCGGTCCACCAGAGACCTCGCTGACCGCCGCAGCCAGGCGCTCGCCGATGCGCTCGACCGTGAACTCCGCCTCGTGTTTCCGCCGGGCGCCCGCCGCGAGTCGCTCGCGGAGTTCGGGGTCGCGCTGCAGCGTGAGCACGGCGTCGGCCAGCGTGTGTGGGTCCTCCGGTGGCACCATGTACACGTGCTCGCGGTGCTCGAACCACGACTCCGTGGCGGGCGAGCGCTCGGTCACCGTCGGGCGGCCCATCGCCAGGCTCTCGCAGACCTTGTTCGTGATGCTGGCCATCGCCCGCTCGTGTCTGGAGAACACGCCGAGACACACCTGCGAGGCGGCGATCCACTCGAACAGGTCCTCCCACGGCACCCGGCCCTCGAAGGAGACGTTGTCCAGATCGAGCGAGCGGGCGAGTTGCTTCGTCTCCGCCTCCATCGGCCCCTCGCCGAGGACCACGAATTCCACGTCCTCGTCCTCCAGTTCGGCGGCCGCCCGGACGATGGTCTCCAGGCCGTGGTGCGGGAGGTGGTTCCCCCAGTACAGCGCCGTGAACTGCTCGCGCTCCTCGACGTCCCGGGGGTAGAAGCGGTCCTCGTCAGCACCCGGCGGAACGACCGAGAAGCGTTCGCCCGGCACCCCGGAGAGGCGGGCGTTGAGGGTGCCGAGTTCGGCCGTGGGGATGAGATGCCGGTCCGGCAGTCGCATCGTCAGCCGTTCGAGCAGCGCCAGCCCCCGGACGACGACCGGGTTCACCCCGCGCATCTCGACGGTGCCCCGCAGCGAGACGAAGGCGTCGTAGATCAGCGGACAGCCGTGTCGCCGGGCGAGCAGCCACGCCAGCGGCAGGATGAGGTGGTTGAACTTCGTGACGAGAACGGCCTCGAACTCCGCCTCGCGCTCCAGTTCGCGGAAGCGGCGGTACAGGCGCAGGTAGTAAAGCGGCAGTAAGAGTAGTTTCCGCGGGCCGACGAACACCTGTTCGTCCGCGTACCGGCACTCCAGCACGTCGTACCCCTGGCTCTCCAGGCCCCGCTTCAGTGACTTCTCGCGGGGGTACTCGAAGTCGTAGCCGCCCAGGAGGACGACGTTGTGCTCGGTCATCCCGCGTTAGGCCGGCAGAGGCGTATCGCGGGCAAAAGGATACCGTTCCGTCTTGCGGCCCGGAGGGCCCGCCACCGTGAGTCGGTTCCCAAAGGCCTATGCCGGCGTCACCCGCCAGCGGCGGGTATGCAGGGTGTCGTGCTCGCCGCCGGTGAGGGGACCCGGCTCCGCCCGCTCACCGAGGACAAACCGAAGGGACTGGTCGAGGTCGCCGGTCGACCGCTCCTCACGCACTGCTTCGACCGCCTCGTCGACCTCGACGTCGAGGAGATCGTCGTCGTGATCGGCTACCGGGGCGACCAGATCGTGGATCACTACGGCGACTCGTACCGCGGCGTGCCGGTGGTGTACGCCCGCCAGGAGTCCCGCGAGGGGCTGGCCCACGCGCTGCTGGCCGCCGAGCCACACGTCGACGGCGAGTTCGTGCTCGTGCTCGGGGACAACGTGTTCGGCGCGCCGCTGTCGCCGGTCCTCGACCGCCACCGCGAGGTCGACGCCGACGCGACGCTTCTGGTCGAGGCGGTGCCCCGAGAGGAGGCCGGCCGCTACGGCGTCTGCGTGACCGACGGCGACGGCCGCATCCGCGACCTCGTCGAGAAACCGGACGACCCGCCCTCGACCCTGGTGATGACGGGGTTTTACGCCTTCTCGCCGGCCATCTTTCACGCCTGTCACCTCGTCCAGCCCTCCGACCGCGGGGAGTACGAACTGACCGACGCGATCGGGCTGCTGGTCGAGAGCGGCCGCCCGGTCGAGGCAGTGCGGATGGACGGCTGGCGCGTCGACGTGGGCTACCCCGAGGACCGCGAGGAGGCGGAACGGCTGCTCGCCGAGGACGCGGACCGCCCCACCGAGGGACGGGTCCGGCCGGACGGAGCGGGCGACCCCGACGACTGACGCGGTCGCAGTCCTTGGCGGGGACCGGGCGCGGCGCCGGTTACTCTCGGTGTTCGGCGATGTCGCGCTGGGTGAGTCCGTACAGGTAGCCCAGCCCGACGGCGCCGGTGAACACGACGATGGCGACCAGTTGCTGGAGCTTGTACCCCGCCGGCCGCCGGAGGAGGTCGCCGACCCGCTCGGGGATCCACCGCAACAGGAGGTTCCAGAGGTACTCGTACTCGTCGCCGGCGGTCTCGGGCAGGATGACGGCCATCACCCGCTTGGAGTACCCCTGCCAGAACGACCGCTTCGTGAGCCACCAGAAGTCCCCGCGGTAGTCGAACAGTTTGTGGTGGACGACGGCGTCGGTGTTGTAGACCACGCCCTTGCCGTACTCGCGGCGGATGCGGATGCAGACCGGCGCCTCGTGGGCCTGGATGTGGCGGTCGCCCTTGCGGCCGGTGCTCTCGTCGTAGCCGCCGACATCGAGAAACACCTCCCGCCGGAAGGAGATGTTCGACCCGTACGTGTTGCGCAGTTCCTCACCGTGTTCGCCGAAGCCACGCTCGTCACAGCCGACCAGCCAGTAGAACTCCTCGGGGAAGAACTCGGGGCGGGGCGTCTGCCAGTCCGGCTCGACCCGACCGCCGACGGCGACGGCGTCGGTCGACTCGTACGTCTCCAC
>CAYODS010000005.1:0-19117 GCA_964402765.1 uncultured Halobacteriales archaeon
CCCCAGCACCACGTCGTGGTCCGCGGCCGTCAGTCCACTCGCCAGTGCGCTGCCGACGTCGCCGGTGCCGATGATCCCCACGGTCATGTGCCGGTACGGTAGACGCGGCGGGCACTTCACCGTGGCCGTCGAACCGCGCCCGGTCGCCGTGCCGAGACCGGCACGCCACTCGACCGACCGGGCGCCGCTCCGCTCAGGACCCCTCGACTCGCTCCGTGCCGTACTCCGCGAGTGGCTCCTCGACGTCGAGCAGTTCGGCGCTCTGGGTCCAGAGTCGCCCCGCAGCGTCGCGGTCGCGGGCGGCCGCTGAGGGCGTGGTGGGCTCCAGGCCGCCGAAGTACCGACCGGAGACGTCGGCGGTGCGGGGCGACACCGCCGGGACGAGCACCTCGGCGGCGCCGTCGGCGACGGAGGCCACGCCGGGGAGGACCGACAGCGCGTCGGCGGCCCGTGACAGCGGCCCCGGCAGGAACCGGGTGAACCCGCTGCCGGGGATCGAACCGGGGTGGAGACTGTTCGAGGTCACCGCCCGGCCCGCGGCGTCGAGACGGCGGGCGAGTTCGGCGGCGAACAGCACGTTCGCCAGCTTCGAGTGGGCGTAGGCCCCACCGCCGCCGTCGGGCTCGGTGACGCGGTCGAGGTCGAGCGAGGCGCCGCGGTGGGCCGCCGAGGCGGTCGTCACCACGCGGGCGTCGTCCGCGAGGTGGTCGAGCAACTCGGCGGTCAGCAGGTACGGCGAGAGGTGGTTGACGTGGAAGGTGTACTCGACGCCGATCTCGGTGAGACGCCCGTCACGGAACAGACCGCCGGCGTTGTTCACCAGCAGGTCCAGGTCGTCCGTCTCGTCCCGGACCGTCGCGGCGAGGTCGCGCACGTCCGCCACGTCCGCGAAGTCCGCCCGGACGAACCGCCCCGTACCGGGGGTCTCGGCCAGGTCGGCGACGGCCGCCTCGCCCGCCTCGCGGTCCCGCCCGTGGACGATCACGTCGGCGCCGAGACGCCCCAGCGCGAGCGCCACCGCCCGCCCGATACCGTTCGTCGACCCCGTCACCAGCGCCCGCCGTCCCGTGCAGTCAACATCCGCCACTCCGGCGATCGTCTCCGGCCTGTCGCTCATCACGTGAGGAACGTGCTCCACGGTCAAAAGGGAGGCGCTGGCGGCGAGACAGGAGTCGAGACGAGGGTGGTCGTGGCGGTCAGTCGTCGGCGGAGCCGACGGTGCGCTGGACGAATCCTTCGGGGAGGGCGTCGAGTTCACCCACCTGGACCCGCCAGAGGTCGGCGTACAGGCCGTCCTCGTCGAGCAGGGCCTCGTGGGTGCCGGTCTCGACGACCTGGCCGTCCTCGAGGACGACGATGCGGTCGGCGTTGCGCACCGTCGACAGCCGGTGGGCGATGACGAAGGTGGTCCGCTCCTCGCTCATCTCGGTCACGTTCCGCTGGACGACCAGTTCGGTCTCGTTGTCGACGTGGCTGGTCGCCTCGTCCAGCACCAGCAGTGCCGGGTCCTTCAGGATCGCCCGGGCGATCGCGAGCCGCTGGCGCTGCCCGCCCGACAGCTTCACGCCTCGCTCGCCGACGACGGTCGCCAGGCCGTCGTCGAGGTCGTCGACGAACTCCAGGGCGCCGGCCCGGTCGAGCGCCCGCCGGATCGCCTCGTCGTCGGCGTCGCTGACGCCGTACGAGACGTTCTGCCTGACGGTGCCGCCGAACAGGAACGGCTCCTGGGAGACGTACCCGAGGTGGTCGCGGAGACTCCGGACGTCGAGGTCACGGACGTCGTGGCCGTCGAGGCTGACGGTGCCCTCGTCGGCGTCGTACAGTCGCATCAGCAGCTTCGTCAGCGTGGTCTTGCCGGCGCCGGTCGGGCCCACGAGCCCAACCGTCTCGCCTGGCTCGACCGCGAGGCTCACGTCGTCGATGATCGTCTCCTCGCCGTCGTAACTGAACGAGACGTCCTCGTAGCTGACGGCGCCGTCCACGTCCTCGAGTGTGCGACCGTCCGTGCGGTGCTCGAGTCGGTCGGGGTCGCGCAACAGGCCGACGATCCGCTCGGCCGCGGCGTAGGCGTACTGGTAGTTGTTGAGCACCTGTCCGAACTGCCGCATCGGGTACATCAGCCGCCGGCTGTACAGCAGGAACGTCACCAGCGTCCCGGCGGTCAGGCCCGCGAACAGCGCCCCGTCGGAGAACAGGAACACGTAGCCCCCCAGCGCGAACGTCGCCCCGTAGCCGAGCGCCGTGATGAGCACCAGCGACGGGAAGAAGGCGATCCGGGTCGTGATCGCGTCCCAGTTGGCCGACCGGTAGTCGTCGGAGGCCTCGGTCACGCGGTCGGTCTCGTACGACTCCTGTCCGAAGGACTTGATGACGCCGATGCCGCCGATGTTGTTCTCGAGGCGGGCGTTGAGCCGCCCCACCGAGGAGCGCACGTCACCGTACTTCGGCTCGATCCGCTGCTGGAACTGGTAGGAGGCGTACGCGAGCATCGGCACCATGGTCAGCGTCACCAGCGCCAACTGCCAGTTGAGGTACAGCGTGATCAGGGCGATCACCAGCGACGTGACGACGATCCGCACGCCGTTCTGGAGGTCCTCCGAGAGAAACGACTCCAACTGGTTCACGTCGTTGTTCAACACCGACATTATCTCGCCGGTCTTGTGGTCGTCGAAGAAGGCGATGCGCTGAGTCTGCATCTGGTCGTAGGTGTCGGTACGGATCTCGTGTTGGACGTCCTGTGCCACCCGGTTGAGCGCCCAGCCGCGCGCGTACCCAGCACCGGCGGCGACCAGAAAGGAGCCGGTGACGATACCCACGGTGAGCCAAAACTGGCCCGAGACGGTGGCGGGGATCCAGGCGTCGGGCACCAGCGGCAGCGTGAACGGACGGGGGTTCTGGGCGAACAGCGCGTCCAGCGCGATCCCCAGCACCAGTGCCGGCACCGAGAACAGCGCCGCACCGACGACCGTCAGGAGTCCGCCGAGGGCGATCAGCGAGAGGTGGTCGCGACCGTACCGAGCCGCCAGGTACCGCATCGGGCGCTCGGTCCGGTCTCGGAGCTCGTCGAGCGAGCCCTCCGAATTCGACATACGGAGACGAGGATCGGGCCGCGTAAAAACCGCACGGCGTCAGCACGGACCCCGACCGCGCCGCGTTCCACGTCGACCGACTCCTCCTCGAGGTACCGCGTGTCGGGGGAGTCAGCCCCGAGGTCTGGAGCGAGGCGTACGACACCGTCGAGCCCGGCGACGCGATCACGCTCACCGTCGACGGCGACCGTGCGCGGGAACGGGTGATCGCGGTGTTCGACCGCGCCGGCGTCCTCGACCGGGTCGAACTGGAAGACTGACCGGCGAGGACGGTCCTGCCGGCGTCCGGTCCGCACCGACGCCAGCCGGGAGTCCCGGCCCGGACGGTGACCACCTGTCGGCACGAGCGGTCCCCGGCCACCGTGGGGGTCGGGGGCCGGGACTGTCGGCCTCCGTCGCACGACGGCGCGAGACCGACGACCAGGCTCAGGCCTCGGACACGGAGTCGACGTCCATCTGGACGAACTGGCCGTTGTACGGGTCCGGCGCCGGCGGAACGTCGTCCACCACGATCGGGGCTCCGTCGCCGTCACGATTGCTGATCAGGTTCCCGTCCTGTGCGTCCGCCGACAGCCGCACCGTCGCCCCCGCCTCCATCGTCACGGTGCGCGTGTAGTCCACCTCGAAACAGTGTCGAATACCGCTCTCGCCGGCGTTCAGGAAGAAGTGCTGTTCCGGCGCGGAGACGTCGAGTCGGTACACGTTGTACGCACCATCGGCCCTAGTGCCCCCCTCGTACCAGAAGCCGTTCTTCGTGCCGCCCTCGTACGACATCTGCTCGACAACGCCGCGGAACCGCAACCGGACCTCGTACGTCGTGCCGTCGGCACCGCCCAGTTCCGCCGACTTCTCCAGCGTCTCGTTCGCGGCGGTACAGACGGTGGACGGATCCGTCTCCTCGCAGGGCATCTCCCACCGGAGACCGTCCAGTGACCTGGCGACATCCTCGTTCGACGATCCGCCACCGGTACACCCAGCCAGGGCGAGTGCACCGAGTGACCCAACAGTCGTCAGGACTGACCGTCTGTCTATCATAAGTTGGTTGGGAACGACAGAACGGATAAAACTCCGGTTGCGGACGACCCCATCTGCCGCCGGACGGACCCGGTGACCGGTCCGTCCAGGTCGCGGCCACGCCTCGATATCGCGTGTCGTGACCCCGGCGTGTCCTCCGGAGGCAGTACTGGCCCCGGATGACGTGGTGTCACGAGCCGTCAGTCGCGGAGGTCTGACGGCGGGTGGGGGGCCCGGAACCACACGGTCACGGGGCGCCGACGACCGTCGGCGGCGACCGGGGGGCTCGGAGTCGTACCCACCGTCACCCACTTTACCGAGGGACCCGTGAAGCGGCACAGTGAGAACCGCAGCGGAACTCAAGGCACTGTACCGTGCGGGGGAGATCGGCGAGGCGGAACTGGAGCGACGCCTGGAGCGGCTGGCCGAGCGCGAGGGCGTCGACGCGCTCACCCTCGCGGACTCGACGACGGGGAGCGCCGGCCCGCAACTCGTCGAGCGGGGGTTCAGCCAGTGGTTCGCCCTCGCGCTCCTGTTCGTCACCGGCGCGGTCGCGCTGCCGCCGAGCGCGGTCACGACCGGACTGACCGGCGTCGCCGTGCTGTGTGTCGCCGCCGGGATCGCGTCGATCGCGCTGTACTCCTACCGGCGCGGGTCGCTGCCGCGGGCGGCGGCGGCCTGAGTGGCGGCGGCGGAACGGTCGGGACCGGCGGTCAGTACGCGTCCAGCGGCGCGTCCTCGTGGGTCGCAAGCGCCCGCCGGACGTGGCCCGCCGACCACCCGCAGGGGGCCAGCACCGACGCCGCCGCCCGCAGCAGGCGCTCGCAGTAGTGGTCGGGGTCCACGCGGTCGGGGTCCTCGGCGTCGACGAGACGGACCCGCTCGCGGTCGCGGCGGTCGTCGTCGACGACGACGTACCCCACGCGCTGACCGGGCGCTCTCGGTCGGCCACGGTCCCGCGCCCGCTGCAGGGCGGCGACGGTGCGGGTGGCGTGGCGGGACTCCTCGGGGCGTTTCGACACCCGCACCGTCGTCACGAGGTCGGGTGGGGTCGACGGCGCCGCGCTCCGGGCGGCCGACCGCCGCGCCGAACGTATCAGGATTCCTTGAGAAACGGACTTCTCAAAGAGCCTATTTTTCTGCGCCGGCGATCGGGAGTCGATGAGCGAGGAACTGCACGCACACACGGAGCGCACACACGACCGAGCGGCGATGGCGGCGGACCTGCGGACGCTGCGTGAGTGGATCGAGGCGGTGCACCCGGACCCGTTCCTCGGCTACGAGGGCCGGGTGGCGCTGCACGCCCGCGTCGAGCGCCTGGTCCGGTCGCTGCCGGAGACGGCGACGACCGAGACGTTCTACCGGCAAGCGGCGCCGGTCGTCGCCGGCCTGGACGACGCCCACTCGCTGTTGCACCCGCCGGAGGGTGCCGGTCGGGGCACGGGCGACCGGCGACTTCCGCTGTCGCTGCGGGTCGTCGGCGACGGGCTGTACGTCGAGTCCGTCGCGGACGAGGGCCTGACCGACCTCGTGGGCGCCCGCCTGTTCGCCGTCGAGGGCGTCTCCGTCGCCGAGTTGGCGGAGCGGGGACGGCGGTTCCGGGGGTCGGAGAACCAGTTCGGTGCGCTGGACCGGGCCGCGGGCCTGATCGAGCGCCACCGGCCGCTCGCTCGCCTGCTCGACCGCGAGGACGCCCCGGCGACGCCGACGCTGTCGGTCGCGGTCGACGGCACCGAGCGGACGCGGGCGGTCGACCCGGTGCCGACGGGCCGGGAACCGGTCGCCGCCCTCGAGGCCACGCTGTCGCTCCCCGAGGGGCCGGGACCGCGGTACCGCCTGGCCGACGGCGCGGCGGTGTTCGTCCCCGGGAACCTCTCGGACTACCGGGAGAGCCTGGAGGCCAAACACGCCGCCGCGCCCGAGGTGGCCGCCGAACAGGCCGCCGCGGCGTACGAGCGACAGGTCGGCGGCGACCCGCCGGCCGACGCCGAGGCGAGGATCGCCGCGCTGCCGTCGATGGCCGAGACCGTCGAGGCGCTGTGCGAGGCGATGGCCGACGCCGACACGGAGACGCTGGTGGTCGACCTGCGGGACAACCCCGGCGGTGACTCGCGGTTCGTCTTCCTGCTCGCGTACGCCCTCCAGGGGTGGGACGGCGTCGACCGGACGACCCGCGACGTTCGCGTGCTGCGCCGGCGCACCGACGCCCACCGGGAGCGGTACGGTGACGCCGCGGGCGCGAGCGACGACGGCGAGCGCGAGGGCGACACCCCGGCGTACGACTTCTCCGGGTTCCTGCGGGGCGGGGATGACCGCGCCGAGCGACTGGCGCTCGTTCGCCAGCGACTGGGCCGGTCACCGACCGCGACGGACTTTCTCGACCGCGTCGACGACGGGGTGTACCGCCCGGAGCGGGTCGTCGTGGTCACCTCGGCGGGGACGATGAGTTCGGCGTTCGCGTGTGCCGCGCAGTTCACCGGACTCGGCGCCGACGTGGTCGGGGTGCCGTCGGGCCAGGCACCGCGGTCGTTCGGCGAACCCGTCGAGCGGACGCTGCCGAACACCGGTCTCGACGTCCACCTGGCGGGGGCGCTGTACCACTGGACCGACGACCCCGGCAGCGTGCTCGCCCCGGACCGCGAACTGACGCCGGAGCGCTTCGAGCGCCTCGATCGCGGGGCCGACGCCGGACTCCGCCTGGCGCTGGAACACGCCGGCCACGACGACCTTTCCGCCGGGCGGTGAGGCGTCCGTCCGGCCGTCCGGTCACCCCTCGACCGCGACGACGGCGCCGTCGCCGTCGACGACGACGTCGAGGTGGTCGCCGTCACACGACAGGGTGGTGCGGAGCCGGAGCGGGTCGTCGCCGACGCGGTCCTCGCCGCCGGGCATCAGCGACGCGACGCGCCACGGCGGCGTCTGCCGGAGGTCGACGCCGCGGTCGAGGTAGAACTCGCGGACCCGCGGGTGTGGCAGCGCACAGCAGGCCACCGAGAGGGCGGGCCGGTTGCCACAGGTCGTACACTGACCGACGAACAGGTGGTCGCCGGCGTACGGCACCACGTCGCCGGTGACCGTCGTCTCGGCGTGGGCGTAGCAGACGGGACACACCCCCTCGACGGCGAGTTCGATCGACTGGCGGGCGAGTCGCCCAAGCAGCCGCCGGGCCGCCGCCGGGGAGCGCCCCTCGACGACGCTCGGGTACGTCGACAGCCCCCCGAGGACGACGTGGTTGGCGTCACAGGCGAGGTCGAAGGTGCCGTCGGCGTACCGCAGCGCCAAGCTGTCCCCGCAGGCCGGACAGGCCGCCTCCGTGGGGATCGGCGCCGGCGCGGAGGCGTCGTCGGTGCCGTACGCGCCCGCGAGCATCGGGCCGACGACACGCCGGCCGAAGGCCGACAGCCGGTAGCCGTCCTCGCGGACGACGTACTCCCCGAGCAACTGGTTCAGGTGGTAGTTGAACCGTCCGGTGTCGTCGATCCCGGCGGCGTCCCGCAGGTTCGTGAACGCAAGCGTCGGGTCGCGGGGGTGCTCGCGGGACGCCTCGACCAGCGCCCGGAGGATCGCCACCCGCGTCTCGTGACTGAGGAGTTCGAGCGCGTCCGGCGGCGCGTTCGGGTCCGGCCCCTCCACGTCCCCCCGTGGTGGCGAGTCGACAATAAGATCGGGGGCCACCGAGCCGTGTCGGTGCCGTTATTGTCGCTCGCACCCCGGTGTGAGTCGAATGGCATCGACGCTCGTCGACGTCGCCGTCATCGCCGCGGTGCTGGTCGTCGGGACCGCCGGCGCACGACTCGTCCAGCGCACGTCGCCGGTGCTGTCGGTCGGTCGCGTCACCAGGACGGTCGTCCTCGGGGCCGCGGCGGTCGGGCCCTTCCTGCTCGTCGACCTCGGCGTCGTCCCGGTCGTCGACGGCGTCAGGGCGGTTGCGACGCCGCTCGCGGTCGCCGTCGTCCTCTTTCTGGTCGCCGCCCACTTCGTCGGGTTCTGGGACACCCTGGAGGGGCCAGCCGCGGAGTGAGGACGGACGCACTCACCGCAGGCGTCGAGGGCTCGCCCGCCACGCTCCCCCGACCCCCCGCGACACGCCGGCCGCCGGGTGGCTACTCCAGCGCGACGCGGACCGTCCGGTCGTCGACACGGTCGGTCGAGGCGTCGGCGGACTGGACGGCCAGCGACGGGTCACCGGCGCCGTCGACCGACAGCGTCAGTCGGTCGTCCGCGAGCGAGAACTGCAGGTCGACGAACTCCTCGCCAGCCAGACCCGGCGGGATGTCCGCCCCCTGGAACGTGCCCAGGTGCTCGTTGTCGGCGGCGACCTCCGAGTCACCGTGGTACACCCCTATCTCCACGCTGGTCTGCCCGTCCACGGCGGTCGTGAACGTCCGTGTTGCCTCGGCCGGCAACTCCTCGCCGCGCTCGATGACCGGCTCGAACGCCCCGCCCGCCACCGCCACGCCGACCGACCGCTCGACCTCGCCGGTCGACCCGGGCGTGTCCGTCGGCTCCCCCGCCGAGTCGGACCGACCGTACTCGACGCCCGTGTCCGTCGACCCGGTCGCGGCCGGGGTACGCTCCGGGTCGCCCTCGCCGTCGGCGTCGCCGCCGAGGAGCCAGTCGAACAGCCCCATCGATCGGACGACCGTCGTGCAGTCTCTTCAGTGTGCCGCCGGGGACCGGCCAGCGCCGCCACCTCCGCGGGCCGCCGGCGCCGGGTGTGCGACGGGGTGACGGACCGGGCGGTGGGCCGGGGGCTGGACGGGACGGACCCGGGGGAGAACCCGGCCGGGCGGGCACTGGCGGGCACCCTGGCCGCCGCCTCCACCGACGGGACGGCCGTTGTGGGTGCAGCACGAGAGACGCCGTCTCACGCGCTGAGTCGGTGCTGCCCCATTCAGTACGTCGGCGACGGTACTGGAGGTATGGCAACAGTAGAACCTGACCACGACGCCGGTGACCCCGGCGACGGTGCGTCGGCAGACAGCCGCGATCCCGTTCCCGAACCGGTAGACTGGGTGCTTGGCGTCGTCGCAGGAGTGATCGGTCTCGGTCTGACCGCCGTCGGCGCCGGCCTGTACACCCGGGTCGACCGGGCGGCGATCGCCGACGTCGTGCGCTCCGAGGAGACGAACGTCGAGGGACTCACGACCGAGGAGGCGATCCGGGCTGCCGACCCGTTCGTCGACTGGTTGGCGGTCGGGGCGGTCGTGACCGGGATAGTGCTCGTCGTCGGCGCCGCTGCGTTCGTCTACGCGCGCCGTCGGACTCGCCGCCGTGTCTCCGAGAGCGGCGGGACGACCGCCACGTTCTGGGGCGCCGCCGTGTACGGGGCCGCGGCGACGATGGTTGCATCGTTCGTTCCCTTCTCGTCCGTCGTGGGCGGCGGTGTCGCGGCGTACATCCACGACGCCGAGGAGACACGCGTCGGCGCCGCGGCGGGACTCGTCGGGACCATCGTTCTGGCCCCGCTGCTCGCGTTCGGCGGTCTCGGCGCGCTCGCCGGGGCCGACGCCATCGGCGAACTCGGGAACGGTGTGCTCCTCGTGACGTTCGTCCTCGGCGTCCAGTTGCTGGCGACGGCGTTCAACGTCGGGCTCAGCGCGCTCGGCGGGTTCCTGGCCGGTCGGCTCAGCTGACTGCCCGACACCCCGGCGACCGCGGCGTCGTCCGTGACCCACAGGCGTATGTGGCCCGGACGACGCGTACCGACGGTGACTCTCGAGGACACGAGCGCCCTGCAGGCGGAGTACCGCCGGCTCACCGAACGGCGCCTGCCGGCACGGGCCGACGACGACTGGCCGGTGCAGGAGGACCACTGCTTCCAGCGGATCGTCCTCGACGCGCTGTTCGAGGACGAGTGGTACGACCACGTCGCCGACCGCCCGGCGTACGCCGCTCTGACCGCCGACCAACTGCGGGCGGCGATCGCGATCGCCGAGTCGATGCTCGAGGACCCCGAGCGCGTCGCCGAACTGAACGAGCGGAGTCTCCGGTACCGCGGCGAGGTGGAGTGAGAGCGACGGGCGGGACGGGAGACGGGCCGCGACGGGGTCAGGACGGGGACGGCGACCCCGTCTCTGGCCGGTCGGCGGCGTCGCGTCCGCGGGACTCCACGCGGCGCTCGACCACCCGCCGCCAGTACGCGAGCGTGGTCTGGTAGCAGTCGCCGTCGGGGTGTGACTCGACGGGGTAGACGAGCGTCTCGACGCCGTCACCGACGAAACGGGGGCCGAGCGGCGTACGCTCCACCGAGAGCACGCGGTCGGCGACCGCACGGAGCGGTTCGGGCACGTCGCCCGCGTCGCCGTCGGTCGTCACGAGCGTCGGGGTGTCGTACCGGCGGGCGGTGCGGTCGAGGGCGTCGATCGCACCCGCGAGGAGGTCCTCGGCGATCCCGGCCGGGCAGTCGGGGTCGCGGTAGTGCGTGTCGACGCGGGGCGCGACCACCAGCGGTGTCTCGCCGTCGGCGCGACGGGCGGCCTGGCGGACGACGTCGTGGTGCTGGTGGGGGGTGAACCCGCGGGCGACCTGGAGGCGGTCGAGCACCCGCGGCGAGGGTGCCAGGTGGGCGAGGTCGTACGTGCGGGCGGTCGTGCCGTCGTCGATCCAGTAGGCGGGCGTCGCCGGGCGGGCGCTTGTCTCCAGGACGTGATCGACCGCCAGCGCGTGCAGCGGACCGACCTGGTCGGGGTCCAGCGCGAGGACGTGAACGCCGTCGTCGAGCGTGGGGAGTCGCGGTCGCGGCGCAGAGTTCGTCGCCTGCGTACACCCACCGAGCGACGAGGGCGACACAGGCGCGAGCGTGTGGCATCCGTTACTGCCGAAACGGGACCGCCGCCCCCGGTCGACGGGTCAGTCGACGTCGACGGCCGCCCTGAGTCTCGCCGTCGCCTCGTCGTGGACGCTCTCGCCGTGGCCGACGAGCACGCGGTCGGGGGTCCAGTCGGCGAGGCGGCGCGGCGGGTCGTCGAGCGCGGGGTGGACGCCCAGGCCGTCGCCGGTCCCGAACGCCGGCAGCGTGCCCAGCGCCTCGGGCACCACCATCGTCCCGCTTGCCTCGTCAACGAGGACGACCTCCTCCCACTCGTCGGCCTCGATCAACCGGTGGACGTCGTACGCCGTGCCGGGCAGCGTGCCGTCCAGCGGCTCGGGCTCGGTCGCCAGTTTCGCCCGCGTGAGCGCCATCCACTCGGGGACCGACACCGCCACGTCGTGGCGGTCGGCGACGGCCACCGCGTCCCGCGTGTGCCGGTCCTGTGCGACCACGACGCCCGCCACCTCGCCCAGCGCCGCGAGGCGGTCGGAAAGCCCCGCGGCGTCGACGGGGTCGACGACCCAGACGCCCGCCTCGGTCGCCAGCGCGTGACTCGCCCGCCGTGCGTCCTCCTCGGTGTGGGCGATCCAGCTGAGTCCGCCGGGCCACTCGCGGACGTGCGACAGCGTCGGTCGGTCGTCGGCGTCCTCGGCCATGCACGGCGGTGGTGACCCAGGCGGGTAAGTGTGTGCTCCGGGGTGAGGCTGGACGGAGGGCGCGCGGAGACACTCCGAAGGCCCGAGCCTGGGGCGGACGGCACCAGAAGACGCCGAACGCCCACTGGCTCCCATAAATCAGTTCCGGGGCGGGCCCAGTTCGTAGCCGGCGTAGGTTCCCGCACACATGATACCGTAGAGGTACAGGATCCCCCACGGCACCGAGGTGGCCGCGACAACGCCCGCGACGACCGGCACGACCGACAGGAGGACCAGCACCGCCCCGCCGACGACACCGATCCCGACCACCGCGAGCTGCTGTAGAGTGCTACCCTCCCCCGAGTACGTCTGGTACCCGGGGACGACTGGGGCGTTCGAGGGCTGTCCGACGACCTTCACCGTCAGCAACGAGAAGAAGTACATGCCGACGGCCAGCATCGCTGACAGCGGGGTGGCCCCCTCGTCGACCCGCGACTGGAGCAGCACGAGCACCGCACCACCGGCGGCAAAGGCGCCGATCGTGGCGACTCCGACCCGCACCCTGGCGGCGTCGTTCACGACCTGGCTTGCCGCCCGTGAAATAAAACCCTTTCATCCGGTTGGCAGGGCCAGGAGGGACGGCGTCACCAGCCACGACCCGTGCACGGCGAGGCGGCCCGTCGGGAGTGCCGGTGCGACACCGTCGAGCATGGGTCAGACGAAGTCGACGGAAAGCAGGTCCTCGATCCCGTCGACGTCGAAGTCGGTGTCGGCCACGGCGAGCGGTTCGTCCAGCGCCCGGGCCACGCCGGCGACGAGGGCGTCCCGTGCCGCCAGCGGCTCCCCGTTCCGGTGGAGGTCGTGCTGTAACTCGGCCGCCGCACGGGCCGTGGCGGCGCTCTCGTCGACGGCGTCGAAGTCGGCGGCACCCGTCTTGAACACCTCGAACGGCACCAGGGCGGGGGCGACCGCTCGCTCGTCGGCGTGGGCCTCGACGTAGTCCACGGTCGCGGGCACGCCCTCGAGGTAGTCGATGAGGACGCTGCTGTCGTACGGCGTCATCGCCCGACGTCGCGTTTCATCTCCCGGCGGGCCGCACGGGCCTCCTCGGCGGCGTCGCTCCCGGACCAGAGGCCAGCGCCCTCACGGACACGCTCCCGGCGCTCCGCCAGGAGCCGGTCGAGGAGGCCGCTGAAGCTCTCGTCCTCCCGCTTCAGCCGCGCGAGCGCGGCGTGGACGTCCTCGTCCACGCGGATCGTCTTGCTCACGTCCTCCTGTATACGCGTCCGTACACCAGACTGTGTCGGGGGTGCTGGCGGCGTCCCCGGAGGTGCTCAGTCCCGCGCCGGGCGGTAGGTGCGGCCGCGCTTCTCGCCCTTGGCGACGACGAGGTTGTAGTGTTCCAGTTTGGCGCAGTACTTGCGGACGGTGCGGCGCGATTTCGGGTCGTCGACGCGCTCGCAGTAGCGGTCGTACAGGTCACCCGGTGAGAGTTCGCCACGGTCGTCCAGCACCTCGTACAGCGCCCGCTGGTGAGGGGTGAGCTTGTCGACGGTGCGCTGCTCGATGGTGGCGCGGGCGTCGGGGATCGACGCCTCCACGGTGTCGAGTGTCACCTCGCCGTCGCCGCGCTGCTGTGCGCGGCGGGCCGCCGACCGGAGCACGCCGATGGCGACGCGGGCGTCGCCGGCGGCAGCGTCGGCGATCCGCTCCAGCACCGCCCCGGAGACGGCGTCCTCCCGCAGCCCCCGGCGCACCCGCGCCGAGAGGATGGAAGCGAGTTCGTCCAGCGAGTACTGATCGAAGCGAATCCGCCGGGCGGCCTGCAGGCGGGAGACGAGGCGGTCGTCGACACCGGCCAGCAGTTCCGGCTCGCGGTTTGCGATCAGCACCGGCGTCACCCGGCGGATCTGCAGCAGGTCGTACAGCACTGCCGGCTCCTGCAGTTGGTCCACCTCGTCGAGAACCACGACGTACTGCGGACCGTCGTACGCGCGCAGGCGGTCGACGAGTTCGTCCCGCGGGGTCGAGCGTCGGTGGACGTCGACCGCGCGGTTGATCCCCTCCAGGATCCGCAGCAGGGTCCGGTAGCCGGTGTAGTGCTGCCAGCAGTTGACGTACTGCGTGTTCAGGTCGAGGACCTCCTCCCGCAGGCGGTCGAGCGTAAACTGCGCGATGCAGGTCTTGCCCGCCCCCGACGGCCCCGTGAGCAGGGCCGGGTCGGGGTAGTCCGCCTCCGTCAGCGGTTCCAGGGCGCCCGAGAGGGCGTTCACCTCCGGGTCGCGGTGCTCGACCTCCCGCGGAATGAACTCCTCCTGCAACACCCGGGCGTCGGTGATCACGTCCGAGTCGTGCCGTCGCCGGGATGATAAACGGCACCGTGTGGCGTCCGATAGTTCCGAAAGTCAGCGGGTCCGGCGTCGGGCGACGGCGTGGGCGGTCGGGGCCGTCAGGCGCGGTTCCGATACCGTCCGGCGCGGTCAGCAGCCCGAGCCGTCCGCGCCCGACCCGGTCCCGCCGCCGACGCCGACCAGCCGGGACGCGGCCACGTACAGCGCGAGCGACAGGGCCAGCGCCGCGACCAGGTCCCAGCCGCCGGTCTCGGGCACCGGGATCAGGTCGAGGTTCTCGAGGACGAAGGGCCCACCCAGCGCCACGCCGAGGGTGAGCGCCTGCACCGGCTGGGACACCGACAGCAGCGGCTCCCTGCGCTGGACCGACCGCTCGGCGACGTAGCCGAGGGTGATTATCGCGACCGTCGCTGCGAGTCCGAGGGCGAATGCGTACATCGGTCGTCACCTCCATCACACTCCACGCGCCAGGACCACTTGTATGTTAGTAGAATGATGTTTCTGTTCGTCGGCCAATAGAAGATTTCTTCGGTGGGGGCGGACCGCGAGAGCGGCCGGCGACAACGGTTAGTGGTGTGAGTGCGCAGCGGGGGCATGGAGCGCGGCGGCGACCCGGCGGGGGACCTCGACGAGGTGTTCGGCCTCATCGCGAGCGAGACGCGGGTGGACGTCCTCCGGGCGCTGTGGGACGCCCGCCAGGAGGGCGGACAGTGGGTGGCGTTCAGCGACCTCCAGGAGCGGACGGGCGTCGAGGACGGCGGGCGGTTCAACTACCACCTCGGCAAACTCGTGCCGGAGTTCGTCCGCGAGGACGACGCCGAGTACGCCCTGACCCACGCCGGCGAGCAACTGATCGGCGACGCCGTCTCCGGCACGTACACCGAGGCCGGGACGACGACGCTGGACCCGACGCCGGTGAGTGACTGTCCCGAACCGGACTGCGACGGGCGGATCGAGGCCCGCTACGAGCAGGGCGAGGCCGTGTTCGAGTGTGACACCTGCGACGGGCGCAAGAACGTGGCCTCGGCACCGCCGATTCTCGTCCAGGGTCACGGCCGCGAACGCGCCCCCGAGGTCGCCAGTCGGTACACACAACTCGTGCTCGAACGGAACAACCGCGGGTTCTGTCACCTGTGTGATGGGCCGGTCACGGCGACGCCCGCCCGCGACCACCCCGACATCGACCCCGGCTGGGAGGGGGACGAGGTCGTCGAGTTCATCCAGGAGTGCGACGCCTGCGGGCAGGCCTGGCGGACCGGCGCCCGCAGCGCCCTCGTCGGCCACCCCGCGACCGTGTCGCTGTTGCACGAGGCCGGTGTCGACTACCGCCAGGTGCCGTACTGGGAGCAGACCTGGCTCACCGAGGCCACCGAGACCGTCACCGGAGAGGACCCCCTCCAGGTGGCCGTCGAGACGACGATCGGCGACGAGCCCGTGACCTTCACCGTCGACGAGGACTACACGGTCGTCGGCTACGAGCGAGCGTGACCACACCCGCCGTCGGAGCGACCACAGACGACGCGCGGGCCGGCGGCCGGCGACCGTCCGGCCTCCCGGCGCCCGTCGTGGCGCCGTGTCTCGCAGTCGCCGGACGGGCCGGCGACGCGCTCGTTGCACGTCGGCAGTGGGCATAAATAATCGCGGCGTCGAGTGACGATGTCGGATGGCTTCGAGGGGCGACGGCGCACCCGGCGAGCGAGCGGGGGGCTGGAGTCGTCGACGCGTGTTGCGAGCACTCGGGGTGACCGCCGGGACGGCGGCGTCGGTCGGTGGGTCGCGGGCCGCCGTGGACACCGGACGGGCCCAGGAGTCGAGCGGCGAGTGGACCCAGCAGGCCAAACTCGTCGCCGACGACGGATCCTGGTTCGGCGACGCGGTCGCGCTGGACGGGTCGACGGCCGTCGTCGGCGGGCGCCAGAGCGGTGCGGACGCCGGACCGGCGTTCGTGTTCGAGCACACCGACGGGCGATGGAGACGCGCGGCCACGCTCGTCGCCGACGACGAGGACGACGAGGACTACCAGGGGGTCTCGGTCGCGGTGACCGGATCGACGGCCCTCGTCGGCGTCCCCGAGGAGGAGAGCGTGAACGGGAACGGCCCCGGCGTGGGGACGGCACACGTCTTCGAGCGGACCGAGGGGGGGTGGCGGGAACGGGCCGAACTCGACGCCGCCGACAGCGTCGGGGCCGCGGGGTTCGGTGGCACGGTCGCGCTGGACGAGTCGACGGCCGTCGTCGGCGTCGTCGGTGACGGGGACCCGGACACCGAGGTCACGAAGTCCGTGTGCGTGTTCGAGCGCGTCGACGGGCGGTGGCGGCGGACGGACGGACTCGCCGCCAGCGACGGGACGTTCAACGACGCCTTCGGCAGCACGGCCGCCGTTGACGGGTCGACCGTCGTCGTCGGTGCGCCGAGAGCCAGTGACCCGAACGGGTACAGAAGCGGGGCGGTGTACGCGTTCGAGCGCGCCGGTGGGGAGTGGAGCCAGCGGGCCAGACTCGTCCCGGAGGACGGCGACGAACAGGACGGGTTCGGGGCCGCTGTCGCGATGAGTGACTCGCGAGTGGTCGTCGGCGCGCCGGGCGACGAGGACCCCAACGGCGAGCTCGCCGGGTCCGCGTACGTGTTCGAGCGCACCGGCGGGCAGTGGACACGCGAGGCCAAACTCGTCCCGGAGGACGGCGACGCACGGGACGGGTTCGGCACCGCAGTCGCGGTCGACGGCGACCGGGTCCTCGTCGGGGCGAGCGACGACGAGGATCCGAACGGGGCGTTCGCCGGCTCCAGTTACGTGTTCGAACGGGGCGAGGAGGGGTGGACACAGCGGGACAAACTCGTCGCGGCCGACGGACACTGCGAGGCGGTGTTCGGCGACGCGGTCGCGCTGGACGACTCGACGGCGCTCGTCGGCGCGTACGGCGCCGAGAACCCCGAGGTGTCGGGCACGGGAGCGGTGTACGTGTTCGGGCCCTCCGGTGGGAGCGACCGCGGCGGGGACGGGGCCGTCGAGTCGCCCGACCGGGCGTGTGGTGACGGCGGCGGGCAGACCGGCGGGGGCGGCGGCCCCGGGACCGGCGGGCGGGACACCGAGAGCGACGGGGCGAGTACCGACCGGGACCGCGGGACGGCCGGTGACCGGTCGGACCCGGACGAGGGGAGCGGCGGGCTCCCCGACGTCTCCACGCCCGACCTGCCGGGACCACCGGGTGTGCCGAACCTGCCGAACCTGCCCGTCCTGCCGGACATCGCGCTGCTCGGAGGGTTCGGCGTGGCGATGCTGTTCGCGCTCCGGCAGCGACTTGACGCACGGCGGCGGGTGGACGACGCCGGGAGCAGTCCCGACGCCGACTCCGGTCCGGAGTCGGACACGGAACCAGATCACGAGTGAGGCATCGTCGTCCCGGCTCCGCGGGCGGGGTCCTCCAGGTTCGGGCCGGGGCGCCAGTCGGGAGCGGGCGCCCGCACCGTCGACGGGGACCACGCCGTCACCGGCTCCGAGCGGGCGTGACCGTATCCGCTGTCAGAGAAATCACAGAAGACACTTGTCGGGTGCCAGGAATCGACGGCCATGCGCCGAGCCCTCCCCACGCTGGTGGTGGCGCTGTGTCTGGTGCTCGCGGGGTGTGGCGGGATCGGCGGCCAGACCGCCGACGACCCCGGGAGCGCCGACACGACCGACACCACGGACACGACGACCGACACCACCGACGCGACGACGGGGCCGCCCGCGTCAGAGATCGTCGCCTTCGATGACCTCGAACCGAGCGCACAGCGGGTGTTCGAGGCGGCGCTCTCCGGCGACGGGAGCGCGAGGACCGCGAACACGACCGACGAGGCGTTCCGGCCGTTCGTCGAGGTCGAGTACGTCCGCTACGACGGCGACCTGTACGAGGTCCGGGGACAGCGACAGATGAGCCCCCAGACCTACGTGGGCGGCGTGACCGTGGTGGACGCCTCGGAACTGGCCGAGGACAAACAGGTCGTCGAGTACGCGAACCTGAGCGACGGCGCCCAGGCGGACTTCCTGGCGCTGCTGAACGGGAAGAGCCGGACGTACCCGCTCGAGGCGTCGCCGTTCCCCGGCGAGCCCATCGACGGGCCGACCGGCTACGTCGTGTACGAGGAGACCTACTACCAGCTGGAACTCGCCCGCGGTGAGGGACTGGTGTACCTGCTCGTCGTCTCCGGGGCCGACGGCACGGAGTGACGAGACGGGCGACCTGGCACTTTTTGTCGGCGGCGCCCGGACCGGTGGTCGCACGCGACTGCACGGCCGCGATGACCGAACCACTGCAGGACGTCCGAGTGACCGACACCGCCGCCGAGAAGAGCGACCGCTACCTGACGCCGGCCCAGTTGCGCCGGGCGCTGCGGACCGCCGAGGGGTACGTCGCCCGGAAGACCTCGCCCAACCACGACGACCTGTACGACGACCGGCAGTTCGTGTTCCGCGGCGAGTTCGAGGGCGTCCCGCTGGACGTCGTGTTCAGTGTCGAGGACGAGTCCGTCGTCGTCATCACGCAGATGTCACAGCACGCCGACAGCCTCCGCGGGCGGTTCTACGAGCGGGTCGGAACGACGGCAGGGGACGCCGTCAGGACGGTACAGGACTGATCCCGCGGACGAGAGCCACGCAGGGTCACGCTCGGGACCGGAGGAGAGCGTGAATTCCAGCGCCGTCGACCCGGGGTCGAATGTCCGCGTCGACTGTCGGGGGACTGCTCGCGGTCCTCGCTGGGATCCCGACCGTCCTGCTGCCGACGGTGGTCGGACTGGCGGCGGCGGACGACGGCGACGACGAGATGTCGGAACACGCACCCGGGAGGGAGTGACCGTCGACGGCCAGCGGTCACTCTTCGGACCGGTCGTCGCGGCGGCGGTTGCCGAGCCAGTACGCGCCGACGGTCGCGCCACCCAGCGCCGCCACCACCCACTCGGCCGGGACCGACCATTCGCGACCCCCGACCGCCGTGTCGTCGCCCCCGGTCGTGCGGTTCGGGGTGCCCGCGCCGCCCGTGCCGGTGGTCGCTCCGCCGTCCCGTCGGTCCGGGGGTGAGTCGCCGGGCCCGCCCCCGTCGCCGCCGCCCGTCGGCGACCCGTCGCCGGACCGCGCGAACGTCTGGGCGGCGCCCCGGAAGTCCCCGCCCGGCCCGTCGTCACCGAACGCGCCGGCGACGGCCGTCGGCCCGCTCACGTCGACGGCGCGTTCGGTGA
>CAYODS010000005.1:19127-40912 GCA_964402765.1 uncultured Halobacteriales archaeon
AAGCCCTGGTCGCTGGCGCCGTCGGCGGCGGTCAGTTGGGCGGTCTACTGCCAGTCGGGGCCTGCCTCGAAGACGTACACCGACCCCGCCGAGTCCCCGTCCGGGGTGGCGTCGTCGTACGCGCCGACGACTACCGTCGACTCACTCACCGACACCGACCGGCCGAACCCGTCCGGGCTCTCGCCGTCGTCGGCGAGGAGCTTGGCCCCCTGTACCCACTCCGCGGTCGACTCCTGACCACCCCGGCGGACGCCCGCGGTGCCGGTCGTCTCCGCGCCGGCGGTGCCACTCAGGACCGACCCGCCGACGCCACCCAGCGCGAGCCCCCGTCGCGTCCAGGTACGTCCGTCTGCCGCCACCCCCTCGCCCGTCATCGTCCGTTCGCCGGATCGTACTCGCCGACGTTCAAGTACCGTGCGCCGCCACCGGCCGCGGGAACGAACCACCGGGCGCCACGTCGTGAGCACGGGCCCAGCACTCGACGCCACCGGAAGTCGGTGTCAGACGGTGGCGGCGGTGTAGCCTCGCGGTGTAGCCGGTCGGTGTGACTCGCCGGTGTAGTCGGCCGGCTATACCGCTGTCGTCGGGCGCGTGTCGCTGGCGCGGCGTGTTCGTTCCCGTCGTGGGTGGGGTCGGGTCCGGTGTCGTCAGGACGGGTCGCCCGGGGAGGTCGGCGTGGTGTCGGTCGAAGTCGAACCCGGCAGCGTGACCGTCACGACGCTGCCGCCGGCGTCGCGCTCGTCAAAGTCGATGGTGCCGCCGAGTTCGCGGACACCCCAGTTGACGATCCACAGCCCGATGCCGGTCCCGTGCCGGAGCTGTGTCTCCTCGCCCTCGAGCAGCACGGCCCGTTCGCGCTCGGGGATGCCCGGCCCGTCGTCGGCGACGGCGACCGACACCGCGCCGGCCCGCCTGGTGACGCTCACCCGGGCCTGCCGGCCGTGTGTCACCGCGTTGTCGATGAGTTCCCGGAGGACCGCCCGGAGAACGGGCCCGTCCGTCCGCGCCGGGTCGCCGTCCGCCGGGCCCGCGTACGTCACACGGGCGTCGGGGTGGCGCTTGGCGGCGGCGTCGACGCTCTGCCCGACGACCGCTGCGACCGGCTCGGGCTCCCGGCCGCCCCGCTCCGCCAGCAGGTGGTCGGCCCTGGCGACCGTCTCGCCGACGGACAGCACTCGCCGTGCGCCGGTCGTCATCCGGTCGCCGAGGGCAGCCGCCTCCGCGGCGTCGACGCCGCCCTCCCTGACCGGCTCCGCGAACGCCCTGACAGAGTCCAGGTCGTTCCGGAGGTTGTGCCGGAGGACGCGGTTCAGCACCTGCAACTGCTGTTCCCGGGTCCGACGGTCGGTCACGTCACGCAGCAGGTACACCGTTCCCTCCGGGTCGGTGGCGGTCCCGAGCGGCGACGCCCGGACGCGGAACTCCCGCTGGCCGTCCCGGGTGTCGAGCGACACCACCGTCCCGTCGGCGTCGGAGAGCGACCGCCCGACGGCGTCCTCGACCGGAGTGCCGAGCGCGGTGTCAGCGTCGAGACCGAGCGCCGTCTCGGCCGTGCGGTTGGTGTCGATCAGTCGGCCCCGGTCGTTGGCGACCAGAACCGCCTCGGTCATCTCGTCGAACAGCCGGTCACGGGCGAGGTAGCCGGCGCTCGGGCTCGCCCCCAGGAGGTCGTACCGGGACTGGACGAGCACGCTCAGGGTGACGACGACGGTGAGCAGCCCGAACAGCAACACGCGGGCGAACTCGGCGTCGAGTTGCTCGCTGAACAGCGTGCCGACGAACCAGAGGCAGACGAGCGTCGTCCCGAGTGCGGTCAACACCAGTGCCCGCCCCCGCGGGAGGTCGTCGTACGTGACCCCGGCGCGGACGACCGAGAACACGCCGAAGGCCCCGACGGACACCACGCCCAGGTTCGACAGGGAGACGACGGTCGTGTACGGGGCGCCGACGTCCAGTCGGACGACCAGTAGCCACTGCACCGCCGAGACGACGCCACCGACGGCGACCAGCGCCGCCAGCCGCCGTGTGGTCACCGCCGGGCCACGACCGGTGTAGTCGAGGACGAACCCCGTCCACAACAGCGTCGCGAACACCAGCGTGTACAGAAAGGGGACCGTCGGCTGGAGGAACTCGGCGGCGGCGACGTGGCCCGTACCGAGGGACACGGCCAGCGAGAACAGCGCGAACGACACCGCCCCCGGACGGGGGCGGCGACGCAGGGCACACCAGCACGACCACAGCCCACCGGCGGTGACGACCAGCGCCGCAACGCCCAGGGCGCTGGTCACGACTCGTCACCCCCGTCGCTCGCGCCGCCGACCGCCGACGCCGGGTCCGTCCCCCGCGGCGTCGGCACCGTCCGGCCGCTCGCGGGGAGGCGGACCGTCACCGACCGGACCGGTCCCGTCGTCTCGGCCCCGGCTGGCGTCTCGCGGCGGACCGTTACCGTGGCGCCGACCGACGCGAGTCCCAGTCGGGCGAGTCGTGCCGCCGCCCCGGGCCGCGGGACGACGTCGTCACCCTCCGTGCCCGGGGTCGAGTCGACGGGCGTCGACGCCGTCGTGTCTCCCGTGGCGGCGTCGACCGTGACGACCACCTCGTCGCCGTCGGTCCGGACGGCACAGGACGAGGCCGGCGCGTCGAGAACCTCGACGACCAGCAGCCGGAGGACGGAGTCGAGCAGCGACGGTGCCACCGCCGCGCGGGCGTCAGGGTCGGCCTGGACCCGTGGCGTGGCCCGGGGCGCCTCGCTGACGACGCCCCGCAGGACGGCGGCGACGTCGCTGTCCCGTCGGTCGGCGTCGGCCAGCGCACGCTCGATGTCGCGGGCGTACTCGACGAGTTCGAGCAGGTTCGTCGTCGCCGTCCAGGCGTCGTCGCCGAGTCGGCGGCGCCGGTCGGGGTCGGGCACGCCGTCGGCGAGTCGGGTCGCACACTCGACGACGTCGTCGGTCCGCTCGGAGACGGTGTCGACGAGGAACCTGCTGAGCACCGCCAGTCGGCGCTCGCGCTCGCGCCGAGCGGTCACGTCCTGGCAGACGACCAGATGTCCCAGCGGGCGCCCCTGCCGGTCGCGGACGCCGCTGGCGGTCGCCGCGACGACGGTGTCCCCCCGCTCGAGTTCGATGGGCGCGGCCGGCCCCGCCACGCGTGCCGGACCCGGGGCACTCGGAAAAAGCGTCGCCCACCTCGTGCCGACGACCCCACCGTCGGCGTCGAGGAGCCGCTCGGCCGCCGGGTTCGCGTCCCTGACCGTCCCGTCACGACCGACCACGAGCACCGCATCACTCATCTCGGTCACGACCTGGTCGCGACCGACGACACTGGTCGCCGGCAGCGTCGTCAACGGCGCCCCACGGCGGAGGGTGACCACGAGCGCCACCCCGCTGGCGAGCACCGGCCCGGTCAGCCCGAGGCCGCCCGGGGTCGTGAAGTAAAGCAGCGGACTGGGGACGAGCACGCCCACCGCCGCCGCCAGCGCGAGCGCCTCCCGCCGGGGCAGCGGCCCGAGCCGGGTCGACTCGTCGACGATCAGGAACACGCCGACGACCGCGAACACGATCACCGCCACCAGCGCCGCGTTGTAGAAGGCGTTCGCGACTCGCACCGACACCAGCGCCGTCTGGCTGATCGCGAAGATGGTTGCCGTCGCCAGCCCGATCCCACCAACGATGGCGCGGACCGCCGTGGTGGCGAGTGACCCTCGACCCGTGTACTCGAACGCGAACACCGCCCAGAGGCCGAACGCCGCCAGGAACCCGAAGGAGACGGCCACCGTCCCGGCCGTCGACGTGCCGTCGTGGCCGACGCCCGGGTCGGCCGACCCCACGGCGCCGACGTACGTGACGGCGACGTGGACCGCGACGAGGGCGAGGAGTGCCGCCGTGAACCCGAACAGCGGCCACGCCGTCGGTCTGTCACGCCGCCGCCACGACAGCGCGACGAGCACGCCGGTCGCCACGAGCGCACCGACCGCGACCCCCAGAGAGAGCGGCGTCGTCATCGGGACACCGCCCGCTCCGCGACGACGCGGCGGCGATCGCCGTCACGGACGCCACCGGGGGCGACGTCCCTCTCCCGGTCCGACTCCGTCGGGCGATCACAGCCGATCGACGCCGCGACATCCAGGACGGTCGCGTTGCTGACCGACCCGTACACCTGGACGCTGTGGTCGCTGCAGTTCCAACTGACCACGCTGGTCCCGCCGACCGAGTCGAGGTGAGCGGACCTGCCGGCGACCGTCACCTGGGACCCACGCGCGTCGAAACTGCCGGACTCGTTCGTGACCACCACCGTGAGCCGGGCCGTCTCGTTCTCGTACCGCAGCGACGCGACGGTGTCCTCGGTGACGAGGAGCGACCCCTCCTCGAACTCGAACCCATCGGGCACGTCCGGCCTCGGCAGTTCCACGTCCGTGGCACGCGACAGCGCCGCACGCGTGTCGAACGACCGCGTCCGAGGGCGGGTCGGGACCGTGACGTTCTCCGGGGGGTCGAACTCGAAGGACACCCCCTCCAGGTCCGGGTCGAACGAGACGTTGCGGTACCGCAGCGTCGTCTCGTAGCGCTCCCCGTCGTACTGGAACGACGCCGTCCGCCGCAACGGAACGAAGTACGTGGCGTCGAGCCACACCCGACTCGACGCGCTCTCGACGCCCGGCTGGTCCGGCGACGACGAGATGACGTACGCCCGGCGACCGCCCACACGGTCGACCCCCTCGTACTCGACCGGCCACTGTAGCGTCGACAGACCGCTCGCGGGCGCCGACGGAGCGGACGACCCGAGCGGCGAGACGCTCGGCAGCGCCGGCGCCCCCGAGCCGTCACCGGTGTCGTTGACCGCGGCGGTGACGAGTCGCTCAAGCGCGGTCCCGTTGACCGTCAACGGCGCTCCGTCGACGGAGATCCGCCACGCAGTGCGGTTGTCGCGGTCGTACAGCCACTGTACGGAGCCGTTCGAGACGATCAGGTCGTACACGGTCTCGTCGCTCTGCTCCAGCGCGACCGAGCGGTACTGGCCGGTCCCCGGGCGCAAGGCCACCCGCCTGACCGTCCGCCGCGTCTCACCGCCGACCGTGACCGTCTGCACCTGCGTCGCCCTGAACCCGTCGAGCGAGCGGTACTGCTCGGCGACGCCCTCAGGGTCGGGCCGCGGCGCGGTGTCGTCGGCCAACAGCGCGGTCCCGACCACCGTCGCGGCGACCAGCAGCGCCGCGACGACCACGGCACCCCACAGCGGCGAGACCGGACGACTCATGTGCGCCCGTGCGGGCATGCAGTACAAAACCCACCGGGTCGCGTCTCACCCTCAGCCACGGGACACGCGGCGACCGAACGCACCACGTCGCGTCACCTGCCGTCCGCACCCACCACCGGCTCGACGGCGTCGACTCTCGCGTCGTCCCTCGCCGTGGAGTCCGTCGTCCGACGGTACCGCCTTGGCGAGGTCGTCCGTGAGTCGAGACTGACGGGATGTTCGAAGGTGTAGGTACGGGAGAAGTCCGCGAGCACGGAATTGAACCGGACGGGAGACGTTTTCCACGTCCCGTACGGCCCTGCCGGCGTTCCGCCAGCGGGCCGACGGCGAGGCCGTCGACCGCGACGGGTCGTCGACCACGGGGACAGATTTTCACTGCCCTGCGCAGGCTTGCACTGCTTTCCGCGGCCGTCGGGTGCCGGGTTCCCGAAGGACGCTCACGCGCCCTCCGGTAGTTGGCCTTCACACCCCACCGCCCGGGTGGCGGGGGGGTGGGACGCTGCGGTTCTCCTTCAGGGCGTTCATCTCGTGTCCGTGTTACCGGACGTTTGATTTTTGCCCCCAACCCGTCCGGTCCCGACCGCGGTGAGCGGCCGGTCCCAGACGAGTCGTCCGTGTGTCCTCGCGTCCTCGCGGACTACACCATAGGGAGTGCACCTTTATGAACCTTTCGATCCCTGTCGGACCCGAGCGGCGATCGGTCGGGCGTGCGGTCGTCGGCACCGTTCTGGGAGTCACGACCGGCGAAGGCGACGGGTCGCCAGGGCGAACGTCGCCAGGGTTCCGGGGACCGCGAGGGCGACCGTGAGGAGTCTCGTCGGACCAGGGGCGGTCTAGACGACCACGCCGACTGCGACGCAGACGGCACAGAGCACACTCAGTTCCGTCTCGGTCAGCCCGAACGCCACGGTCCGCGTCTCGCCGTCGGTGTCAAGCGGTCACACGGTCACTCCCGGCGGCGATCGTAAGTGGTACACGCGGCGTCTCGCGGTGCGGGATCCACCGTGGGCGGTGACCGAGGTCAGCCGTCCCGGCGCTCGGTCTCGACGACCGTGGCGTGCTCGTCGAGGACCACCCGCAGGGCGTCGTCCCCGGCGCGGAGCGTGACCGCCACCCGGAGTGGGGCCTCCGAGACGACGGTGACGTCCTCATCGTCGACATCGCCGAGACGCCAGACGTGGGACCGGCGGACGTCGACGCCGTGGTCGTGGAAGAAGGCGTCGACACTGGGGTCGTACAGCGCGAGCATCCCCGGGGTGGCGGTGTACACACCAGCACAGCGCTCGCAGGTGCCGACACACGGCACCGAGATGTCCTCCGTGTCGACGTCGGGACGGGCCGTCCACTCGAACGCCCCCCGGCACATCGGGCACACGCCCTGGACGGTCTGGCCCAGTTCGTGGTACGAGGTGATCCGCAACACGTCGACCAGTTCCTCGACGGTCCGGTCCTCGGCGGCACCGGGCGGCACGAAGTTCGACACCGAGACGTGACTCTCGTCGGTGTCACACACCATCGCGAGACTCCCGCTGTCGTAGTGTGCCACCAGCGAGTCACCGCAGGTCGGGCAGTCGTGCTCGACCGCCGTCGGCTCGCGCGTCTCGCCGCTGGCGAACGCACCGGCGACCAGCGTGCTCACCGCCTGCATCCCCGCGACGGTCAGGCGGTACTCCTCGTCGCTCTGCTCGACGAGTGTCCCCTCCAGTTGTCCCAGGTGGTAGTTGAACCGCCCCGAGTCGCGCACGCCGACACGTTTGCGCAGTTCCGAGAACGACAGTCCCGGCGTTCCGTCGGGCACGGTCGAGCGGAGGTCCGCCGCGAGCACGAGCAGGATGTCCACCCGCGTCTCGCTGTCGAGGAACTCGAACGCCTCCCGGTACGACGGCGCCAGGTCGACCGTCGTGTGCTCTACCGGGTCGTCCATGCCACTGCTGGTCGGGCCCCACACATCAACCCCGGGGCAGCGTCACAGTCCGCGAACACACCTCACTCGGGAGTGCCCTCGAACCGCTTGACGGCCACCTCCAGCGAGACCTCGATCTCCTCGAAGTCCTGGGGGCGCACCTCCCCGTCGACCGCACAGCCGATGCACTTGTTGACGATCTGCTCGAGGATGCCGAAGTACATCAGGTACTGCTGGTCGTCGATCTTGTTCATCACGTTGTCGAGTGTCTCCCTGGGGTCGATGTCCGGAATGTCGCGGTCGACACCCAGATCGTCGAGGGTCCGGTCGAGGAGGTCGTCGACCTCCTCCTCCTCCTCGTCGCCGCCGGCGAGTCGCTTCTGGGCCGACACCATCGCCTCGACGTCTGCCTCCGCGGGGGTCGGGGCGTCGCTCTGCAGGGCGAACTTCCGTACCTCCACCGCCTGCTTGCCGTACAGTTCGATGTCCTCCTTGAACTTGCGGCGGTGCTCGGCCGTCGGGGCGTCGGGGCCATCGATGTAGAAGGCGTAACTCGCGAGGATCTTGTTCGCCAGGTCCGCCGTCTCGCGGACGACACGCTCCTTGGCGGCGTGGCCCTCGCCCTGGTACTCGCTTTTCACCCAGTTGAGGATGGGTCCCTGGGGGATCGGGATGCGCGGTATCACACCGGCGCTTCGCGGATCGGGCAGGTAAGCGTTTCCGCGGGGGCGCCGACCACGCGCCCGCCACGCACCGTCAGAACACTGAAGCGGGTCGACGCGAAACCGACGACCGATGACCGACGACACCGGACCCAGCGTCGAGGAGGCGTTCGGACTCGTCGCCGACGAGACGCGGGTGGGGATCCTCCGGGCGCTGTGGGAGACGGCCGACAGCGACGAGACGGTGTCGTTCTCGACGCTGCGCGAGCGGGTCGGCGTGCGTGACTCCGGGCGGTTCAACTACCACCTCGGCAAACTGGTGCCGGAGTTCGTCCGCGAGGCCGAGGACGGGTACGCGCTGACGTTCGCCGGGTACCAGGTCGTCGGGGCGGCGCTGTCAGGGGCGTACACCGACGCCGTCGAGACGACGTACGGCCCGATCGGGGTTGACGACTGCCGGGTCGAGGGCTGTGACGGGACCACCCAGTTGCGCTACCACGAGGGCGCGGTGGTGTTCGCGTGTGACACCTGCGACCGGACCCCCGACGTCGTCCCCTCCCCGCCCGTGCTGGTCGAGGCACACGACGTGGAGTCCGACCCGAACGTCGTCAGCCAGTTCGGGCAGACCGTCATCGAGAAGATCAACCGCGGGTTCTGTCACTTCTGCAACGGCCCGGTCGAGGCCTCGGTCGCGCGGCTGGACCCCCGGTACGAGCCGGCTCTCGACGGCGCCGTCGACGTGATCACCGAGTGCGGCGAGTGTGGCTGGCGGCGCCGGGCCGGCGCCGTCTCGGCGCTGATCGGCCACCCCGCCGTCGTCGCCCGGCTGCACGACGCCGGGATCGACCACCGGGCGACGCCACACTGGGAACAGGCGTGGATCACCGACGCAGAGGAGACCATCGCGAGCGAGGACCCCGTCCGGGTCGCCGTCGAGACACAAGTCGGCGACGAGCGGGTGACGTTCACCCTGGACGAGGACCTCGACCTGGTGGACGTCGAGTGAGCGGTCGGCGGGCGCCGGCGGGTCGAGTCAGGCGTCCTCCCGCGGTCGGCGGGCGCCGGCGGGTCGGGTCAGGCGTCCTCCCGCGGTCGGTGGGCGCTGGCAGGTCGAGTCAGGCGTCCTCCTTCGCGCCGGCGACGCCGCTGCCCAGCGTGTACCCACACTCGACACAGGAGGCCACGTAGAACCGCTTCGAGGCCTTGAGGAAGCCGAGTTTGGCGCCCATCTCGGAGAAGGCGACGTCCTCGCCGGTCTCGACGGTCGTCCCGCAGTCAGGGCAGTGCGCCATCTCAGGTCGCCCCCGCGACGCCGGTCCCGATTATCGCGCCACACTCGTTGCAGGCGGTCACGTAGAAGCGCTTCGCCGACTGGAAACTCAGGATGTTCGACTCCACCTCGATGTCCTCGAAGCTGAGGTCCTGTTCGCCGTTGAATGTCGCGTCACACTCCGGGCACCGTGCCATGGTCCGGGCTCCGTCGGCGGTCCACTTGTAGCCCCCGGGACGTCTCCCGCCCCGAGACCTGGGCGGGACCGGCCGACCGTGGCCCGCACCGGGGCGACGCTCGCGGGGTCGGGGCCCGGGCACCGGGACGGGCGACGGGTCACGGTCGACCCTGGCCCGTCGCCGGCGGTGTGTCATCGGATCCCGACGCACCTCGAAGCGTCACGGGGCCGGTCGGCCGACGATCCGGCGCAGCGAGAGCGTCGCGACGCCGACCAGGGCGGCGAGGTAGACGAGGCCCGCCGCGAGGTCGCCGCCACCGGGCACGGCGCCGCCGAACGCCGCCGCGGTCGTCACCTCGAAGAGGTAGTGTCCGGGGAGCAGACGGGCCGTCGCCGGCGGGTCCGTCGCCAGGGGGTTCTGGAACACGAACAGGTCGACCGTCGCCCCGAACAGGATCAGGTACACCCCCAGGACGCGGTCGAGGACCAGCCCGAGCACCAGCCCGACCAGGCCGTACACGAGCGCCGTCAGCGCCGTGCCGAGCGCGAACCAGGCGAGGTGTGCCGGCCGGAACGCCACGAGCATCGCCGCCGTCGAGACGGTCGTCGCGACCAGGCTCACCCCCGCGAGCAGGCCGAGCCGCGCCAGGACGACCTCGCGCGGGCGGTACCCCGCGAGGACGAGCCGGCCGTCCGGGCGAGCGACCGTGCCGGTCAGGAACAGCCCGGCGACGCCGGACAGCAGCGCCGCCGTCATCGGCGTCGTGAGCGCCGGGAACGCCGCCGACAGCGTCGTCCGCACCGGCTCACCGACGTAAACCGTCGCCGGGGCCGAGGGGGCGACCCACGAGAACACGGTCACGACGTAGGCCGGTCCCGCGACGATCAGGCCGACCAGAAGCGGGGTGCGCCGGAGCTGTGTCGCCCCCGCCCGGACGGCGGTCGACACGCGACTCACGCCGACCACCCCACGCCGACGCCGTCACCCGTCGCGTGGCCGTGCGCCGCCGCCGCGACGACGAGGAGGCCACCGACCCACGCCGCCGCCGGGACCAGGTGCTCCGCGGGGACGGTCCCGTCCAGGACAGCGGCGGTGAGCAGCCGACTTGGGTGTGACAGCGGCGCCAGGTCGGTCACGCGGACCGCTGGGCCGCCGGGGACCGGCACCGTCGCCGTGAGCGGGAACAGTCCCGACGAGAGGACGTTGTCCAGGTCGGCGACGAACACCAGCACGACCGACCCATCGAGTTCCCGGGGGACCAGTGTCCCGACGACCACGCCAACCAGCCCGTACACCAGCCCGGCGAGCGCGAGACTGGCGAGTGCCGCCGCCGGCGCCGCCACCGGCACCCGGGCGGCGAGGACCGCGACGGCGACGCTGGCACCGACCGCCGCGACCGCGACCGTCGTCGCCAGGCGGGTCACGAGCAGCGCCCACCGGGGGTAGCCCGCGAGGACGAGCCGGCGGTCGCCCCGCGTCGCGCTGACCACCTGGAACAGCCCGACCACCCCCGCCAGGAAGGCGACCGAAAACAGCGCACCCACGAGCCGCCCGGTCGTCGCCGGCGTCGTCCCCGAGGCGACCGCGGGGAACGACCGCACCGCCGTCCCGTAGGTCTCGATCACCACTGGCAGGAGCACGACCAGCGCCGCGACCGTCAGCGGCTGTCTTGCGAGCGCCGCGACGCCGTGTCGCGTCCCGGTGAGAAGCGCTCGCGTCACGGGTCACCACCCCGCCCGGGCGCCGTCTCACTGACGTCACCTGGCGCCGTCTCACTGGCGTCACCGGGCGCCGTCTCACTGGCGTCTCCCGACGGCGACCCGTCGTGGGCCACAGAGCGCGCCCGCGGCGGGTCGGACCGCTCGTGGAGTCGACCGTCGCGCAGCTCGAGGACGCGGTCGAACCGCTCGCGCTCGCTGACGAGGTGGGAGATGACGGCGATCGCCGTCCCGTCTGCGACCAGGTCCTCGGTGAGGTCCCAGAACGCGAGGTAGGTCTCCCAGTCGAACCCGGTGTACGGCTCGTCCAGCAACAGCACGTCCGGGTCGTGCAACAGCGCGACCGCGAGGTTGACCTTCTGGCGGTTGCCGCCCGACAGGCGGTCCACCCGGTAGTCGAGGTACGACTCGAAGTCGAGGTGGTCGGCCAACTCGTCGCGGCGCTCGCGCACCCGCTCCTCTGGGAGGCCGTACGCCGTGCCGAACAGGTCGAACGTCTCCGCGACGGTGAGCCGGTCGTACAGCAGCGTCTCCTGGGGACACCACCCGACCGTCCCCGAGCGGGTGATCGCGCCCGCGTCGGGCGCGATCGCCCCCACCAGCAGTTTCAGGAGCGTCGACTTCCCCGAGCCGTTCTCGCCGACGATCCCCACCACCTCGCCCGGGTACAGCGACAGGTCCGCGCCGGTCAGCACCCGGACACTCCGTCCGAGAACCGGGAGCGCGGACTCGTAGCTCTTCTCGACGTCGGTCGCGACGACGAGGGGGTCGTCTCCGTTCCGCGATCGTATATTCGGCATTTACCGAACGTACCGAACGAAACGCATTAACCCTTTCGCGGCGTATCGCGGTCGATGAGATCCGAGGATCCGGGCGACGACGCCGTCAGGGAGGCACGCGAGGAGGTCATCGACGCCATGGAGCGGGCTGCCGAGATCTACGGGGTGAGCCGGAGCTACGGTCGGCTGTACGGCATCCTGTACTTCGCGGAGGAGCCGGTGTCGCTGGACGCGTTGGCCGAGGAGAGCGGGTTCGCCAAGTCGACGGTGAGCTCGACCACTCGGGAACTGCAACGGCTCCACCTCGTCCGCCGGCGGTCGGTGCCCGGAGAGGGCAAGCGAGCCTTCTACGAGGCCGAACGGGACTTCTGGGCCGTCTGCCAGGACCTGCTCGACCGGCAGGCCCGGCGGGAGATCGACACCATGCTGCGGTCGCTGGAGACCGCCGCCGAGCGACTGGAGGCGGCCGACGGCGACCAGGCCGAGCGCGACCTCCAGAAGGTCCGGGACCTCCAGCGCACCTACCGCCTCGGGCGACGTCTCGTCTCCGCGCTCACCGGCTCCTCGGCCGAGCGGCTGGTCCGCCTGGTCGAACGACTCGCCAGCGACTGACCGCGCCGGCGAGGCGCCCGCGTCACGGGTCACCCGCCGCCTGACCGACCCGGCGACCGCCGGCGAGTCGCGCCACTCGCCGCCGACCGCGCTCGGCGGTCCGCGAATCGGGGAGATCGCCGGCAGACCCCCCGCGGCTTTCTTATGTAAAGTTTGAAGTCGGCCGGGGCCAGCTATTACATAAGAGATGACGGACGACAGGTCCACGGCGGGCGAGCCCAGCGCGCCGGAGTCACTCCCGAAGTACCTCGCGGAGGGGCTCCCGAAGCAGGACGACGCCACGCTGGCGGACGTGCGCGAGTACGTCGAGGCGCTGCTGGCGCACCGCGACCGGGCGGTCGACCCGGAGGAGTTGCCGGACGACGCCGAGCCGTTCGAGGGCGACGAGGTGCCGGCGGGTGTCGACCCCGAGTTGATAGCCTCATACCGCGAGGCCCACCCCGACCGGACGGGCGGACACTTCGCGCTGGAGCGGGTCCGCTGTGGAGCCGACTGCACCCACAACGACGGTCGAGGACACGGGCCGTACGTCTACCACTACCACTACGCCGACGGTCGCCTCCAGTCGGAGTACGTCGGCAAGCCACGGGGCGAGAGCGAGTGACCGTCGTCCGGAGTGGTCGAGGGGGTGTCCTCGGGAGTGCCGAGCGGGGACCGTCTCGGGAGGTCGACTCCGGCGGGTTACTCTTGTGTAATTCGAGCGGACGAGAACCGAGTCAGCATTACACAAGATGACGGTGAACGGTGGGGGACGCGGCCCGAGGTGGGGTCGGATGACTCACACACCCCTCTATCGAAGTGTTCGGGATGAACTGGTGGGGGTGGGGGTCGGCGGTCCGCTCGGGGGCGATGAGCCGTCGATGCGATAGATTCGGACGGTAGAGGCAGTCACGTGGCATCTCACTGGACTCCCGGGGTTCCAGGACCGTCGACGAGGTCGGAACACATCGAACACATCGATAGAGGTGTGTGGGGGTCGTCGTTCGTCGTACTCGGAACACATCGAACACATCGATAGAGGTGTGTGTGAGTGTCCCTCTAGAGAGGGGGAGAGAGAGGACCCCCGTGAGGTGGGTCCCGACTTCCCGTGCTGGGTGCTCTCCTACGTGATTTCCCGGTTTCCCGTGGTCTGACGGCGCTCCCCCACCCCTCGACCCCCCGGGGGGAGGGGGCCCCCTCCGATCCCCGATACACTTCGATAGAGGGGTGTGTGAGTTCCCGACCCCCGTCACCCGACAGACGGCCACTCGACTGTCAGTCGACACACAGTCTCTCGATGGCACTTTCGAACGTCTCCTGGACAACGTCGATACTCTCCACGAGGACGAACTCGTCCGGTTCGTGTGACTTGTCGGTCGGGCCGGTGCCGAAGATGAGCCGGGGATCGTCCCTGGAGAAGCCGTCGACACCGGCGGCGTCGAAGCCCTGGCCCCAGAGGGCGAGTTCGGTGAAGTAGTTCGGTTCGAAGAACGCCCCCACGCGCTCGGGTCCGAGCGCCCTCCCCGTCGCCGCCTCCCGGACCGTCGACTGGAACTGCTCCATCACCGGGGCGGTCCTGTCGTTCTCGACGGCGTCGTACTTTGCGTAGCAGGTCTTGTTGAACCCGAGACGCTCGTCAGCACGGATGGACTGGACGGTATCGAGCGCCTCCAACCGATCCGACAGTGCGGCGTCGATCTCCTCCGCGTCGAACATGGCGGACATCCGTGCGTCCGTGTGGATGGAGAACGTCCCCGGAACACGGTTGTTGTCCGTGCCGACCGTGACCTTGCTGGTGACGAAGGTGATCTCGTCCGCTGCCCCACCCCCGCCACCGTCCCCGTCGTCCGGCCGATCCCTGCCCTCGTGGTTCTCTCCGCCGTCCAGTCGACCCCTGCCCTCGGGGTCGTCACCGCTCTCTCGACCGCTGGAGGACCGCCCCGGACTCCCCGTGACGGTGTCGGTGTCGGCGTCGGTGCCGTGGGGCGGCGGTGCGTCGTCCGCGGTGAGACGCCGTCTCAGGGCGTCGTCGCTCTGGAGGTCGTGTCTGAACTGCTCGAGTTCCGCCAGGATCGGGTACGCGAGTTCGGCCGCGTGTGGTGCGTCAGGGTGGTTTGCCTTCGGCGCGTGGATGGCGTCGCCGGTCAACTCGATGCGCTGGTGGATCAGCCCCTTGTGCCGGTACCCGAGGTGGCAGTTCGTCGACGCCCCGATGACGACGAGTTCCGGGTCGACGCCGCTGTCGGCGTACTCGTCGATGAAGTTCTTCATGCCCCGGAAGTCCCGCTGGAAGTCCGCCTCGACCAGGACCATCACTGACGGGTCGTCGAACCGACGGAAGGCGTTGCGAACGGCGACCATCGCGGCGGCGGTGACGGACTTGCCGCCGACGGAGCCGCGCCCGTAGATGACGCGGTCGTCATCGAGGTCGTCCCAGATGGGTGCCGACCGCTCGTAGGACTCGGGGGGCCGGCCCGTCTCCCCGAGGGGGTCTCTGGTCCAGTTCTCCTCGCTGTAGTCGACGGTGTCGATGTTGCAGACGACGACGAGGTCGGGGTCGTGGAGCCGCCCGACCCGGAGGTTGTACATCCGGTCCGGGGCGGTGTCCCCGCCCTCGACACGCTTCGAGACGCGGTCGGGGTCGAACTGCGTGAGGTCGGTCGGCACCGCCCGGCCGAAGTAGTCCTCGATGGCCTCGAGGACGGACAGCATCTGGTCCGCCCGCCCGCTCACGCTCCGTATCCCGACGAGTCCGAGCGTTATCTCCGCCGCCTCCGAGAGTCGCTGCTCGGCCGCTCTCATCGCCCCGTGCTACCACTGACCGCTGTATATTCCTGTCGACGGCGGCGGTTCGTGTACCACCCCCGTCGGCGACGGACCCCGTACACCTCCCCGACTGCCGACCCGGACCCCGGGACGTGGTCACCGGAATGAACGGGGCGGAGATGAACCCGCGACGTGGTCACCGGAGTGAACTCGTCAGGGCGTAGATGAACAGCCCGACGAGAAAGGCACTGAGGAGTGACTCGGTCGAACTGAGCACCCGGAACCAGAGGTCGTACTGCTCGACTGGTCCGCCCGGACCGGGCAACAACAGGGTGGTGAAGTTCTGCGTGCTGAACACGAGGTAGTCCGCGAGGCTGGCCTGCCCGTTGGCGGTCGAGGGGATCGACGCCCGGCCGAGCCAGTACACCACGCCGAACGCGACAATGGTGATCACGGACCAGCCCACCGGGTACGACGGGCGCTCGCCGTAGCCGACCAGCGTCCGCATCGTCAGGTTCAGCACCGCCCGGACGCCCGCCCTGGCCCGGTCGGGACCGGTCAGGAACTGCCCGACGTGTTTGCGCCCCCGGTACCGCATCTCCCGCTGGAAGAACTGGCCGGCGGCGTCGTTGTACCCCGTGTCCTTCGCCGCGTTCTTCGCCAGCCTGTAGGTGGCCTCGTTGCGGGCACTCACCGCCGGGTCGAACGTGTCCGGTGCGGCGTCGACGGAGCCGTGGATCTCGAAGTCGGCGGCGGCGAGGTCGTACCGCTCGAAGTCGAACCCCTCGAAGCGAGTGCGCTCGAACCGACAGTACCGCAGGGCGCTGTCGGTCGCCACGTACTCCGGCGGCTGTCTGACGACGACACCGCTCCCAAGCGTCGCCGCCGTGAAGTCGTACACACAGCGACTCCCACCGGGTACCGCGAGCTGGGCACTCGACAGCGTGGCGCCCCGGAGGTCGACGGCACACCCGCCGTCCCCCGCCAGTGCGGACGGCTCCGTCTCCGTCTGCGCCGTGTCGCCCGTCATCGCCCTCGCCTCCGTCCCCCCGGACGCCTCCGGTGACACCACGCTCCAGGTGACGTCGAGGTGTGCCAGGTCGGCCCGCTCGAAGTCCAGTCTGACCGCCGGGTCGACGTTCGAGACGCGCACGCGGTCGGTCACCGTGAGGTCTCTACAGCGCGCGCTCGAGCGGACGGCGGTGCGGTAGAACACGAGCGTCTCGGCGCTGGCCCGCTCGAACGACACACGGTGCTCGAAGGTGGCGTGACGGAACGTCGCCGCCGTGAACGTCGCGTCGTCGAACACCGTGCCGGCGAGTTCGATCCGTGGCCTGTCTCGTGCGGCGGCCCCCGGGGCGCCCTCGAAACTGGCGTCGTCGAACGTGGCAGCGCCCTCGAAGGTGCCCCCGTCGAACAGGACACGTCCCGCGAAGGTGACCGCCTCGAAGTCGGCGTCGCCGCCGAACTGACACCGGCTGAACCGGACCGGCGCCTCGAACTCCGCCGCCTGGCCGTCGCCGCCGAAGGTCGCCCCGCTCTCGAACCGCGTCTCCGAGAAGTCGACGCGATGGGCGAACCGACTCCCGGCGAACGTCGGGCGACCGGCGAACACGACCCCGGCGAAGTCGACCTCGGCCCCGGCGCCGTCGTCGCCGGTCGCTCCCCGTGGACGACCCTCCCCGTCGGCCGCGCCGGGTCGCTCTCCGGCGCCCTCACCGCCGGCGGCTGGCTCTCCCGGTCCGGGACCGCTGGTCCGTCCGGCTTCGCGGGCGAAGGTGCAGCGGTCGAAGGTCGCGGCGCCGTCGAAGGTCGCGTCCCGGAACACCGCGGTGTCCCGGACGTCGACCCCCTCGAGACGGACGGCGTCGTTGAACCGCGCCCCGCGGAACGAGAGCCGGCCGCCGAAGGTGGCCGCGAGCAGGTCGTTTGCGAACTGCGCGGGGCCGTCGAACACCGTCTCGACGAAGTGTGCCGTCCGGAAGCGTGCGCCGACGAACGTCGCCCGGCGGAAACTGGCGCCGGTGAAGTCCGCCTCCCCGGCACACTCCACGCGGTCGAACCGCACCCGGTCGCCGAACTCGACGAAGGTGCAGTCCACGTCCGACCGGAACGTCGCCTCCTCGAAGTCCGCCGCCCCGAGGTCGGCGTCGAACCGCGCGGCGACGCCGTGTGGCCCCTCGCCGAACGTGCACCGCCAGCAGTCCAGTTCACCCTCGACCGACAGGTCACGACACTCCAGTCCGCCGGTGGGGGCCTGGGCGCCGTCCCCGCCGACGGTCGCCTCCTGCAGGTCGAGGTCGCTCGCGAACGTCGCCTCCTCGATCCGGACGGCGGGGGCGAACGACTGCCCGTGTCGGTTCCGGTACGTCCCTCCCGAGAGACTGGCCGGTCCCTGGACGGAGAGGGCACGGAACAGGGTCGGCCCGGTGATCCGCGTCCCGCCGAGGTCGAGGGCGGCACCGAACGAACAGCGCTCGACGGTGACCGACCCGTGACAGACGACCTCCTCGAAGGACAGATCTCCCGCGACGGTGCTGCCGCGGACTGTCAGGCCACGCCCGTCCCCGTCCGCGGGGTCGACCTCGACGCCGACCAACCGCACGTCGTCCCCGAACTCCGAGTCGATCACCTCCAGTGGCGCACGGAGGGACACCTCCGAGAAGGTGACCGGACCGTCGAAGACCGCGCCGTCGATCCGGACCGGCCGGTCGGCGGTTCCGACGAACTCGACCGCGGCGAACTCCCCGGTCACCTCCGACCGCTCGGACAGGTCGACGACCTGTGGCGACGCCCCGGCCGACTGTCCTGACACTGACAGAGACACCCCAGTCGTCGGTAATGTATCCTTCGACGGACGGGTGGTCGGAACTACCCCTGGAACAGTCTCGACGACGGTCGGGCGACGTACCCGAGGTTCGACCCCCGGGTGTCGGCGAGGACCGGCGTGAACGACTCGTCGGCGACCATCCGCACCGTCTCGCCGTCGCGCTCCCGGACGGCGATAATGTCACCCGGGTCGACGGACTCGAACCCGTCGGCCGACAGGGACCACTCGCTCGGGTCGAACGCCCCCGGGGCAGCGTCGGAGTCGGTTCTGACGGCGCCACAGGTGGGCGTGAGCGCCTCGGTGACGGTGTACTCCGTCACCGTCGTCGCGGGGTCGGGGTCGTCGTCGGTGAGTCCGTGGGCGGCGACCAGGCGGTCGACCGTCCGCCGGGCCTGGGCGGCCGCCTGGGGAGTGCCCTTCTGGAGGTGTTCGACCTCGACGCTGCCGAGGTGGTGCACGCCGGAGCCGTCGCCGACCTCGAAGTTCAGGACCGTGTCGACGCCGGTGTTGCGGACCCGGGTCGCGTACTCGCCCACCTCGTCCTCCGGGACGGCGTCGGCGGCGACGATCGCGAACGGCTCCGTCCGCCGCGAGGTGGTCGAGTGCAGGTCGTACACCGGTAGCCCGTCGGTGACCGACGCGATGACGGCGGCGAGACGGTGCTCGTACCTCGGGGCCGTCGGGTCGGCGTCCCCGTAGGCCCGGTTGAGGTCGCCGCCCGGT
The DNA here is from genome assembly GCA_964402765.1 of uncultured Halobacteriales archaeon. GTDB lineage: Archaea > Halobacteriota > Halobacteria > Halobacteriales > SW-7-71-33 > SW-7-71-33. The sequence goes on from CAYODS010000005.1 coordinate 37,805, forward strand.
CCCGGTCCCGTCCCGTCGCGGTCGGGGTCGGCCCACAGCGCCGTCCGGCGGTGCCGCTCGGCGGCACGCTCGTTCGCGACGACCGTGAGCACGGAGCCGCCGCCGCTGAACGCCCCCGCTCGCGCCCTGTTCTCGATGTGGTCTATCGCCACGCGACCGCAGGGCTCGTTCCCGTGTACCTGCCCGAGGACCGCCAGCCGCGGCCGACCGGTGCCGTGGTACTCTACCCGCATCGGTCGGTCACACCCCCGGCCCCACGGGGACCGAACCCCCCGCCGAGAACAGGTTCACGACTCGTCTCATCACCCGACGTGGGTGGTGCCCACCGCTTAGGCGTTTCGACGACCCGGGTGGTGCTCACCTATCCGTTCGATGATGGGTGTCTGACGCACGTCGTGCGAACACATCGTCAGAGCTCTCCTGTTCTCACGCCACGGACGGCGCTCACACCGTCTCAAACGGTGGTGTACGGCCTCATCCGCGGTATCACACTTCGATAGAGGTTGCACAACGCTTTTGTCAACGGGTTGTATTGCCCCGGAGCATGGGCGCCGACGAATCCGACACGACGTACGGGGACGGGGGGGAGGTGAGTGACGCCGAGTCGGCGTCGCTCTCGGACGACGGGTCGCCCTCGATCGAGGAGATGATGCTCGAGTACGAGGAACAGGAGGGGCTGATCCGCGACCGGTCGCTGCTGGACCCGAACCACATCGTCGGTGAGGACCGTATCGTCGGTCGCGACCGGCAACTCCAGGAGGTGACGAAGATGCTGCGGGTCGCCCTGGGCGACAACCGGCCGCCGAACCTCTTCCTGTACGGTCCGAGCGGCACCGGGAAGTCCCTCATCACGAAGGCGGTCTGCAAGAAGCTCACCCAGATCTGTGACTCCCGGGACATCAGTTTCGGCACCATCGAGGTGAACTGCCAGGACCTGGACACGCTCGGCGTCGCCATCTACGAACTCGCCGAGCAGGCCGCCGCCGAGGCGGGCGTGGAGGTCGAGGTGCCGAAACACGGCGTCGCGACGAAGGACAAGTGGGACGAACTGTACCGCATCATCAACGAGAACTTCGACACCGTCGTGTTCGTGCTGGACGAACTCGACATGCTGGTGGGCCGCCGTGACAAGAAAGAGCCCGCCTTCTCGCGACTGCTGTACAACCTCTCGCGGGCGGAGGCGAACGACGAACTGGAGGCCCACGTCTCCGTCGTGGCCATCTCGAACGACACGAAGATGATGGAGTCCGTCGGCTCGCGGGCGCAGTCTTCGTTCACCCCCGAGGACGTCCACTTCGACGACTACGACGCCAACCAGCTCCGGCAGATCCTCCGGCGTCGCACGGACGCCTTCCGCGAGGACGTGCTCGACGACGAGGTGATCCCCCTCGCGGCGGCGGTCGCCGCCCAGACCCACGGCGACGCCCGGAAGGCCATCGACCTGATGCGGGTCGCGGGCGAACTCGCCGAGCGCGAGGGCGACGACCGCATCGTCACCGACCACGTGCGCGAAGCCCAGGACAAGGTCGAGAAGAACCGCGTCCTCGAGGTCGTGCGGGGCATCAGCAACCAGAAGAAGCTCTGCCTGTACGCCACCGCCGCCGTCGCCCAGGAGACCGAGGACGGCAGTGCCCGCTCCACGTCGGGGTACTCGGTCTACCAGTTCCTCACCGACTCGCTGGGCGCCGACCAGTACCAGCAGGAGACCTACATAAACAAGATGAAAGAGATGACCACCTACTCGCTGGTGGACTTCGAGCGCCGCAGCCACGGCCCGAAGTCGGGGATGTTCCTCGAGTTCCGCTTCGGCGAGCGCCCCGAGACCATCGTCCGCACGCTGCGGGAGTCCTCCTCGCTCGACCGCGTCTCCGACGAGGAGGTCCAGTCCGTCGCCCGGGCACAGGTGAAACAGACCAACTGACGGCGGCGACGCCGGGTCCACGGAGCACTCGACGGCGGTCTCACGGGAGTCGGACGGGCCACCGCCGGGTCGCCCGGACCGGAAGCGTCGAGTCACCCAGACTGGACACCCCCCTCTATCGATGTGTTCGTCCCGCCCGGCGGACCGTCGGGCCCTCGGCTCGCCGGTCCCGGGTCAGGGGGCCGCCACCTGCTCCTCCAGCCACTCCTCGGCCTCGGTCCGGTCGTCGAAGTAGTGAGTGGTGAGCGCGCCGTCGCCGACCTCCTGCATGATGTTCTCGACGCTCATCTCGGCGACGACCGCCTCGGGCTGGACGATCGCCATGTTCGTCAGGTCGCTCTGCAGGGCCCGCGGGAACCACTCCTCGTTCGACCACTCCTGGTCGGCCTGGTCCACGGTCCCCATCTCGCGCAGGTCCGCCAGCCAGTTGCGGGCGCCCTCTCGCTTCGCGAGTTCCAGCCCGGCGTTCAGGCCCTCGCGGTACTCCTCGCCGGTGGCGAACCCGTGCCAGTCCATCACGACGACGTCGCGGTCTCGCTCGTAGTGTGCGGTCAGGTGTGGTTCGTCGTAGTACGCCATGTCTGCGATGTGATCCAGGACACGAGTTATAGCTACCGTGTGGTATCAGGTTTGAGATACCGTGACGCGTCCGCTCTCCGGCCTTCGATACCGGACCTGTCCCTCCGGCGTCCCGTTCGAGACACGAAACTCCCAGACACTCCCCTCTATCGATGTGTGATCGGGCCGGAGAGCGGTGTCACGGTGGCGATATCGCCCGTCTCGCTCGCGAGTCCGTTCGCTGGACGACCACCGTTTCGTCTGCAGATCGCAACCCGTGACAGGTGTCCCGCCGCGCTCGAAACACACCCCTCTATCGATGTGTTCGGTCGCCTGTCGGCGACGGCCGTGACACCCCGCCTGGGCGGCGACCGGCGGCACCGGGCCGGCGCCCGGGGTCGGTGTCTCACGCCACCCCCCTCTATCGATGTGTTCGCCCCCCGGCCGCCGGCCGACACTCAGTCTCTCACCTCGTGGGCGGGGACGACACCTCGACTCCCCGCGGGACCCACGCCCCTGGTCCGGCGGCCCCCCAACCCCCCGCGCTCTCCACGGCCCCGGTCCGGCACCCTCTGTCGCCCCCGGTGCGGGCCCTCCCCTGTATCGAAGTGTCGGCGGTTCCCCTCTCT